>JAAUSA010000022.1 GCA_012031975.1 Alkalinema sp. RU_4_3 | reverse complement strand
TTTTAATCGGCAAGTCAATGATTTCCCCCTGGGGATTGGCCATTAGACCGCGCATGCCGACCAACTGCCGGACCTGGGAGATGTTGCCCCTTGCGCCCGAGAAGGCCATCATATAGACCGAGTTCAGGGGGTCATTGGATTCAAAGTGTTTGACCACTTCATCCTTGAGGTTTTCGGAGGTGCCGTTCCAGGTGTCGATTACCTTCTGGAAACGCTCCACTTCCGTGATTTCCCCACGGGTGTATTTTTCTTCCGTAACGCGGATGGTTTCCTCTGCCGCCAGCAGCAGGGCCTTTTTGGTTGGTGGAATCTGCAAGTCATCCACACTAATCGAGACCCCCGCCTTGGTCGCATAGCGGAAGCCCAATTCCTTCATCGCATCGGCCATCTGGGCCGTGCGGGAGGTGCCGTAGTGGGTAAAGGCCCAAGCGACCAAGTTTTGCAACTGCTTCTTGTTGACGACTTTGTTCCGGAAAATTTGCTGCGTTTGTTGGTCGATCATATTGGCCCCACGGAAATGTGATGTTTGTGATTCTTAAGAATTGCAAGCTGGATTGGGGGAGGGGGTTTGTATCCAACGGAGGCAAACCCCGCCCCTCTAATCCGACAACACGTCAATCACGGTCTTGTTGTAGATAATCCGGCCCGGTGTTGTGCGCACATACTGGGAGATCAGATTGCCGTCGGCATCTTCGCGGCGGCGGCGGAACTGGTAGGTGCGGGTGACGGTGCCGTCGTCGCCCTTGACTTCCTTGAGCACATCACTGTCGTCCTTGTCGGACTCGATGATGCCGTCAAAGCGCACCCAGACGTAGGCATGCAGATCGACTTCATGCTGTTCGTAGGCCATGATCGCATCGTCCAGGTTGGCGTAGTAACTGCCTTCGCCCTTGGTGGCCTTGGGGTTCTCGGCGGTCAGGTAGTAGCAGCCTAGGACCATATCCTGGGAGGGGGTGACGATCGGACGCCCGTCGCCGGAGACAGGATGTTGTTGGAGGCCAGCATCAGCAGACGCGCTTCAGCCTGGGCTTCAATGGACAAAGGCACGTGAACCGCCATTTGGTCCCCATCGAAGTCCGCGTTGAACGCGGGACAAACCAGGGGATGCAATTGGATCGCGCGGCCATCCACCAGGATCGGCTCGAAGGCCTGAATCCCAAGACGGTGAAGGGTCGGTGCGCGGTTCAGCATGACGGGGTGCCCTTCGATCACATCCTCCAGTACGTCCCAAACCTGGGGATCGTTGCGCTGAATCAGTTTTTTCGCCGCCTTGATGTTGTTCACCAGGCCCTGACGGATCAGGCGGTGGATCACAAAAGGCTGGAAGAGTTCGATCGCCATTTCCTTCGGCAGACCGCACTGGTGAATCTTCAGGTTGGGACCGACCACGATCACCGAGCGTCCCGAGTAGTCCACCCGCTTACCCAGCAGGTTCTGACGGAAACGACCCTGCTTCCCTTCGATGATGTCGGAGAGGGACTTGAGGGGGCGATTGTTGGCCCCCACGACGGTCCGACCACGACGGCCATTGTCGATCAGGGCATCCACGGCTTCCTGGAGCATCCGCTTTTCGTTGCGGACGATGATTTCCGGGGCGAGAATTTCCTGGAGGCGGGCCAGACGGTTGTTGCGGTTGATCACGCGGCGGTACAGGTCATTCAAGTCCGAGGTGGCAAAACGGCCCCCATCAAGCTGCACCATCGGACGCAGGTCCGGCGGAATCACCGGGATGTAGTCCAGGATCATCCAGTCGGGTAGGGATCCCGTGGCGATGAAGTTGTCGATCACCCGCAGGCGTTTGATGTATTTAGCGCGCTTTTGCCCCTTGGAGGTGGCGATCTCTTCGCGCAGACGCTCAGCTTCCTCATCCAAAGGAATGTCCTGGAGTAAGCGCTGCAAGGCCTCAGCTCCAATTCCGACTTCCACTTCCTGGAGTTTGGAATCTTCGCTGTACATCTCATCTTCAATCTCCATCCACTGATCTTCAGTTAGGAGCTGCTTGTAGCTGAGGTTGTCGGCGTTGCCAGGATTCAGCACCACGTAGGCGTTGAAGTAGACGATTTGCTCGACATCGCGCAAGGGCATGTCCAGCAAAATGGCCATGTAGCTAGGGATGCCCTTCAGATACCAAACGTGGGCCACAGGCGCCGCCAGCTTGATATAGCCCATGCGGTGGCGGCGAACGCGGGATTCGGTGACTTCCACCCCGCAGCGCTCGCAGACAATACCCCGATGGCGAACCCGCTTGTACTTGCCACAATGACATTCCCAATCCTTAGCCGGACCAAAAATCCGCTCACAGAACAGGCCGTCCATCTCAGGCTTGAGCGTGCGGTAATTGATGGTCTCGGGTTTGGTGACTTCACCGACGATTTGACCGTTGGGGAGGGTGCGCTCGCCCCACTGACGGATCCGCTCAGGAGAAGCCAGACCAATTTTCACGTAGTCAAAGCGCTGTTCGATCTTGGGCATCGCGTTCTACTTCCTTACGTTGGGCTTGTGTTATGCAGGCGTGGTTTATCAAAAAAGTTTTGGGGGACGAAACCATCCCCCCAGCAGTCACAAAAACTACTCTTCTTCGTCATCGAGGGATTCGCGGGAAATCGCCTCGTAGGTTGGACGGGTGGGTGCCGGCGGGTCACCACATCGGCCATCAGATCCACCTCGACGTCGCGGCTGCTGCCGTCGTCCTTGGTTTCAACTTTATGGACGGCCACATCCAGACAGAGGGACTGCAACTCTCGCATCAGCACCTTGAAGGACTCCGGCGTACCGGGGCGAGGAATAGCCTTGCCCTTGACGATCGCATTCAACGCTTCATTCCGGCCCTGCATGTCGTCGGACTTGACGGTCAGCAGTTCCTGGAGAATGTAGGCCGCACCAAAGGCTTCCAAGGCCCAGACTTCCATTTCCCCGAAGCGCTGACCACCCTGCTGTGCCTTACCACCCAGGGGCTGCTGGGTCACCAAGGAGTAGGGTCCGGTCGATCGGGCGTGAATCTTGTCATCCACCAGGTGGACCAGCTTCAGCATGTAGGCCTTGCCTACGGTGACGGCGCGATCGAAGGGCTCACCCGTACGACCGTCATAGACCTGGATTTTCCCAGGGTTGTTCTCGTCGTAGGCCCATTCGCCTTCGCCGGTGTGATCGATCCGGTTTTCGCGCGCCTCATAGAGCTTGCCATGGACCGTTTCACGGGACTTCTCTTCCCCGTGCATTTCATCGAAGGGCACCACCTTAAAGCGGGTGCCGAGGTTTTCCCCGGCCCAGCCGAGGAGGCATTCGTAGACCTGGCCGACGTTCATCCGGCTGGGCACCCCGAGGGGGTTGAGCACGATGTCCATGGGCGTACCGTCGGGCAGGTAGGGCATGTCCTCCACGGGCAGAATCCGGGAAATAATCCCTTTGTTGCCGTGGCGTCCGGCCATCTTGTCGCCGACCTGGATTTTGCGTTTCTGGGCCACATAGACGCGGACCACCATGTTGGCACCGGGGGGCAGTTCGTCGCCCTGCTCACGGGTGAACACCCGCACATCGACGATCCGGCCCTTTTCACCGTTGGGCACCCGCAGGGAGTTGTCCCGCACGTCCCGAGCCTTTTCACCAAAGATCGCCCGCAGGAGTTTTTCTTCCGGCGGCTGGTCCGATTCACCCTTGGGCGTGACCTTACCGACCAGGATGTCGCCGGAGTCTACCCAGGCACCCTTGCGGATAATGCCGTTTTCGTCGAGGTTGCGCAGGGCATCTTCACCGACGTTGGGGATTTCTCGGGTGATTTCTTCGGGGCCGAGTTTGGTCTGGCGGGCTTCGATTTCGTACTTCTCAATGTGGATCGAGGTGTAGACGTCATCGGAGACCAGGCGCTCACTAATCAGGATCGCATCCTCGTAGTTGTAGCCTTCCCAGGGCATGTAGGCGACCAGGATATTTTGTCCTAGGGCCAGTTCGCCGTTTTCCGTCGCAGAACCGTCGGCGAGGATTTGGCCCACCTGGACCTTGTCGCCGAGGTGGACGATGGGCCGCTGGTTGAGGCAGGTGTCCTGGTTCGATCGCTGGTACTTCTGGAGAATATGCTCGATCTCCCGGCCGCCTGCGGCGGGGCGCACCCGAATTCGCTTGGCGTCCACGTAGGAAATCTCACCGTCTACGCGGGAGACGATCACCATCCCCGAGTCACGGGCGGCCTGGGTTTCGAGCCCTGTGCCCACCAAGGGGCGCTCTGGACGGAGTAGGGGCACGGCCTGACGCTGCATGTTCGAACCCATCAGGGCGCGGTTGGCGTCGTCATGCTCCAGGAAGGGAATCAGGGAGGTTGCCACGGAGATGATCTGCACGGGCGAAATGGCCACATAGTCCACTTCGCTCGGCTCCACGCTGATGAAGTCCTGGCGATAGCGCACGGTGACTTTCTCACCAAGGATAGTGCCCGCTTCGTCCACGGGGATGTCCCCCGCCGCGACCCGCAGGTCATCTTCTTCGTCCGCCGTCATATAGATGGCGGCTAAATCCTTGCGAACCTTGCCTTCATCCACCCGGTAGTAGGGCGTTTCGATAAAGCCGTAGGCGTTCACGCGGGCGTGGGTGGCCAGGGAGCCAATCAGACCAGCGTTAGGGCCTTCCGGCGTCTCAACCGGGCAGATCCGTCCGTAGTGGGAGGGGTGGATGTCCCGCACGGCAAACCCTGCGCGTTCACGGGTTAGACCACCGGGGCCAAGGGCACTGATCCGTCGCTTGTGGGTTAGCTCGGCCAACGGGTTAGTCTGGTCCATGAACTGGGATAGCTGGGAGGAGCCGAAGAACTCCTTAATTGCCGCCACCAGAGGTTTGGGGTTAACCAGAGAAGCCGGAGTTAGGGAATCCGCATCGGACACAGTCATCCGCTCACGAATGATCCGCTCCAGACGGTTTAGACCCACCCGCACTTGGTTTTGCAGCAGTTCGCCCACCGATCGCACCCGGCGATTGCCCAGGTGGTCGATGTCGTCTACGTTGCCGATGTCGAATTCGAGGTTGATCAAGTAGTCGATCGAGGCCAGGATGTCCTGGGGCGTCAGCACCCGCGTCGCCTCGGGCACACTCAAACGCAGCTTCCGGTTGAGCTTGTAACGGCCCACCTTGCCCAGGTCGTAGCGCTTGGGATCGAAGAACCGCGATTCCAGCAATTGCGAACCACCGGACACCGTGGGGGGTTCACCCGGACGGAGTTTCCGGTACAGCTCCATCAGCGCTTCTTCTTCGCCGAATTCGCCTTCTTTTTCGATCGTCTTCTGGAAATACTCAGGATGGCGCAGGGCATCGAGGATTTCCCCGGTGGAGAGACCCAGGGCCTTCAGGAGGACTTGGGCAGACAGCTTACGGGTCTTATCGATCCGCACCCAGACGAGGTCATTCTTGTCGGTTTCAAACTTCAGCCAGGCACCCCGGTTCGGGATCAAGCTGGCGTTATAGGCCCGGCGACCATTTTTGTCGGTCTCCTGCTTGTAGTAGACCCCTGGACTCCGGACAATCTGGTTGACGATGACCCGCTCGGCCCCGTTGATGATGAAGGTACCGCGATCGGTCATCAGGGGCAGATCGCCAATAAAGACTTCCTGCTCTTTAATCTCACCCGTCTCTTTATTAATCAGCCGAGTCGGCACATACATCTGCACGGCGTAGGTACTGTCCCGACGCTTCGACTCATCGACATCATATTTGGGCCGCTTCAGCTTGTAGTCCTTGCCGACAAAGTGCAATTCCAATTTGCCCGTATAGTCAGTAATGGGCGAGAAACTATCTAACTCTTCAATCAAACCCTCTTCCAAAAACCATCTAAAACTCTCCCGCTGGATCTCAACCAAATCAGGGAGAACGAAGGCGGGGGTATTGTAGGTCAGCTCAGTCATGCGGTTCCTCTACAGGTTGCGGCCTAGGGCGAGCCCCAGATTTTAGGGTATGTGCAGTAATAAGTCAACGCCATGCCACAGAAGTTTGGAATCGGCTCAAGGGGATTTGAGGATCCGGGCTAAGGGGCAGGACGACGCTAGTTTTTGTCAAAGTTGTTAAGAAGGAGGAGGCATTAGGGCAGTTGTAGGTAGGCAATAATGGGTTCAAGCGTAAGCATTACAGGGATTACGTCAAAGTTTTGTAGGTGGCTTACGGAAGGTTTAGGAAGAAAAATTATAGTTTGCAGCCAGAATGACCCTATCCATTATTACGCAGGCTGCCACTTTTGTGCCTTGACGAATTGAGAAATTTGTTCTATGCGTCAGACCTTGGGTGGACTAATCCAGTACGATCGGCAGCCGGAAGAGATCACAGGCGTTTTGGCTGGCATGGCGGGCGAGTACTTCCGGTTCTAGGTTCCGCAGTTGGGCCACCTGGGTTGCAACATATTGCACATAGGCAGGCTCCATTGCGTTTCTCACCTCGCTTGGGCACCGGAGAGAGGAAGGGGCAGTCGGTCTCCACGAGGATCCGATCGATCGGCACCATCTGGGCCGAAGCCTGAATCTGCTCGGCCTTCTTAAAGGTGACGGTGCCACTGAAGCTGATGTAAAACCCCAGCTCCAAAAACCTAGCCGTCTCCTCCGGTGTCCCGCCCCAGCAATGCATCACGCCCCGCACGGGGCCATGCACCTGCCAAAACTGCTGCAAATGCTCATACATTGCCGCCGCCGCATCCCGACAGTGAATAATCACAGGCAGGTCTAGGAATTGGGCAATCCGTAACTGGGCGTCAAAGGCATTTAACTGCTCAGTCCGATCGTCCGCCTTAAAAAAGTCCAGACCCGTCTCCCCGATCGCCACCACCCGCTTGTCCGACTGCGCCAACCGCTGAATCAGCTCCGGCATCTCAGGACACCACAGCTCCATATCTAAAGGATGGAGCCCCACGGAAAAAAACAGCTCGGGGAAGCGATCGGCCAGGGCGCGGGTCCGCTCAAACTCACTTGGATCCACGCAAGAATGCACCAGACCCACCACCCCAGCGGATCGCCAACGATCCGCCACGGCCTCAAGATCTGGTACAAAGGAGTCAAAATTGACGTGAACGTGAGTATCAATCAGTTGCACGCTGGCACCCTAGTTCCTATGCCTTGGCAAATGCTTTGCTAGAAGCACCCTTGGCCGCTGCGGCTAGGGTGGATTTACGACGGGCACCCGTGTTGCGATGCAGGGCGCCGCGCTTGACGGCCTTGTCAATCTTGCTGTAGGCGGCAGAAATAGTGGTCTGCACTTCTTTCTGGGCCTCAGGGGTGGGGGTGAGCTTGTAGGCTTCAACGGCGCTAAAGCACTTCTTCATCAAGGTCTTCACAGCGGAGGTGTAGGACTTGTTGCGGAGGCGGTTGCGCTCGGCGATCTGAACGCGTTTTTCGGCGGATTTAATGTTAGGCACGGTGCTTTGCTTTTGCTTTTTAGGGTGATATGCAAGTTTTTCCAGGCCTATAATGCTAGCACAGCAAGGTGGTTTTCTCAATGCTTTGGATGAATTTTCTGGTCCCTGGCATGGGCTGGCCGATTTTGTTACAGGACCGTACAAAAATCTAAAATTGTTCAGAAATGACACTGCGAGTCTTGGACGAAATCGCTAAGATGAACTTAGAAGCGAAGTTGTTAGACCTTAGAAATTAGCCCTCCCTATATCGCCCTCATCTTCTGTGACAACCAACCCAATGCTGCGAATCATTACCCAGTGGACCGAAGCCAAGGCAGAATTGCGCCGCATTTGCGATCGCACCCAGGATGATTCTATTTTCCACAAGGAATCGACGGTGCGCGAGGTGCTTGCAGGCAGTCCAGCGCCAGGGGGATCAGGCGGTGCTGGCCTACACCTTGGAGTTTGACAAGCAGGCCCTGAGTGCGGATCAACTGCGTGTGACGGGATCCGAGCTAGAGGCGGCCTATCAGCAGGTTTCGCCGGATTTGATTGCGGCGATTCGCATGGCGCGGGACAAAATTGAAGCCTTCCACCGCATGCGGGTGCCCCAGGGGTGGGTGCATTTTGCCGAAGATAATGTGGTGCTGGGTAAGCGCTATACGCCGGTCGATCGCGCGGGTATCTATGTGCCCGGCGGTAGGGCCACCTATCCCAGTACGGTGTTGATGAATGCGATCCCGGCGCGGGTGGCCCAGGTGCCTCGCACGGTGATGGTGACGCCGCCCGGACCCGATGGCAAGGTCAGTCCAGCGGTGCTGGTGGCGGCCCAGGAGGCGGGGATTTCGGAGATTTATCGCGTGGGGGGAGCCCAGGCGATCGCCGCCCTAGCCTACGGGACGGAGACCATTCCTAAGGTTGATGTGATCACAGGTCCCGGCAATATCTATGTGATGCTGGCCAAAAAGCATGTCTACGGCACCGTGGGGATCGACTCCCTGGCCGGACCCTCGGAGGTTTTAGTCATTGCCGACGGCAATGCCCAGGCCAGCCATGTGGCGGCCGATCTGCTGGCCCAGGCGGAGCATGACTCCCTGGCGGCGGCGGTGTTGATTACCACCGATGGCAATTTGGCCCGCCAGGTGGTGGTGGAGGTGGAGGCCCAGCTCGTCGATCATCCGCGCAAACTCCTGACGGAAAAGTCCATTGCCAATTTTGGCGTGATCATTGTGGTCGATACCCTGGAGCAGGCGGCGGAACTGTCAAACCTCTTTGCGCCGGAACATTTGGAACTGGAAGTCGATGCGCCCTGGGATCTATTGCCCCTGATTCGCCATGCGGGCGCGATCTTCCTCGGCCATTCGACCCCTGAGGCGGTGGGTGACTATTTAGCGGGACCAAACCATACGCTTCCAACCTCTGGGGCAGCCCGTTACAGTTCACCCCTGGGCGTTGAAACCTTCCTGAAGCATTCCAGCTTGATCGAATATTCCCCCACGGCCCTCCAGAAAATTGCCGGGGCCATCGATGCCTTGACCCAGGCCGAAGGCCTGCCCTCCCACGGCCAATCGGTCAAACGCCGCGTCGATTCACAAAGCCATGGGGCAATTGGATAAACCGTGCAATAATAGGCCCGCAGTTTGCGTGATGAATGTGCGATGGCAACGAAAGCAAAGGCAAAAACGCCCCCAAACGAGCTTCCGAAGGATCTTATGGCGGCGGGCCTCGGCATTGATCTCAATGTGATCGTCCCGGACCCGGAAAACAAAGAAATTAGCGACTACGACTTCCAGCAGCAAATTGAGCAGGCCTGGCAGATCTGCGATCGCATGGATCTCCAGACCGACATTCTGCGCGGCAAGATTCTGCGGGCGGTGCGCGATCGCGAAAAGGCCCTGGGCGAAGATCGCGGCACGGGGTTTCTCAACTGGCTGAAGGATCGCGAGATCAGCAAGAGCAATGCCTATAACTTGATCGAGCTGGCCAACAGTGCCGATCAAATGCTGGCCGACGGCTACCTCGAAGGCGACGACGTCAATCACTTCACCAAGCGAGCCTTCGTAGAGACCGCCCAGTCCCCGGCCCCGGTCCAGCAGATGATCAGCGATTCGGCCAAGGAGGGCAACCGAATTACCCGTCGGGAGGTGCGCCAGCTCTCCGACGAATGGACGGCCATGTCTTCGGACTTACTGCCCGAGGTGATGCGCGAGAAAGCGGCCAACCAAACCATTCCGGCCCGCTACCTGGCGCCTTTGGTCAAGCAGATGGAAAAGCTGCCAGAAATCCACCAGGTGGCCCTGCGCGAAACCGTCGCCGAAACCCCCGACATGGAGACCCTCAAGCAGGTGACCGCCGAGGCCCGCTACCTGGCCCGCTACCTGGAATCCGCCCAGCAGGTCAAACTCCTCACCGAAACCAACCTAGATTTGGAACAGGCCCTGGAAGAATCCCTCCGATTGGGATGTCTAAACTCCACCGCCGAACTGGTCAACCAAGCCGCCCAAATGGAGCAGCTGATCGCCAAACTCTACGGCACCTGGCGGCGGCTCAACCAGCTCAGCGATCGCCTCTACGTCGATACGGGTGCCAGCACACCCCACCTGCGATCGCTGCTCAATGCCCTGGATGTACTCTCCGGGGAGTCCATCACAACCACCCTCGGGGATGCGGCCGGAGAGGGTTGGTCCCGGCAAATCCGACTTAAGATTGAAGACGATCGTCCGGAAGATGAGCCCTTGGAAGTGGGCCAGTGGGAGTAGGGGTTTTGGCGAAATGCTCTTTTGATGGAATGGTAAACCAATGAAACGCGCGTGGAAGTTTAGCAGTTTGATCATGGTTGCGGTTGCGGCAGCGATGGTGACGATTGGCCCTCGATCGTTGGCGACTACGCCCGCACCGTCAGTTTCACCGCCGCCCACGCCGTCACCCAGTCCAACCCCCTCACCTTCTCCCAAACCCTCGCCTAGCCCCACGCCCAGTCCCAGTCCCTCACCTTCTCCCAAACCCTCGCCCAGCCCAACCCCTAAACCCGCACCGCAAACAACGCCCCCGCCGAAGGCCTCTAATTCGATTTGGCGGTTGTTTACCTCCGAGGTGGGAGGTTTTAAAGTGCTGATGCCGGGGGATGCCAAGGTTTCAAAAAGTGATGATGTGACGGCCTTTCGGGTCGATCGCCCCCAGGAAGCCGCCAGCTATACGGTCTCCTATGTGGACTTTGCAAGCGATCCAACCACAGAAAAAGACGGCGTCAAAGAAGCCTTCGCGGGCACAATCCAGGGCATCACCGACGAAGGCGGTAAAATTCTCGCGACTAAACCCCTGACGATCGGCACCTACCCCGGCCAGGAAATTCAAGCCAAGCTCGCCAATGGCACAACCACGCGCATCCGGGTTTACATCGTGGAGAAACGCCTTTACTTGGTGATTGCGACCACGAAGAGCGATCGCAATCTAGCCAAGAGTATCGAAGGCTATCTCAATTCCTTCCAGCTAATCGGTCGCTAGTAGGGCTTCTGGCCACGTAGTTGCCGGGGGGATTGTAGTTGCAGACCCAGTAGACTTCATCGCGCACCTTGCCCACCGCGCAGCCGACCTGGGTGGTGTTTTTCCAGACAAGTTGGGTGTAGTGGCCGCAGACGCCTTGGCAACTATTGTTGGCGTAGTTGTAGCCCGATGCTTCGCTGGCCCAGGATTCGATCGCATAGGTGCCGCTGTAGTCCCGGCCCCTTCCCCAGAAGAGATTTTCGCCGTAGCGGTTATTGGGGCGGTGATCGAATTTGCCCGTGCGGGTCATTTGGTTGGCCCAGTCCTGGGCCAGGGACTCCAGTTCACTGGACCAGGTCAGTGCGGGCAAACCATGTTGGGAACGCACCTTGTTATGGGCGGCTAGGAGTTCCGTCTGGAGACTGCTGGAACTGGTTGGGGCGGGTTTTGGGGCAGACTTGGGCGGCGGGCATTTGCGGCCGCGACATTTGCGGGCGGCGCTGGCGGGTTGGGCGGTTGTGGTTTCGACCAGGAACGCTCCTGTCAGGATAGTCAAACCCAGGGCGATCGGCCACAGATTGGCAAGATTCAGCTTAGGAAGATTCAGCATAGAGATTTAGGTCCAAAAGGGTATTCAAAGGTCCATCGATCGGTATCCAGCCTTACCAGCCTTAACGACGAATCCGTAGTTCCATTGTTCCCATCCGTCGATTGCATAGCTTGCCCGGCCCTAGGGCTATCTACTGACGACCCGTTTGGATTTAGTTCGTTAATGTAGAAGTACTAGCCAACGTTGCTGAAAATTCCAGGAGAAATCTATGCTCTCTGTTGCTGAGTCCCGTCCATCGGAACGCGCCCGATTTATCAAAAACACCTACACCCACCTCGCGGGTGCCGTTGGGGCCTTTACGCTCCTAGAGGTTTTTCTGTTCACCTCGGGGATCGCCGGGGCGATCGCCCAGATGGTCTTCTCCAGTCGGTTCGCCTGGCTCGGTGTGATTGCGGCCTTCGGGGTTCTGGGCTGGATGGCCCGTAGCTGGGCGGAAAAAACCGATGTCAAAACCCAGTACATTGGCCTCGGGGTCTATGTGGTGGCCGAGGCCCTAGTGTTTGCCCCGCTGATTTGGATGGCGGCCACCTTCTTTGACCCGACGATTATTCCGACGGCGGGGATTTTTACGGCGCTGCTGTTTGCGGGGTTGACCGCCATTGTGTTTACGACTAAGAAAGATTTCACCTTTATTGGGGGCGCTTTGACGATCGCCGGGTTTATTGCCCTGGGGTTGATTATTTGCAGTGCGATCTTTGGGTTCAATTTGGGCGTATGGTTCTCCGCCGCAATGATTCTGGTGGCCTCGGGCTCAATCCTCTATGACACCTCGAAGGTGATGCAACATTACGGCGTCGATCAGCATGTGGCGGCTTCCCTAGAGCTGTTTGCCTCGGTGGCGCTGTTGTTCTGGTATGTGTTGCAACTGCTGATGCAGCTCTCCTCCCGCGATTAAGCGCTGAGGCTCTCAAAACCATCACTCAACTATTCCTTAGGGTCTGCAAGCTGATTTGCACGGCCTGTTTTTGATCGCGTTCCATTGGGGGCAGGGGAAAGTGATATGCTAATCGCGCATCGGGAGCAATCCAAAGACCCGTGAGCGTTCCCTAGTTGTTGTGAACTGTAAATCCTGAACTGAACCTATGGCCAGCAACGATCGCCGCATCCTGCTTGACTTTGAAAAACCACTGGCTGAGCTTGACAGCCAAATCCTGCAAATTCGGGAACTGGCCGAGGAAAACGGGGTCGATTATTCTGACCAGATTTATCAACTAGAGGCGCGGGCCTTAGAGCTGCGCAAGGAAATTTTTAGCAACCTTACCCCCACCCAACGGCTGCAAGTTGCGCGGCATCCCCGGCGGCCCAGCACCCTTGATTACATTCAGGCGATTAGCGATGAGTGGATGGAGTTGCATGGCGATCGGCGCGGGTTCGATGACCCCGCAGTCGTCGGCGGTGTGGCCCGCTTCAACGGTCAGCCCGTGGTGATGCTGGGCCAGCAGAAGGGTCGGGACACCAAGGACAATATTGCCCGAAATTTTGGCATGGCTTCCCCTGGGGGCTATCGCAAGGCGATTCGACTGATGGAACATGCCGATCGCTTTGGCATGCCGATTTTGACCTTTATTGATACGCCTGCGGCCTGGGCGGGCATCGAGGCGGAGCAGTTTGGCCAGGGTGAGGCGATCGCCTATAACCTGCGAGAGATGTTTAAGTTCGAGGTGCCGATCGTTTGCACCGTGATTGGCGAGGGCGGTTCGGGCGGTGCCCTAGGGATTGGCGTGGGCGATCGGGTGATTATGCTGGAGCATTCGGTCTATAGTGTGGCCCCCCCGGAGGCCTGCGCGGCGATTCTCTGGCGGGATGCGGGCAAGTCGGCCCAGGCGGCGGATGCGCTGAAGATTACGGCGGAGGACTTACAGCGGCTGGGCATTATTGATGAGATTCTGCCGGAGCCGATCGGGGCGGCCCATGCGGACCCTTTACAGGCGACGGAGATCCTGAAAGATGCTTTGATTCGGACCTTGGCGGAGCTATCGAGCATGGGCAGCCAGCAGCGTAAGGATTTGCGTTACCAGAAGTTCCGCAGCATTGGCGTGTTTGCTGAGGCGAGTTTGACTGCTTAATTGGATTGATTCTGCGGTATACAGCGCCACAGCCAATGGTGCTATAATCCAAGCTGTTACATTCGTTAATAATTCCGTTAATTAACAGGTCGCCCTCTGCTTTGCAGGTTTTGGGGTTTTGATACTCCGATAACCTGAGAAGTGACGCAGCGATCGATAAATTTTTCTCATTTTTCTAGCTTGTCACCTCAGCTTTAGAGAGTTTACGTCCTCAATGACTTCTCCCACGGAACGCTATGCCCTGATCACAGGTGCAGGTAGCGGTATTGGTAAGGCGATCGCCCTGGCGTTTGCCCGTTCTGGCGTGCATCTTGTTTTGGTGGGACGCACGCTCGGTAAGTTAGAGGCGGTGGCGACCGAAGCCCAGGTATTTGGTGTCAAGACTGAATGCCAGGTGGTCGATTTGACGGATTTATCCAACCTTAAGGAAAAGATTCAGGCGATCGCCCAGGGTTTGCCCCATCTCGATATTGTGATCAACAACGCGGGGATGGGCCACACCGGGAATCTGATCGACACGACGCTTGCTGACTGGCAACGGGTCATGGACTTGAATCTGACGGCGGTGTTTCTGGTGATTCAGGGGGTTTTGCCAACGCTGCGATCGCAATCCGCTTCCAGCACGATTCTGAACATCTCTTCCATTGCGGGCCATCAGGTGTTCCCCGGCTGGGGACCCTATTGCGTCAGTAAGTTTGGGCTGATGGCGCTGACCAAGGCCTTGGCCCAGGAGGAGCGGAGCAACGGGATTCGGGCCATGACGGTATCGCCGGGTTCGGTGAATACGCCGCTGTGGGATACCGATACGGTGGATGCTGATTTCGATCGCACCGCCATGTTGACGCCGGAGATGGTGGCGGAGTCGGTGGTCCATGCGGCTTTGATGCCGGCTCAGGCGGCGATCGAGGATTTGATTTTGATGCCGAATGCAGGCACATTTTAGTGTTGGTTTGTCCTGTTTTGATTACCCATCAGGTTTGATTTATGACTCTTGCAAATGATATGAATCCGCTGAAGACGACGCTTGAGGCGGAGGTGAAACGGAGTGAGGATACGTCGGCTATGGAGGCGGCGGTGCGGGCGATGATTATTGGTGTGGGGGAGGACCCGGACCGGGAGGGGCTGTTGAAGACGCCGCTCAGGGTGGCCAAGTCGATGCAGTTTTTGACGAGTGGCTATGAACAGTCGCTGGAGGTGTTGCTCAATGATGCGATCTTCGATGAGGGTCACAATGAGATGGTGCTGGTGCGGGATATTAATTTCTTCAGTCTCTGTGAGCACCATATGTTGCCGTTCATGGGTCGGGCGCATGTGGCTTATATTCCGAACCAGAAGGTGGTGGGCCTGAGTAAGCTGGCGCGGATTGTGGAGATGTATTCCCGTCGGCTCCAGGTACAGGAGCGTCTGACGAAGCAGGTGGCGGAGGCGCTTCAGGATGTGTTGCAGCCCCGTGGGGTTGCTGTTGTGATGGAGGCGAGCCATATGTGTATGGCGATGCGGGGGGTCCAGAAGCCGGGGGCTTGGACGGTGACCAGTTCCATGGTGGGTTGCTTCCAGGAAGACCTGAAGACCCGTGAGGAGTTCCTCAACCTGATCCGTCACCAGCCTTCCTTCTTCTAAATCGAACCAATTGCTCAAATAGAGCTTTAACAGCGTCCAGGTCCTTGTCACCTGGGCGCTTTTCTACGCCGCTGGATAGGTCGATGCCGTTGGGGTTGGTTAGCGCTAACGCTGCGCGGATGTTGTTGGGGTTCAATCCTCCGGCCAGGAACCAGGGTTTACTGGGTCGGAAGCGATCGAGTTCCCCCCAGTCCAAGGTTTTCCCCGTGCCACCGCCCATGTCGGGATGGTAGGCATCCAGCAGGAACCAATCGACTTCTTCGGCAAAGGTTTCGGCCCACTCCAAGTCGTCCAAGCGCCTGATCCGAAAGGCCTTAATTATTTCTATCTCGGGCAGCAGATCGCGCAGTTCCTTGCAATAGTCCTGCTCTTCCCCGCCATGGAGCTGAATAGCTGTCAATCCCGTTGCGGTCACAAAATCCTTCAGGCCGTCCAGATCGGCGTTCATAAACACCCCAATCTTGGCGACCGCTTCTGGCAGTTTGTCTACGATCGATCGAATCTTTTCCGCTGTGATGTACCGGGGCGACTGCTGCACGCAGATGAAGCCTAGGGCGTCGGCCCCGGCTTGGGTGATGGCGATCGCTTGGGTTCCCTGGGTGATGCCGCAGATTTTGACGCGGAGGTTTGGGGCCATGGGCTGTTTTGTTGAGGTTTCGTATCTAAACTTAACCACAAGTGTTAACTCTTCAAACAATCTGGGGGGCGATCGTGGTTCTGGAAAATCGGCTGTCTATAATCACATCATGGCTGGGCAATACCTGCCGAGTCCTAATTTTTTACTGGCTCCTCAAAGAGGTTTTTAAATGCACCCGACTCTGATTCTAGCGCTTCAGCATACTGTCACCTGGTCGCCGCAGGTTTCGATCGTGATGATCACCTGTTGCCTGTTCTCGGTGATTATCGGTCGGTTCGCGATCAAGAATCGTGGGGTTAGTGCCAGTCTTGGCAGTGCGACGCCTTCCTATCTCCAGGGTTTTGGGGTGGCTGAGATGCTCGGTACGATGAGCTTTGGCCATATTTTGGGGGCTGGGATGATCCTGGGCATGGCCAACGCGGGTCTGTTGTAGGGCTTCAACAAGTTTTGAAAGTGTTGTCATGGTTCTGGTTGGTCCCCTAAGTTGGGATAACCAGAATTTTTTTGTGATGATGGGCAGATCAATGGGTTAAAGACTTAGAGATATTCGGCTTGGAGGGTTTGAAGTTGGGCGATCGAGAAACCAGTCAATCCGGCGGATGGAGTCCTAGTTGATGCAGCGCCCACCGTAGGTTGATCATACCCTCCCGATTGGTCTGCAACAGCTCCACGGTAGCCCGCCCGATCGCCGTTGTCCCGAGCATCTGTGTCGATTCCTCGCTCCAGATAAAGTGGTCATCCCAGTTCAAGAAACTCTGGCTCGTGGCATAGGTTGCGATCGTCCTACCGAACCCCAGGACTCTGAATCCCCAGGTCGTCCATGAGTTTGAGGAGTGGGACCTGGCGGATGGTGGCGAGTTTGGCCAGGGCTTCAACGCGGGTTACGCCGAAGCACTCAATCTGGCGGCTCAGGTCCAGGAGTTCTGCGTATTCGGTTTCAGTCAAGGTCTCATCATCTCGCTTGTCTAATAGCTGCTCATAGCGATCGTTGAGTTCAGGTGGAATCTCCTTGCGAATCTCTTGGAGTAGGGTAGTTTCTTCTGCGATCGAACGGTTGGCTTGATGTTTTGCCCGCACGAACATCACTCGCTTGACGAGGTTGGCAAGATCCGGCTCACTCAGATTGTCTACGGCTTTAAGAAGTTCATCAGTGCTCATGGCATCATCACTAAAGCTTGATACAAATCATTTTAGAGGATTTAGATCCAAGTACCCCTGTCGCGCTTGTCGTTAAACGCCAAAGTTGGGATAACCAGCATTTTTTTTGTGGGGATAGACGTACCCTGTCCCAGGAAGAACATCGTTACACTGGTAACAGAATCAATCCCAAATTCCATCTTTCTCCCAAACCCCCCATGCAAAACGGTTGGCGCGTCGGCTCTATCTTCAATATTCCCCTCTATATCGACCCGACATGGTTCCTAATCGTCGGCTGGATCACCCTGCGCGACGGCATGGAATTTCAGCGGGCCTGGGGCGCGCCGATCGCCTACAGCGCTGGCCTAGCCATGGCGCTGCTCCTGTTTGCTTCTGTGCTGCTCCACGAACTCGGCCACAGCCTCGTTGCCAAATCCCAGGGCATCAACGTCAACTCGATCACCCTCTTCCTCTTCGGCGGCGTCGCCACCATCGAATCCGAATCCAAGACACCGGGTAAAATGTTCCAGGTGGCGATCGCAGGTCCCCTCGTCAGTTTGTCCCTGGCCTTAATTGCAGGGGCGATCGTCTTTTTTGCACCCATCACAAACCCAGTCCTTGGCGTTCTACTCCTGCGAATCGCCACTCTCAACCTGGTCCTGACAATCTTTAACCTCGTACCTGGCCTGCCCCTCGACGGCGGCCAAGTGCTCAAAGCCGCCATGTGGAAACGCACGGGCTCCTACATCAAAGGCACCCTGATTGCCGCCCGCAGTGGCCGCTTCCTCGGCTATGGCATCGCGGCCCTGGGACTAGCCGACATCTTCGGGATTAGCCAGCAGTTTGGCATCCCCACCATTGGCGGTCTTTGGGCCGTCCTGATCGGCAGCTTCATGGTCCGCAACGCCGATCGCTACACCCAGGTCGCCAACCTCCAGCAGATTCTCCTCGATCTCAAGGCCCAGGACGTGATGAGCCGCGATTTCCGAGTCCTCGACGGCAACTGGAACCTGCGCGAATTCGCCGACCATGCGATCGTCGCCCTAGATGAACCCAGCGCCTACTTCGCCGCCCATGACGGACGCTACCGGGGCCGGGTCGATCTAAACCAAGTCCAGCAGATCGAACGCAGCCAGTGGGAGACCCAAACCCTCAGCGCGATCGCCCGGCCCCTCAGCAATATCCCCTCCGTGACCGAAACCACGGCTCTCGCCCAGGTAATCAACCAGCTAGAGCAGCAGAGCGATCGCGCCATCACCGTTCTTTCCCCGGCGGGTGCGGTGGCGGGCATGATCGATCGCAGCGACATCATCCGCGTGGTGGCGGGCAAGCTGGGCTTTAGCCTCTCCGACGAAGCCCTCCAGCAGATCAAAAGCTCGGGCCAATATCCACCGGGATTACAGTTGGCATCGATCGCCCAGGCCGCCCAGGAAATGTAGTATGGGTGAGGCATTTAAAACCTGTTTAAAACCGCACCTATGGACAGCACCAAACTCAAACCCGACTGGGCCGGAGAAGACCTCCTATCGCGCGCCGTCAATCTGCTAATCGGCTCTCAACCGATCTACGCCCTCATGAAGCAGCAGGCCCGCAAAGTGCTGATCAAAACCGCCGAGAAAAATGGTGTCCCCTGGCGTAACACCTACAAAAATCTCTCTGAATCAAACCTCACTGCCCAGCTCCCCCAGATCACCAACCCCGACATCACCTACCCCGACTACTACAACGTCCCCTTCCATGCCTACGACCAAGGCAACCTCTGCTGGGACGCCGCCTTCGAGGCCGAATCCGCCACCTACGCCATGGCCCTGCGCGTCTGGCCCAGCGACAATCTCACCTGGGAAGCGGCCCAAGAGAGGCTGCGATCGAGCTTCCACCAGGTGCTTGCCCAAACCATTACTCGCCCCGTCCAAACCATTCTCGACATCGGCTGCTCCGTCGGCATCTCCACAATCGCCCTCCACAGGTTTTACCAAGCCCAAAACCCCGCCGTCACCACCACAGGCCTCGATCTCTCCCCCTACATGCTCACCGTGGCCAACCACCGCGACAGCCACAACGAAATCACCTGGCGCCACGGCCCGGCGGAGCAGACGGGGTTGCCCGATCAAAGCTTCGATCTAATCACCCTCCAGTTCGTCATCCACGAACTCCCCCGTCAAGCCACTGCCGACATCTTCCGAGAAATCTATCGCCTACTCAAGGACGGTGGATCGATCGCCCTCGTCGATAACAACCCCCAATCCCAGGTGATCCAAAACCTCCCCCCAGTCCTATTCACCCTCATGAAAAGCACCGAACCCTGGAGCGACGACTACTACACCTTTGATGTCGAAACCGCCCTCCGAACCGCCGGATTCACCCAGATCCAAACCTGCGAAAGCGATCCGCGCCACCGCACCATCACCGCCCACAAAACCCCGTAGGGGCGCGCCGCCGCGTCACCCAAAACAAAAAAGCCGGGGTCACACAACCCCGGCCCCACGTTCGAGACATCAGAACATCAAAAACACAGGCCGTGATCTACAGCACACCCATGCTAGCCAGGCCCAAAATTGCCCCAGCCCCAATCACATGGCCCAGGCTCGTCACACCCAGCATCGCCCCATGGCCCATCCCACCAAACAACTCGGCAGAAGGCAGACCCAGGCCCACATTCTGATGCTTGATCGTATACTTGCCGATCGCAATGGCCAGCACATTACAAATAATCATCACAACAGCCACCTTAGGACTCCAGGCAACGGTCTGGCCCATGGCAGCGAGCAAAGGTAGCGTCAAGAAGGAATGGGTAATCACGAGCATCAAACTCCTTAATAGAGGCATCAAAATTCTTGCCTCTAATTGTTGCCGACAGCCTGAATCCCCGTCTCAGATCGCATCAATAGTTAACGCTCCGTAAACTGCCTTAACACTTTCCCCCATCACCTAGGCAACCCGATACTACCCATCAGTATCTACCCTGAGATAGGCGCACAAATTCCAGAGGTTTGATACAGTACTCTCCTGTGAGGGCTATGACACCTCACCCAGGCTTCTCCATCCAGTTCTCCCAAACCCATGTCCCATCTCGATCGCGCCGTTGAAAAACTAGGCCTTGACCGCATCGATCGCCACCTGTTTCTCTGCGCCGACCCCAGTAAGCCCCTCTGCTGCGCCGGGGCGGTCAGCCTAAACGCCTGGGAATACCTGAAGCGACGGCTGAAGGAACTGGGCCTAGATCAGCCCCAGGGTGATTCTGGCCCTAACTGTATCTTTCGCACCAAGGCCAACTGTCTGCGCGTCTGCCAATCGGGACCGATCATGGTGGTCTATCCCGACGGGGTATGGTACCACTCCGTCACCCCCGAAGTGATCGAACGCATCATCCAAGAACACCTACTTCAAAACCAAATCGTGAGGACTATGCCTTCCTAGCCGCCCCATTGCCCCCCAGAATACGAAGCCCAGATCGCCCCGGAGATCGAAACTTCCCCCTAAATTTCCCCTTGAATACGTATCGTTTGGATGGTCTCGTATACAATGTCACTCAATGTAAAAGGTTCTCTGTATAAGTGCCCAGATTGTGAGCAGTTTTGGTGAAGCCTGGGAATTCTAGTTCTAGGTGAGAGAAAAATACTATCTTTCGCCCAGGCGTAGCATTTCAGAGGGAGTTCAGTAGAATGGGGCGATACTGCTAGCTCGATTCTTTTCCGGACTCAGTCATCCAAGGTTTGTTCACTCTTTTAAAGCCAGTCAGAAGCGAGTAAGCACAGCATGAAGGACGCAAGTGTGGGTAATCAAAAAAAGCTCCTCCTCATTGATGATGATCCGAATCTCATCCTCTTGGTGAAGGACTATCTAGAATTTCGTGGCTACGAAGTGATCACGGCGGAAAATGGCCGTGAAGCCCTTGAGGTATTGGAGAGCAATACGCCGGACATGATCATCTGTGATGTGATGATGCCTGAGATGGATGGCTATTCCTTGGTCAGTACGATTCGATCGGACCCCAAGACCAGCTGGATTCCGGTCCTATTCCTGTCGGCCAAAGGTCAGAGCCAGGATCGCGTCAAGGGTCTCAACATTGGTGCCGATGTCTATATGGTCAAGCCCTTTGAGCCCGAGGAACTCGTGGCCCAGGTGGAGTCTTCCCTGAAGCAGGCCTCTCGCTTGATTCAGCACAAGGATTCCAAGCTCGGCGACGGCGCCCCCAAGATCCAGGTGCCCTTCGATGTGGAACTCACCCCCACGGAACTGCGGGTCGTGCAGTACGTGGCCCGAGGCATGGCCAACCGCGAGATCGCCGAAGAACTCAATGTCAGCCAGCGCACCATTGAAAGTCACGTCAGCAACATGCTGGGCAAAACAGGCCTACACAACCGCACGGAGCTGGCTCGCTGGGCAATAGAGAACAGCATGGCTTAAGACGCCCCGGAAAAACTTAGTTATGACTGGCCGGGGACGTTGGTTTTTCACGTCCCGTTCTTTTGGCTAGCTAACAGGAGCGACCACTTCAGGGGTTGAGATCAGCGATAGCTGCACATAGCCCTCCTCGGGGTTGGCGAGGGCCACACGGACGCCGGGGCCGAAGAAAGCGTTCATCTTTGTTTCCCGCTTCTGCCATTCTGGATAGGGCACAAAGTCCGACTCAAACATCAGCACCAGGGCGTAGGCCCCCTCCACAATCCCTTCGCGGATCCCGACCAGCATCGGACGCTGTTTCTCGATCGGGCTCAAACCCAGGTGGGACAGCACATCATCCATATGGGCCTTTTGGCCATAGCGGTAGATCGTCACCGACTGCAAAATTTTCTGCTGAGTTTCTGTGGCCTGGGTGGGCCGCAGGGCATCGATTTCCGGGGTGGCGGGGGCGACGATCGGCACGGGCTTAATCTCCGTCACCCGGAAGGCCAGTCCCCCCAGGAAGAGCGGAATCCCGTAGAAAAAGCCCGCCAGATTAAGCGTCGCATAGTCCAGGGCATAGGCGGCAATCCCCACCACCGTCAAAATACCACCCACAATGATCGCCACGAGGGCCAAGGGAATACGCTGAAGAATTGCCATGGAGAGTCTTAGTCATAAAAGTTAACTATTATTATCACCCCTGAGTGGGAACATCTTTTTTCCATAAACAAAAACATCTCTTTCCGGGCTTTTGCGGAGTTTTGTATGAAATTTCTGTATGTCCATATCTGGAGGGGAGGGCAACCCAAGATAAAGCTCTATAAGATAGATTTAGAAGCAGGTCAGATTCTGACTGGGCGACTGTTCAATACAAGAATATTTCTGTGAAAAAGGTTTTATCGCTGACTTCATAGAGCTTAATTTTCAGCTTTAATGCTTGACAACTATCCATCTGGGGTTCCCTGCTATGCTATCCTCTCCCGATCGACCGTCCGCCGATGTTTCGCCCGCTGCCCAGGCTGAGCCCGCCTCACCGCCTCTGCCCGCCGCCCGCCTGACTAGTTTTAGCCCGAGCAGCGAAGACCACGATACGCTGCTGGCCAAGCTCGATTCCCTCCGCCGCGAAGATGAGACGCTCAACAATATTCTGGCGGTGGATGTCTGGGCCTTAGCCAAGACCATGGATGAGTTTCAGCCCGGTTTTTGGTCGGAATTTATGAAGACGCGGGAGCGCGCCCTACGCCGCTTCATGAGCGAGGTGGTGGTGAAGTCAAAGCCGACGGATCTGCGTCGCCACCCTTTCCTGAGTTAGGCCCTGGGGCCTTCGCGGCTTGGGGGCGCTGCTTTTTACGGCGGGGCGGGTTGGGGAAACGGTTTTTTTGGAGCCATTGGGCGAGGCTCAGGCTGAGTAGGCCGTTGATGCCGAGGAATGCTCGGCTCGTCCAGATCTCTGGGATGCCCTGCATCTCGGGGTGGAAGACCATGGCGGTCCCGAGGGCCAACCCCGAGCGATCGCACAGCCCAACGTAAACCGCAGCCCCGGCAGCCAGCGCCAGGTCACGGCCATCATCAGGCCGATCGGCAATAGACTCGCCGTTGCAGGTTCGAGCAAGGTACTGCCGAGCAGATTTTGGCCCAGCTCCGGCAGGGAGGTGCCGAGCAGGCGCAGGGGCCACTGGGGGGAACTGGTAGAGATAGAGCCCCTTCAGAAAGAACAAACCGCAGCCCCCAAAGCCCAAACCCATCAGCAGGCTGGGTTCAAACAAATAGCGCCAGCGACGGCCCCGCAGGAAATAGGCCCAGACGATCGCCCCCAGCAGAATCGACAGGGGTTCGACAAAGGAAATGGCCTGGCCATCAAACCACAGGGGGCGGGGCCAAATCGCCAGGTCCTCCAAGCGATCGCTCCAGCTTAGGCTCGGCAGCTTGGGCTTTTGGGCCAGTTCAATCGCCTTGCCCGCATTCAGGCGGCCCCAGCCCAGTTGATTGAGGGGATCGCGGCCCGCTACCTCAGCGGAATTGAACAAAACAGCCGCCACTTCCTGGGGTTTGAGCAGTTTGATCGATTGAATCAGGGCCGCCACGCCCGCGCCGTGGGCTGTGGCAAAGCTGGTGCCCTGGTAGACCGCAAAAATCCCTTCTTTGCTGCGGAAATCAAAGGTGTTTTGGACAATGCCGCCGATCGCCTGTTCCCCCAATATCTCCCCACCTGGGGCCGCCAGATCCACCCAGGCGCCGAAGTTGGCGTAGCGCGATCGCAGATTCTGGGGCGAGGTAGCCGTCATGCCAATCACATGGGGATAGCGGGCTGGGTAGGCGGCCTCTGGCCGATTGTCGTTGCCCGCCGGGGCAAACAGGACCAGGCCCTTGTTGTGGGCATAATTGATGGCTTGGTGGAGCAGGCGGCTGTGGCCGCTGCCGCTACAGCCTAGGGCAATAATCTGAGCGCCCCGATCGGCGGCCAGGCGAATGGCTTCGGCCAGGTCTGCCACGGTGCCATTGCCCCCCACGGTCAGCACTTTCATCGGCATCAGCTTAACCGCCGGGGCGATGCCTGCGGCGCCGTAGCCATTGTTGGTCATCTGGGCGATGGTGCCTGCCATATGGGTGCCATGGCCCTGGTCGTCGGAGGCGTTCACCTCATCGTTGATAAAGTCGTAGCCCGGCACCAGGCGCTCCTCATCTAGGTCCGTCACCTTGGCAATGCCTGTGTCGATCACGGCGACCGTCACCCCCTTGCCTCGGGTCACCGCCCAGGCGGGCTCAATATTGATTGCCTTGAGGTTCCACTGCTGGGGATAGAGGGGATCATTGGGCGGGGCAAAGTTTGCTTCCTTACGACGGCCGATATCCTTACCCGGCGGAATGCTGCCCGTCCCCTGGCTGGCCTCGGGAATACTGTAGAGATAATTGGGCTCAATAAACTCAGCGTACTGGGCCGTCGGGGAGTTGCGCAGGGACTGAAGAAGGGCGCGATCTCCCGCTAAAACATAGACATGGTCTACTTCCGAGAATTCACTATTGAGCCGGGGCCGGACCCTATGGACCTGGGCAATCCGTTCAAGCTGCTCCGTGATCCGCAGGCCCCCCGCATCTTCGCGGAAATCGATCACAATGCTATCAAAGCTGCCGACCTCCGGCTGGAAGCGGCTCAGCAAACCCACTCCTATCCAACCTAAGGCCAGACATAGTCCCACGAGAACTATCAGCGATCGCTTCTTCACGGGCATTCCACCTGAACAACTTACTCAATCTCCTTGGCCAAATCCAGCTTCAACCAAAAAGTGCTTCCAACAATAGCGCAGAGGTTCGACGGAAAGATAGTCCTCTGGAGCCGTTCGGCATAGAATGTATGAGGCTGATTTCCTTCTCCCCTGGGCATAGCATGAGTTCTCGTAGACTAACGGCATCGGAAAAACAAGCAGTAGTGGCCCTCTACCGTCAGTCTGGGGAAAATGCCACAGAACTTGCCGATCGCTTTGGTGTGAGCAATTCCACCATCGGTCGGATTCTAAAAACGGCGATTCCGGAGGAGGAATTCGATGCCCTACTCCAGGCCAAGCGACGGGGTTTTATTGAAGACACCATAGACATTCCCGAAGTCACCCCCCCGCCCGTTCTCCCTGAAAGCCCACCCACGACGACAAAACCCCGCATCAGTCGGGTCAAAGATATTGTCAAGCCAGCGCCCTTGGTCGAACTCGAGCCCGAGATCGTCGAACCCGCCCCGCCGGTCCCCATCAGTTCGTCAAAACCCCTGCCGAAAAAGAAGATCATCTCCTCTCGGTCGGCCCCGGCCCCGGAGCCCATCGAAGACGACGAGTTTGATGAGGACGAAGATGAGCTGACCGTGCCGCCGACCATGGATGCGGCTGAGTTCCAGGATGTGGCGGCGGAATTGAGCCATGCCCCACGGTTGCTGGACGAAGATGAGGATGACGATGATGATTTCGATGAAGAGGATGACGATGGGGATGATGGGGACGATCGCGATCTGCCCGCCATCCATCTAGAGGCCCAGGCGATCATCACCGTCCGGCCCTTCCGCGAGGCCGCCCTGCCTCGGGTCTGCTACCTGGTGATCGATCGCTCCGCTGAACTGGTGGCACCGCCCCTGCGGGAGTTTGCGGAACTGGGTAGTTTGAGCGCCCAGGAGGCGGATATTAAGACCCTGCCTGTGTTTGACAATCACCGCGTGGCCAAGCGCTTCTCCAACAGCCGCACCCACCGCGTCATCAAGGTCCCCGACAGCCAAATTGTCAATAAAACCGTGCAATACCTAGTCGCCAAGGGCATTACTCGCATGCTCCTTGACGGCCAGGTCTATTCGCTTAACTAGGTACCCTAGCCTCCGGTTCGGGCCAGAAGCACCGGGCAGTTCGCATGGACCCGCACATAGTCGGACAGCGATGACCCCAACAGGCGATCGAGGTCCGGCAGGTTTTGGCAATCGAAGGCCGCCGATCGGGGGAGCCCAGCATCAAGAGATCACTGCGGTTCTCCTCCGCCAGACGGCAGATCACCTTCCCGGCATTGCCCCCACTGACATGGCAGCGGTACTTCACATTGAAGCGCTTAGCCTGGGCGATCGCATTGGCAAAAACCGGATCGCGCTCCGCCGCCGCCCCGGAGGCGGCTTCCTTGACATTCACATCCACATGCACCAGATCCAAGCGCCCATCGGGAATATCCCGCAGTAGGAAGAGGGCCAGCTCCAGACATTTCTGGGCCGCCGCCGATTGGTTGGCCGCCACCATGATGTGCTGGATCGATCGAATATAAATGTCATCCTTGACCAGCAGCATGGGCCGGGGTGAGAGCTGGAAGACGTACTGGCTGACCGAATTTTCTAAAATCGAGACTAGGCGTGTTAGACCTCTCGATCCCATGATGATCAAATCGGTGTCGATTTCCTCCGCCACATGGCATACCACATCCTTCGGATCGCCTTCTCGAATAATTGTCGTGAAATGGCCGGGATCCAACTTGAGTCGCTCCAGGGCCTTCGCCATCAGCGCTTCGCCCTCGGCCCACTTCTGGGCCGTATCTTCGGCGATCACCTGGGCAGGTACCACATGGAGCAATGTGACATGGGCGCGCTTCAGCCCAGGAATCGCCATCAGTGCCTGGAGCATTTCTTCTGAATGCCCTGTACCCGAATCGGCAAGCAGGATTTTCTCAATCATGGGGCAACCTCGGAAAATTTAAGTCTCAAGTGATCGCGCTGATGGGAGGTCTATGGACATTCAGCCGCAAGGCTGAGGCCCTGCCCACCCACCGGGAACGTTATTAAATTCACCTTAAATTCTAGAATTATTTCTTAGGGATGAATGTTGCAGTTCGTGACAATCCAACCTCCAGAAATTAGGATTGGTGGAAAACCCACGCTTTTCTTGCTAGACCCTCGGTCCTATAATGCAAGGCGGTCCCTCAGTTACATTTATTCGCGGGCTTGGACCACGCGGGGTCTACCCAACCGCCATGATGCTTGAAACCCTTAGATAGCGGTGAGTCTGTATGTCTTCTTTATTTGATTGGTTTGCTAATCGGCAAAAAAAGGAACCGGAAATTCAGGCCCAGCCCGAACGGGATATTGCCGACGGCCTTTGGACCAAGTGCGACAAATGTAGCGCCCTCACCTACACCAAAGATCTCAAGGCCAATCAGATGGTTTGCCTGGAGTGCAACCACCATATGCGTGTGTTCAGCGACGAACGCCTCCGGCAAATCCTGGATCCTGATAGCTGGCAGCCGATGAATGAGCAGCTCCTGCCCCTGGATCCCCTGGGATTCCGCGATCGCAAACCCTACAGCGATCGCGTCCGCGAAACCCAGGACAAAACCAAGCTCACCGATGCGGTCCAGACAGGCCTCGGCAAAATCGAAGGCAATCCCGTGGCCCTGGGCGTCATGGACTTTCGGTTCATGGGCGGCAGTATGGGTTCGGTGGTGGGGGAAAAGCTGACGCGCCTGATTGAGCGGGCCACCCAGCAGCGGATCCCTGTGCTGATTGTCTGTGCCTCTGGCGGTGCCCGCATGCAGGAAGGCATGTTGAGTCTGATGCAGATGGCCAAGATTTCCGGGGCCTTAGAGCGCCACCGCGAGGCGAATTTACTCTACATTCCCCTACTCACCCACCCGACCGCCGGGGGCGTCACGGCCAGTTTCGCCATGCTGGGTGACATTATCCTGGCCGAACCCAAGGCCACGATCGCCTTTGCGGGCCGCCGCGTGGTGGAACAGACCATCCGCGAAAAACTCCCCGATGATTTTCAGACCGCTGAGTACCTGCTGGGTCGGGGATTTATTGATGCGATTGTCCCCCGCACCCAATTGCGCAAGACACTCGGCCAACTGCTGCGACTCCACCAAAGCCCGCCTACGGTGCCATCCAAGCTGGTCATGCACCACCTGCCGGACCTAAAAACCTTGAGTTCCATCGAGGGCTAATTCAAATTATGAACAAATGTAACGACTATGGCCCCTGTCTCTAATATTCCGTCAAGGAGTGGGGCAGTCCGTGGTAGTAGTAATAGAAGCATTTGTTGTGTTGCGATCATTTTGAGAGAAGTGAGCCAGGTCTGAAGGAGAACCATGCTTAAGAAATTGTTTTGGCTGGCGGTAGTAACCGTTGTCTTTACGCTCCAGGCCCTTGTGCCTAGCGTTGGCGCCACGGAATTGACCAAGGAAATCCGGACCGTCCCCCTCAATCCCGCTGGGGACACCATTACCCTATCCCTTAAGCAGGTGAAGGAAGGTAAGCGACTGTTTAATTACGCCTGTGCCCAATGCCATGCGGGCGGCGTTACCAAAACCGACCCGAATGTCGGTCTCGATCCCGAGGCCCTAGAGCTAGCCACTCCCAAGCGCAATAGCGTGGAGGCACTGGTGAGCTACATGAAGGACCCCACTAGTTATGACGGTGCCCTGTCCATCGCGGAGGCCCATCCGAGCTTGAAGAGCAAGGATATTTTCCCCGTGATGCGCAACCTAAATGAAGAAGACTTGGTAGCAATTGCTGGCCATGTCTTGATGCAGCCGAAGGTTGTGGGCGATAAGTGGGGCGGCGGTAAGATTTACTACTAAGCCCATTGACGCTGAATTAGGATTGTTGAGCCGATTTCCTAGGGGGATTCCCAAGGGAGTCGGTTTTTTGTTAGATGGCTTTTTTATTCAACAGGTTGCTTGGATTGTTGGGTTGAATCAGCTAGGTTGATGGATGGGCAAAAAACGTCAAGGGAGACGTAGCATGTGGATCAATCAGTGGATCAATCAACGGATGGGTAGGCTGCGGGATGTCCTCCTCAGCTTGGTGCTAATAATGGCCTTAGGTGTGGCGATCGATCTACCAGCCTGGGCCGTGACGGACCCCTATGTGGCCCAGTACCTCAAAGTATTACCTGGGCAGCAGGCAGAACTGAATGATGGCCATGGCGGCACAAAATCCTTTAGCTATGACGAACTGCTCGCGGGCAAAGATCGCTTTGGCAGCACCTGTTTGAGCTGCCATGTGGGGGGGGGCGACGATCGCTAGTCCAGAGCTGGCCCTGAGTCTAGACAACCTCAAGGCCATGGATACCCCTCGGGATTCGATCGCTGCCCTGATGGACTACATGCGCAATCCGATCATGGCGGACGGCAGTGAGGAAAGCTATGCCTGCCGTAAAGTGGATGCCGCCTGGATCAACGATGCTGACCTAGAGCAGATCGCCGCCTTTGTCCTGCGGGCCGCCGAAACCGCCCCCGGCTGGGGAACCGCTCGCTTTTAATCGGAAACTACGACCGTTCGTCGTAGGACAACCTGTCTGGGGTATGATCTAGACTAATGACTGGAAGTTCAATCAATCAATCTTTCTTTTCGAGGCCATGGTTATGAAATCTCTGTCTTCTGCCGCCAAGCGGTTTTCCGTCGCATTTTGCGCCATGTTGCTGCTGGTCGGTAGCTTCTTCCTGACCGCTGCGCCAGCGTCAGCCGCCAGCCATGATGTCGTCATGGGTGGTGCTAAGGGTCTAGTGTTTGAGCCTGCTGCCCTAGCGATTAGCGCCGGTGATACGGTGAACTTCAACGTGGGCCAATTGCCCCCCCACAACGTGCAATTTGAAAAGGTGCCTGGCGATGATAAGGCCCTGGCAGCTAGCCTTTCCCACAAGGGTTTAGAAGGTTCGGGTGGTACCTTCAGCGTGGTTTTCCCCGCTGATGCGCCTGCGGGTGACTATACCTACTTCTGCATGCCCCACCGGGGTGCTGGCATGGTGGGTAAAATTACCGTCCAATAGAAGCTAAAACCTTAACATTGGGTTAAATGGGGGGGCGTTCCTACGGGAGCGCTCCCCATTTTTGTGGGTTACTTTGAGATGGGCTAGGAATCGCCCTAGAATGGAAATTGAGCCAGTATGAACTTTGTGTAGTAGGGTGGGCCGGGTGAAGAATGTGATGGGGAAATATCAAGGCCGCTTCTATCGAGCGATGGTCTTGGCGATGGCAATATTTATGTTGAGTTTTGTAACTGTCGGTCTAGCCCAGGCTGATTCCGGGGCGACGGGCTTAGCACCAGCCCAGTCCCCAGATGCGCCAGTGCCTCCGGTGAATCCGGGGCAACAGGTGTTTTCCAATACCTGTTCCGCCTGCCATATCGGCGGGACCAATGTAATCGTGCCCAAGAAGACCCTGACCCAGGAGGCCTTGGAAAAATACGCCATGGATTCCGTGGAGGCGATCAAGCAGCAGGTCACCCAGGGCAAAAATGCCATGCCTGGCTTTGGCGATCGCCTCACCCCTGACCAGATTGATGCCGTTGCGGGCTATGTTCTTGAACAGGCCGATGCGGGCTGGTAGGCCGGATTAGAAGAGGGGGGTGTTCAGCACGAGATTAATCCCGAGGGTCCAGCCCCTAAAATCAATCTTCTGGTTGCCCGCCTGGCCGAAGAGCTGGCGATCGTCGGAGGAAGACCCAAAGCTGTAGCCCGCGAATAGGTTGGTTTGCAGCTGTTTGGTAGTGCTCCAGGAGAGTTGGCCGAGCACCTGGTGGAAGTAGTCGCGCGATCGCGGCTGATGTAGTCCGAGCGGTTGTATTGGTAGTTCAGGGCCAGTTCAAGCTTGGCTGTGGCCTTGTAGGCGAGGGAGGCATAGAGGGTATTGCTCAGGCGATCGCTATCGGACCTGTCGGTGAAGCTGCGTCTTAATTGATAGAAGGTGACCAGGTTCAGTTTGGGGGAAAGTCTATCCCGGCGGCTCAGCTCGAAGCGTAGGGAATTGTCATTCAGGTAGCGATCGCCCCGAAAGGTCCCCGTAAAGCCCCGCTCCGTGGCAAACAACTGCTGATTACTCCAGCCCAATTCCCCAAACATCACCGGGGAAAGGCGTTGGGAGATCCCGGCCCGAAACCGCAACTCGTTGTAATTGAGCTGCGATAGCTTTGTATAGCGGGCGATATTGGCATCGGCGGAGGTGATCAGGTAGGTCGAAGGTCCCAGGGCCGGAGCATAGAACAACGTTGCCCCGGTGCGGATCAGGCCGTCGGAGATGCGATCCTTGGCGGAAAACGCATTGGCGGTGGTGAAATAGTCCGCATGGGCCAGCAGGTAGACGGATTTCGACTTAGCAGCGGCCGGAGGCTTGGGTTTTGGGCGAATTAGAATCTTGCCCAGTTCATCGCTTTCCGGGGGACGGGTTTGAATTTGGCCGAGTTCTGGGTCGTTGGGCGGGATGAGGGGTGTTGGGGGCGGTTGGGTTGTGGGTGATAGGTCATCGCGGATTAAAGTGGCCGGAGGCACAGCGGGCGCATTTTCCGGGGGCAGGGTTTCTGGGCCAGCCAGGGCCTTGGGGCGAAGCTTAAGGTGACCGAGTTCAGCATCCTCTAATTGGCCTTCCATGGGCCGATCCGATTCCGACAAACTGATTGTCTTAGGTGGAACTGGCTGTATTGGTGTCTCGATCTTAGGTGTCTCGATCTTAGGTGTTTCGATTTTGGGTGTTTCGATCTTGGGTACCTCAATCTTGGGTGCCTCGATCCTGGGCGCCTCGATGGCAACGCCTTCATCCAGTCCCTCATTGCCCTGGGCTACCATCGGCGGCACCATGGCCCAACAGCCCAGCACCAGCAAGATTGACCGCCAAACCAACCCTACCTCAATCCGAAGCGCTGAGCGGGGTGAAACGAATTTGGGCACGGGACAATGCTGTGCCACTGAGCAATCACTTAATTCCTTCAACAAATCACTCTTCACTCACGTAGGGTCCAGCTACCAAAACAAATCCGCCGATCGGTCATCGTAAGTCTGATGGTCCAGTTGGATTAAACCCGAGGGAAAACCGCCGATCTAGTCAAACGGAACCAAAATGCACTGTAAATCAAATCTTTTTTCTACACCAACATTTTCATCTAACCCTTGCCATCAGGTCTAGGGTAGATTTTAAACGGCCAAGTCAATGTTGTGTGATTAGCTAGTCATCAGCGAGAGGCACCCGAGCCCAGATTGATGGTAACGCCCAAACGGGAAGATCAGTTAACCCGATGGTTTGGCGCTCGCTTACAATAAATCTATCTAAAGAGATAAGCATCTTTCCAAAGCTTTTGTTAAGCTTGTAGGTAAATGTCAGGAAAGTTGGGTGAAACCCTCGGGTTTCACAGTTTTCTACCCTTCGCTAGTAGCACTTGACTTTACTTTCTCCAGCGATCGGGGAGTTTCCCCAAGGGACTGCCATTGAACTCGATACGACATTCATTTGTCCATTCCCCTTAGCTTTTACCAATGCGTCATACACCACTACTTACGCTCACTGTGCTTGGCTGCGGTCTTCTATGGCCCGCGCAGCAGCTCCTGGCCCAGACTCCCATCACTTCAGCAACGGTGCGGCGGGTTGTGAACCAGGTGGGCATTCGCCGGGGGGGCAGCAGTTGGAAACCAGCTCAGGTGAATGATCCACTTTCCCGAGGCGATGCCCTCAGAACCAGAATTAAGTCGCGATCGGATGTCCAGCTCAATGACGGATCCTTGGCTCGCCTCGGTGAACTGTCCGTTTGGAATTTTGTCCCAGGCACCCGCGATCAGGTATTGCAGAGCGGCACGGGTCTATTTCTAATCCGCCCAGGCCAGGGACCTAGCCGGATTAAAACGCCCTACGGCTCGGCGGGCATCCGGGGCTCAGCCCTGTTTGTGCGGGTGAATGAGGAAACCCAGACGACGATCGTGGGGGCGCTAACGAACAATCCCCAGGGGCCGATGGAGATCACCACCCCCGATGGCAAGCAGGTGCTGCCGATCAATGCGGGCCAGATGGCGATCGTCCAGAATAATCAGGTTTCGGTGGTGGACTTTGACCTGCGTACCTTCTACAGGACCAGCAGCATGGTGGAGGGTCTCGATTTGCAGGGGACCTCGGGGCAGGTGAATGAGGATCCGGCGATCGCGGCGGTGCAGGCGGAGACCATTGCTGCCCTGGGCACCCAGTCGCCCCTGACGGCCCAGGATGTGGCCGCCAGCCCCGTCTTACTTTCGGCCCCCCAGCCCAGGCCCCTTCAATCTTGGCCAGCAGGACTCTGAGAAGACCTTGACGCTCCAGGAATTCAATCGCCAGCAGAATGGCAGTGTGATTGCGCCGCCTGTGGTTGTTTCGGCTCCAGCGGCGGCTGTTTCGGCTCCGGCGGCGGCTCCCCAGCAGCCCCTAGTTCCCTCTCCTCCCCAGGCAGCGACCACACCTAGCCCAGTGGCTGGGGGTAATGGGGGTGTAACGGTGCCGGGTGTGGTGGGCGAAGTGCGTCCGGCACCTGTGGTAGGGCCGACCTTGCCTTCTACGCCACCCGTGACGACCACGCCATCCGTAACGACCACGCCACCCGTGACGACCACGCCACCCGTGACGACCACGCCGCCGATCGGCAACCCAAATCCCACTTTAGGCGGCGGAGCAGCGCCAGTGGTAAACAACACTCCAGCAGCGCCAGTTAACAACATTCCAGTGGCTCCAGTGGTAAGTACCACTCCAGTGACTCCAGTGGTAAATACCCCAGCAGCGCCAGTGGTAGTAAACAATACCCCAGCAGCGCCAGTGGTGAACAACAATTCAGGACCTCCAGGACTAAACAACAACCCAGCGGCGCCAGTGGTCAGCAACACCCCGGCGGCACCAGTGGTCAGCAACACCCCGGCGGCACCACTTTTAGGGAATACCCCGGCAGCCCCGACAACGACTCCTGAGACAAACGTTCGCCCTGATCCAACCATCTCAACATCTAATTAGTGATGACCGAAAAAGAAGGGGTTCGACGTTAACGTCGAACCCCTTCTTTTTATCTAACCTAAACCACCTAAGCAGAAGGTGCTAAACGTTTTTCAGTGCCTCCGATCGCCGCTTAGCGGTCGCATTACCCGGTTCTAGCCTAAGGGCCTCGTCATAGCACTCAAGGGCCTTATTGGCGATTTGCTTGCGCTCGTAGGTGTGACCCAGATTATTCAGAGCCGTCACATAATCTGGCAGGAGCTTTAGGGCCTCTTTGTAGTTCTTCATCGCCTGATCGAACTTCTCCTGGGCAAAGTAGGCATAGCCCAGGGCATTGTAAACCGGAGCCAGGGTAGGGCCTTCGATGTCTTTCGCCTTGATCGCCTTCTGTAGATTGACAATCGCCTGGGAATAGAGTCGTTTGTCCAGTTGCACGCTGCCCAGCTCGTAATACTCAAGGCCCGTGCCCTTTTCCTTATTGAGTTTGCTTTGCAGGCGGTTCAGGCTGCTATCGAGGCGGCGTGTTTTGAACACCTGCTGGAAGATCACCACAGCGGCCACCACCAGTAGCCCAAACAAAACCGCAACATACAAGAGAGGCAGGGATTCAGAAGACATGGAGAGTTCTAAGGCAATTTGTTAAAAGACATGCTTTAAGCCTAGCTCAAGGAAGACCCCAACGGATCGCGCTTCTTTTGAGCCAATCCTCCTGACGCCAGGTTTCGAGGGACTGCCGGAGGGCTATCCCGAGGGATTCATACTGCAACCCTTCGGCATGCGATCGCCATGG
>JAAUSA010000205.1 GCA_012031975.1 Alkalinema sp. RU_4_3 | reverse complement strand
ACCTCTTCTGCTGATACTGCCCTCCCATTACTGGTTGAACATTCAGAGGCGGACATCTGCCTGAACACTGGCAGGAAAGGACTTTCAGGAATCCTTCCAACTCCCCCGAACGACTTCGAGTCGCGCGTCTAACAACTTTGTAGAAGGAAACTTTCCGTATATCCAACCTGTAAGGCAGAAAACCCGGAAACTTTCCCTATATCCCCTAGATGTTATCACGAAACTTTCTGCCCATCCTCCTAAAAGGGGTGATAGATCGAAACTTTCTTCATAACAGCCCCATGGAAAACCCTCCCAAGAAGCTCCTAGAGCAAGTAAAAGACCGAATTTGGCTCAAACACTACTCCTATCGTACCGAAGAAACCTACATTCAGTGGATTCGTCGTTACATTTTGTTTCATAACAAACGTCATCCCAAGGACATAGGCGTTCCCGAGATCGAATCCTTCCTTAGCCACCTCGCTGTCGAAGGCAACGTCACCGCCGCCACCCAAAATCAAAAACATAGACGATCGCGCCCCCTTCCCCTACCGCCACTCCCTCCACGAAAGCGGCATCCAAAAAGCCCTCAAGCAAGCAGACTCGCCGCCATCCCCAAACGCACCAGCTGCCTCACCTTCCACCACGCCTTCGCCACCCAAGGTCTGTTGGGGGTCGCAATGGTGGGTGTAAGGTTGAAACTGTCCGGATTATTGATACAGCAAGATTTGGGTTAACCATAATCCCATCCCTTCGAGATTTACAGACTGGTACAATAGCAACCAAGTCCTCTAGCTCTTAGGTCCCCAAAGAATCCATGGCTGACATCCTCACCACCGCCGTAAGCGATCGCATCTGCACCCACATGAACGACGACCACGCCGACGCCGTCCTCCTCTACGCCAAAAATCTATGGCAACCTCCCTACCGCCACCGCCGACCACCATGAAAACCACGACCCCAACGGCATGGATCTGATCGCCCAAGCCGACACAGGCGAAACCCCCCTCCGTATCCCCTTCGACCACACCCTCACCGACTCCGAAGACGCCCACCAAACCCTAATCGCCATGATCCGCAACGCCCGAAAACCAGGATAATCTTCATCGGTAACGGGGCATATTAAAGATGACGTTCCTTCTTGCCCCCTTCCATTCCTATGCAGCGCAACGCCTTTGTCTTCCTAGAAATCTTTTCCCGTGAAGGGGGCATCCAGTCCTACGTCCGCGACATATTCCAAGCCTACCAAGACCACGTCCCCCACCCCGCCGACATCTTCCTCCTGCGCGACGGCCCCGAACCCCCCCACCCCTACGGCCAAAACCTCACCTTCCACTACCTAAAAACCAAAAACCCAACCCTAGGCCGCCTCCGCCTCGCCGCCCATCTCCTCATCTACCTCCTCAAGACAAAACCCCAGCACTTCTACTGCGGCCATATTAATCTCGCACCCCTAGTGCGATCGCTCTGCCAACCCCTAGGTATCCCCTACACCATCCTCACCTACGGCAAAGAAGTCTGGGAACCCCTCGACGCCAAAAAACAGGCTGCACTGGCCGACGCCGATCGCATCTGGACCATCAGCCGCTACTCCCGCGACCAAATGTGCACAGCCAACGCCATCGACCCAGAAAAAGTAGACTTCCTCTACTGCGCCGTCGATGGCCAAGCCTTCCAGCCCGCCCCCCCCGCCCCCCCACTGGATCGAAAAATATAACCTAGCCGACGCCAAAGTCATCATGACCGTGGCCAGACTTTGGTCCGGCGACCCCTACAAAGGCGTAGACGTCACCATCCGCGCCCTGCCCCAAATCGCCCTAGCTTTTCCCAACGTCAAATACCTAGTCGTCGGACGCGGTGACGATCAGCCCAGACTTGCCCAGCTTGCTCAAGATTTGGGCGTAGGCGATCGCGTCATCTTCGCCGGATTTGTCGCCGCCACCGACCTCTGCGACCACTACAACCTCGCCGACATCTACGTCATGCCCTCCCAGGAAGGCTTCGGCATCGTCTACCTCGAAGCCATGGCCTGCGGCAAGCCAGTACTTTCCGGCGACAGCGACGGCTCCTCCGACCCCCTCCAGGACGGCAAGCTCGGCTGGCAAGTCCCCCACCGCGACCCTCGCGCAGTCGAAACCGCCTGCATCGAAATGCTCAAGGGCGAACAGATCCGCACCCAAGGCCATTGGCTGCGGGAGCAGGCCCTGGCCATCTTTGACAAACCTGCCTTTGGCGATCGCCTCCGCAACCTCGTTACAAACTAATTAGGCTTCGCCACGAACGGCACCTGCTCCCCATGCGCCCAGAAAGCCTCTAGGTTGTAGTACTCACGCTCATCGGGCATCAAGACATGGGCCACCACATCCCCATAGTCCACCAGCACCCAGGTCCCATCGTTCATCCCCTCAAGGTGGCGGGGCCGACGATTTAGGGTTTCCTCGACCTTATCTTCGATCGCCCCAGCGATCGCCCGCACCTGCACCTTGGAAAAGCCCGTCGCGATCACAAAATAGTCCGCCAAGGACGAAACCTCGCCCACCTTAATGATCGTGATATCCCCGGCTTTGCGATCGTCTGCAGCGTCTGCGATCAAATGGGCTAAGGCTGTAATCTGGTCATCAACGGAGAGGGCCGTATTGGCAGAAGTCGATAGATTAGTCATTTAGGAGAGAATAGCTCCACTTGGATTGAAGGGAAACAAAATTGATTTTAGCAAATCATCATACCTCGCCGCTGTATGCCCTTGCACGAATGGTGGGTCAATATTGCGGTATGGTGGCATACGTAGGATCCACTGATACTGTAGGGGAAACGCCATGAGTCATTCGTCCAAAATTCTTCTGATGGAAGATGACATCAAGCTAGCCCGCTTTCTTCAGCTTGAACTCGACAGTGAGGGCTACAAAACCCTTGTGGCCCACGATGGGCTGACCGGACTCACCCTCGCCCGCGAAGAAACCCCCGATCTGGTCCTCCTCGACTGGATGATGCCTGAAATGACGGGGGTCGAGGTCTGTCGGCGACTGCGGGCCACGGGCTGCAAGACGCCTGTGGTCCTGTTGACGGCCAAGGATGATGTGATCGATCGCGTGGCGGGCCTAGATGCTGGGGCCGATGACTATGTGGTGAAGCCCTTTAGCATTGAGGAGCTGCTAGCGCGGGTGTGTGCCCATTTGCGGCGGCATAGTGAGGAGGAGCAGGATACGCTAGCGTTTTTGGATCTGTCCTTGAATCGCCGGACCCGCGAAGTGAGGCGCAACGGGCAATCCATTGACTTGACGGCCAAGGAGTTTGACCTATTGGAATATTTATTGACCCATCCTAAACAAGTCTTTACCCGCGAGCAGATTCTTGAACAGGTCTGGGGCTACGACTTCCTGGGCGACTCGAACATCATTGAGGTCTATGTGCGCTATCTGCGCCTGAAGCTGGAAAAGGATGGCCAGGAACGACTGATCCATACCGTTCGCAGTGTTGGCTACACCCTACGCGGAGCCTAGGACCTACTTTTGGGATTCCACGCTACAGGGTTTGGTTTGGCAGGATTGCTTGTAGAGGGCTTCAATATGGGGCTTTTGCCAAGTCAGGGGAATCTCTAGCAGGTCCCTTGTGCCCGTCAACCCCTGGGCAATGAAGAGTAGAACCGCAAAACTATTCAGGATGATATGGACGTTGCGCCAGCGGTGGGTGCGATCGCGGTAAATCTCCTGCAGAATCACCAAGGAAAAAATCATCAGTAGGGCCGCCGTAATCCCCAGGTAATAGTGGGATAGGTACCATTGCCCATCTCTATGAAAGATCTCAGGTTGCGATCCGAGCAGCAGCAGCCCACCCCCTGTCAATAGGGCAAACAAACCCCTGAATGCACGGTTTTTAGCGCGATCGAGCAGCGGCAATGCAGCCCCGGTGACGATAAAAACAAGGGTTAAGCCTAGGAAGCGCATCGGTGTTTTGCTTAAGGCGTCGCTGGCGAGGAGTTTGGAGAATATGGGCTGGGCGAGACCGAGGAGGGCGATCGCTACAACGGATAGGCTTAGAATTCGGCCAAGGCGCACGTGCTCTGGGCCACTGGTGGCGGGGATGGGTGTTTTTTGGCCATCTTTAAGGCTCAACCGACGTTTTCTAGTCAGTAATGCTTGGTAGAGTACGATCCCTAGGAGTGGGAAGATAGTAACGATCGCGATCGTTGGGTGGAGTAATAACATCCAGTCATTTAAGGCCATGGTTGTGATCTCCCATAGAATTTGATCAAACGATGCAGCTTTTGATTGTTTACTGTTGCTGGGAAAGATAGCGGGCGCGGGATGCGCGCCCCTACCAGAGTTACCGAAATCCCTCGATTTTACTTCACTTCTTCGGGGGCAAACCGGGTGACTTTACCCATTTTCACGGCGACTACTACGTCAAAGGTGGCGCAATAGGAAAAGGTGACGTTATTGGCTTTGTTGTATAAATTGACCACCATACCTGCACCGCCGGGCTGGACTCCTAGGGGTTCTAGATCGCCGAAGAAGAAACGTCGAAGCTGATCGCCGCCGCCAAATTGACCTTTGGTCTGGGTGACTTTGTCGATTTTTTGTTGGATTGTCAATCCGGTGGCATCTTTCATTTCCTCCGCCGATGCCGTTAAAGCCGAGGGATTGATCAACTGTGCTGGAAGATTGATCGTTGTGGCAACAGTGGCTAGGGCGATCGCTGCCAATAGAGAAGTCCGTTTCATAGGTTAAGCCCGTTTTCTGGGTGGGAAACATCTACGACTTTTAGAATCGCAGGGCATCCTGAAGGGGATCTGAAGGCCAACCTATGGGTTTGCTGAATTTAGGGCGATCGTTTATGCAGCCAATTCTCAGGAAATTCTCAGGTTAAAATGCCACCAGCGGCAGATAAATACTGAACGTGCTGCCCTGGCCAGGTTTGGATTGCAATGCGAGAGAACCACCCATGCCTTCCACTAGGCTAGAGGCAATAGACAGCCCCAACCCCGTACCCCCGGTCGTACGGGATCGCGCCTCGTCCACCCGATAAAATCGCTCGAAGACCCTGGCCTGATCGACGAGGGGAATGCCGATGCCGCGATCATAGACCTGAATGCAGGCTTTCTGATTAATGGTGCTTAATCGAACGGTCACGGGCTGATCCGGTTTGGAATAGTTGATGGCATTGTCGATCAGGTTAATTAGCACCTGTTTGAGCCGATCGCGATCGGCCTGGGCCTCCACCAGTCGGCCCGCTTCAATGGTGATGGTGCGATCGCTGACCCGGCGGGCACTCTCGACCACCTCATCCACCAATTCATTCAACACCAATGGCCCGATCCGAAACTGGAATTGGCCGCTATCGGCCCGCGCTAAGTCTAATAAATCCTGGAGCAGTCGCACCGTCCGTTCCGTCTCCGAGGCGGCGGTGGCAAGGGCCTCCTGTTGGGTTTCGGTGAGGTTTTGGCTGCGGCGCAGGAGGCTGTGGAGGTAGCCCTGGACGATCGTTAGGGGAGTGCGTAGCTCGTGGGAGACATCTCCCACGAATTGGCGCTGCCGTTCCCAGGAGCCGGACAGGCGTGATAGCAGCATATTGAAGGTTTGGGCCAGTTGCCTGACCTCCGTAGGCGCGGTTTCAAACTGCAATCGCACGTCGCTCAGATCATCGGCGGAAATCTCTCCAGCCATCCGACTCATTTCTTCTAACGGGTGGAGGAGGCGATCGATCCGCAGCCACAACAGCAAGAGCATGGCCACCATGGCCAGCAGACAGATGGCGATCAGCCCCTGCAATACCGCCGCCAGGGACTGCTGATCCTGGGTGACATCCTGGGCGATATAGACCTTGCCCAGATCCTGGCCCTTGAGACTCACCTGTCCTTGGTAGAGCACGAGCGAGCGATCCTTGAGCTGATAGATTTGGGGCTTGAGGGGCATTTCGGCTAGATTCACCAGATCCAGGTTCTGCGCCGCGCCGGGGTCAAACCCCTTAGACTGGGCGATAAACCGACCATCCGGGGCCTTCACCCAGATCGAAACCCCCGCAAGGGCCACATTATCAACGGTCATTTGGAGGCTGGCCTCGACCGGGAACTGATTGCTGTAGACTGCCGCATCCTTGGGAAAGCGATCGGCAATGGCACCGACATTTTGGGTATGGCTGGTGAGCAGGACCTGCTGCATTCTCAGCCCTGTCCAAAGGGCCACGCTCCCAAGACCGACAATCACTAAAAGAGAAGCTTCTAGGGTTAAGCGGAAATGAATCGATGCGGTATCGATCGATCGACCTTTCAACCCAAATCCTGGCAGGAATTTACGCATCATCAGGAACCAGAAGTTCCTTAAAAGTGTAGGCCAGAACGGGGATGAAACCGAGATCTCAGCCAGGTTTTATCCCCTACTCAGCTTCGCCTCAGATCACGCTGTTTTGATGATTGGGTTAGATCGAAGGGATCAACCCAATGCGTCGTTCTTTTTCTAAAATTCCGGCCCAGCTCTACCTATGGCTCGGCGTGCTGATCTTCGGGGCCTCTAGCTCCGTCACCCGGAAGCTCACGCAAATCGGAGCCCAGCAGGCGATCAATGGCCATAATCCCATTTCCCTATGCAATGTGCTGTTCGTGGGGAATCTCTGTGCCCTAGGGGTGATGATTCTGCTCTATCGGCGGCAATTGAATTGGAGGGATATTAAGAAAATTACGCGATCGCAGTGGGGATCCCTCATGATCGTCACCCTCTGTGCCGGAGCCCTCGGTCCAGCGGCGGTGTTCCATGCGCTGTCGGTGACACCCGTGAATACGATTATTTTACTGGGCCGTTTGGAGCTGCCCTTGGATCTGATCGCCTCGAAATTGATCCTCAAGGAAAACGTGACCCGCCATCAAACGATGGGAGCGATCGTCGTGGCGATCGGTGTTTTGATAACAGTGTTGGGGAATCGACCGGCTAGTGCTTTGGTGAGTTTGGGGACAGGGGAACTGTTAACGATCGGTTCTGCAGTGTTATTTTCTACGTCAAAGATTATTGGCAAACGCAACCTGCTGACTGTTCCCCCTGGGATTGTGATGACGTTCCGGACGGGACTGGGCAGTGTGATTTTCTTTTTTGTGGCGCTGAAGCTCTATGGGGCTGGGCATTTTGCAGAGGTGTTGTCGCCGTTTTTGTGGCGCTGGATGCTGGTCTATGGGGCGATCATTGTGGTGGTGGGGCAATTTTTCTGGACGAAGGGCTTTCGCGAGACCCCTTTGGCCGTATCGACTTTAGTGTCTTGCTTTAGTCCGATCGTCAGTATGGTCTGTGCCTATTGGATTCTGGCCGAGGCCCCGACGGCAGCCCAAACGCTCGGCGGGTTGATTCTGCTGATGGGGTTACTGATTAGCCAGTACCGCCACTCGGCTAATTCGATAGAAATTGCAAAAGCACCTCAGTAGACCATAAAAGTAGTGTAAGCCCTGCTATTCAAGGGTAATAAGGACGGTAAACTCGCTCTCTCGGCCCAGCGAGCCAGTGTTACCATAGGTTCAAAAGAGTCTGTTCTCTAAACCTTTGAATACGCCAGGGCAAACGCCATGATGATGTACGGAACCCCAATGTGGACCTATGCACTCCTGATTCCTGGGATGCTGCTGACGATGCTTGCGAGCTTCATGGTGCAGGGCACCTTCCGCAAGTATGCCCAGGTGGGCTCAAGCCTCGGGATGACTGGGGCGGAGGTAGCAACGGCCATTCTGGAAAAAATGAATGTCACAGGTGTCACAGTTGAACATGTGAACGGGGAACTCACCGATCACTACGATCCAGGGGCCAAGACCGTCCGCCTATCGGATTCGGTCTACGGCTCGACCTCACTGGCGGCGGCGGCGGTGGCGGCCCATGAATGCGGCCATGTGCTTCAGGATGTCCAGGAATACAAGTTTATGAATATGCGGGCGGGCATTTTCCCAGCCACGCAGATTGGCTCCCAGATCGCCCCGTTGCTGATGATGGTGGGTTTCCCCCTAGCCGCAGGCGGCGCGGCCTTTGGCGGCATTCTCCTGAAGATCGGGATTGTCCTATTCTCGGCGGTGGTGCTGTTCCATGTGGTCACCTTGCCCGTGGAGTTTGATGCCTCTAGTCGGGCGCTGAAGATTATTAATGAGTTGGGGATTTTGCAGGGTGAGGAAATAAAGCCGCCCGCAAGGTGCTAAATGCTGCGGCCTTCACCTATGTCGCCGCCGCGATTTACGCCGCCCTCCAGCTCCTGCAATACATCATCATGCTCAATAGCACTCGCCGCGAATAAATAATACTGCTGGCGAATTCAATTTGGGTGCTGACTGACGATCGCATGGCCCACCTGGGATTAAAATCCCAGGCTAACAGCTCAAACCCGTTAAAACGGGTTAAACCCTTGATTGATAGGCATTGTAGGTATTCAATCGTCATGTTGCACGCCTTCAACCTGCTTTAGCTGGTTTTAGCTATTAGCCTCGGGTTTTAACTCAAGGCGGGGCAGTAGCGCAGTGGAGGATTCGCCAGCAGTATGTCTTAAACAACAAAGCCGCACCCAGCGATGGATGCGGCTTTGTTGTTTGGATATAAACCCCTAACCTTCAGTCGGTGTTGTCTCCTTCTTTGCGGCGGTGGTTTTCTTGGTGGTGGTGCTAGTTTTTTTTGCAGCAGTTTTGGTTTTGGTGGTGCTGGCTTTTGCCTTGGTCGTCTTAGCCTTGGTGGTTTTGGTCACCTTGGGTTCAGCGGCTTCAGGTTCAGCGGTAGTTTTGGCAGCCGTTTTAGCCGTCGTTTTCTTCGTGGTGGTCTTTTTCGCCGTGGTTTTGGTCGCGGCTTTTTTAGTGGTCGCAGCCTTGCCCTTCTTGGCCGTGCCTGCCTTGGCGTTCAGAGCCTCCACGGCCTGCTCCATGGTCACCGTTTCCACGGTCGATCCCTCGGGGATCGAGGCATTCACCTTGCCATGCTTCACGTAGGCCCCGTAGGGACCGTCGTAAATATTCACAGGCTCGCCGTCCTCGGGATGGGCTCCCATCTCACGGATCGGGGTGGTCGATCGCTTCCCACGACCCGCCTTCGGTTGCGCTAAGAGTTCCAGCGCCCGATCGAAGGTAATCGTCACCGGATCATCATCGCCCTTGAGCGATCGATAGTCCTTGCCATTCTTGCCCTGGTCATGGACCACATAGGGACCAAACCGTCCCAGGCTGGACTGAACCTTACAGCCCCGACTCTGGGTGCATTCCCAGGGTGCGGGGCAGGCTCAGCAGCCCCACGGCCTGGTCGAGGGTGAT
>JAAUSA010000204.1 GCA_012031975.1 Alkalinema sp. RU_4_3 | reverse complement strand
TTGTACCCTGATTCTAGAACCCCCGCTAGGATGCAGTTCCAGATTGCTGCATAACTTCACAATAGAGGCAGGTCTATCGAATGCCTCATCTCCATTAGTTTAGACCCTTTTGAATTTGGAATTGCTGTCCCACAAAACACCTCATGCCCCTAATCAATAACTAGCCAAGCAAAAACCTCCTCAACCGTAAGCTTGATTCCCTGGGCAAAAACAGGAACGGGTAAAATCATTTGGGGCTCATCAAACAATCGCGTCGTCTTGTTTGGATCACAAACAAAAATACAGGATTCTTCCGCATCTATTATCCAACCCATCTTTGTGCCATGGTCAAGGCAATGTAGAACATTACGAGTAACTTTGGTTTGGCTTTGGTCAGGCGAAAGAACTTCAATTGTCCAGTCTGGAGCAACTTCAAATCGATTCGCCACACGACCATTGGGTTGACGAGGAATATTCTCCCAACAAAAGACAGCAATATCAGGCACGGTCGATCGCCCCCCAAACGTACAGCGGAGTTCTGGATAGGCATGGGCGATCTTGTCTGGACTGAGCCGATCGTCGATATGTTGCGTTAGACACCGCTGTAGGGTGCTATGTTCACCTTGGGGCATAGGTTTCTGGAGGATTTGACCATCAATGTATTCGCTGGCAGGCTTGGTTTCTGGCAGCTGGAGAAATTCTTCAAGGCCGATCGGCTTGGCGATTGCTTGGACCATGACAGTTCTTTCGATGGAGGTGTATGCCCATTATAGAGGCGATCGCCATCACCCGCCATCACCTAATCCTGCAACCACCTCGGCACATATTGCATCGCTTTATTTAGATCGCGATCGAGCCGCTTATAATCCTTTTCACACTGTCCAACTAGCCCCCAAAACGCCTTCGAGTGGTCCATATGCTGCGTATGACACAACTCATGCACCATCACATAATGCACCAGAGGAGCCGGTAAAAACAGCAGCTTGTAATTCAAACTAATATTCTTATCTTGAGAACAACTCCCCCAAAGCGTCTTCTGTCCCCGACAGGTCACATCCTGAAACGGCAACCCAATATCTTGGCTCAATCGCCGCAGCCAAGGCCCTAAATAGCGATCGCCCTGAAAAGTCAACCATTTCTTCAACGCCTTCCGCGTCAGCGCCTCCGTCCGCGTATTCCCCCACAAAATCACCGTCGATTCCAAACTCTCATTAATTTTAATATGCTTCACCGGAGCAGGTGTATATTCAATATCCCAAGTTTTATTCAAAGCCCGCAATTCCACAATAGAAGGCAAAGCTTCCGACGCCAGGTGCTTCTGCTGGGGCTGACGGGAAGCTAAACGCTGCTGGGCACGATCGAGCCAATCCTGGTGCTTGATAATAACACTGGGAATTTCGGTGCGATCGTACCCAACCGGAATCACGACCTCCAGCTCACCACGGGGAGACAATCTAAGATTGAGATGTTTTGCACGGGCACTTTCACGAACCGTATAGGGTGGCAATTGCATCTTGTTAAACGTGTCTTATCTAGTATTCCCGATTTGTTGTCGCCAGATTTCTAAACTGTGTAAATTGTGGCTCGAACAGCAATTTCACAGTTCCCGTCGGACCATTACGATGCTTGTTGATAATAATTTCGGCGAGGCCGCGATCGGGCGTATCCTTGTTGTAATACTCATCTCGATACAACATCATAATCAAATCTGCATCCTGTTCGATTGCTCCAGAGTTATGACTAACAATGCCATCCGCCAACCAAGAAGCAGGTCCTGGAACCGTTAGATCAAAGACTTCCTCCTCACCCACTGGTGTAATACTAATAATTTCATCCCAGAACAAATCAGAGGTCGCTGTATCCACCTTAGGTCTATCCAAAAGTTGGACCGCCGAACCGCCCCCCAGCCACCAAGTTTGGGGGAACCGAGCCATCGAACCCAGTTCAAAGTCCCCCAGAATTGGGGGATTTAGGGGGCCAGCTATTGTCGCAACAGTCGTTTGATTTAGTGTGGCTTGCTGAATAGCCTGATTAATTGATTTAGTAGACGCGATCGCACCCGATCCCCCACCCCAAAGTCCTTCAATTCCCGCCAACCTTCAGCTCCATAGATCCGATGCTTTGCCGTGGTTTTGATCGATCGCCCACTTGCTAGCTTCACCTCAAATACAGGCTTGACCCCCACACTCCAGACCTTATCACTATGGGCAACAGTGATCTTTTCATCCGGCGTCATTGCCAAAACCTCAGGGGCCTGACCCACCAGATCCCGAATTGGCACCCGACGACCATCTGCCAACATCACCAAGGTTTCCCCCGTGACACATTCTCTCAAGTCTGACATTAGTGGTCGCTTATCATTCCTCGACTCCACACTCCGACTAAGCTGCGACAGCGCCACCACAGGCACCGAAAACTCACGGGCTAGGCCCTTCAGCGATCGCGTAATATTCGACAAAGCCTGCACCCGATTATCCCCACCCTTCGTCTCCATCAACTGCAAATAATCCACAATCACCAGACCCAACGCCCCACCACTTTCCGCCTGAAGACGACGGAGGCGCGATCGCATTTCCGACACACTAATCCCCGGCGTATCATCAATATAAATCGGCATCTGCGACAGCATACTAATCGCATGACCCAGCGGCTCCCACTCCTGGGAAGAAATCCGCCCCGCCCGCAGACGACTACTCTCGATCCGCACCTCCCCCGACAGCAATCGCTGCACCAACTGCTCCTTGGACATTTCCAAACTAAAGACCGCGACCGGGAGTTTGTGATACGAAGCAATATTCCGCGCAATATTCAGAACGAAAGACGTTTTGCCCATTGACGGCCGGCCGCCGCAATAATCAAATCCCCACGCTGGAAACCCTGCGTCATCCCATCCAAATCATAAAACCCACAGGCCAACCCCGGCATCGACAGCCCCACCGATCGACTCTCAATCTCCGCAAACGTCTGCGTCAACACCTCCGCCGTCGCCACCAACCCATCCTGGGGCCGCGTCTGCGTAATATTAAACACCTTCTGCTCCGCCGCATCCAACACCGACTCAAACTCCTGCCCCGTATCATGGCCCAACTCAGAAATCTCCTGCCCCACCCGAATCAGGCGCCGCCGCAAATACTTCTCCATCACCAGCAGCGCATACTGGTCAATATTCACCGCACTCACCGTCCGATCGGCCAGCTCCACAAGCTTCCCCTGGCCCCCCACCTGGTCCAGCAACCCCTTATCCGTCAAATGCGTCACCACATTCATCAAATCCGTCGGCTTCCCCTGCGCCACCAAAGCCAACGCCGCCTCAAACAAAACCCGGTGCGCCTTCAGATAAAAACCCTCCGGCAGCATAATATCCACAATCCTGCCGATCGCCTCCGGATCCATCAGAATCCCACCCAAAATCGCCTCCTCCGCATCAATATTCTGCGGCGGCAACCGATCGACAATGGACTGAAACTCAGGTTGTTGACGCTCAAAGGAATTTGACTCTTGGGCCATAACGAGACTCACAGCAGATCGCCTTCACTATAACAAGAAGCTCCCCCATAAGAACAAGAGAACCCCCCGAGAAGAAAGAAAAAAGAAGACAGAAAAAAGACCCGGAGCGATCGCCCCAGGCCTGATTATCAAACAGGTATGAACCTAGTACGTCTCAACGTGCCAGCGCTCTTCCTTCTTCATCGCCCGGACATAGTCCTTCCAGACAATCCCTTCCTTCTCAGCCTCAGCACCCAAAGCCGCCTCAATCCCCGGCTCCATCCCGCGCAAACCGCAGATATAGGTGTGGGTCTTAGGATTCTTCATCATCTGCCACATCTCCGGCGCATTCTCCGCCACACGGTGCTGGATATACATCCGACCGCCCTCGGAATTCTGCTGCTCACGGCTGATCGCATAGGTCAGACGGAAATTCTCTGGATAGCGCTCCAGCATCTCCTCCAACTCACCCTTATACAGAATATTCGCCGTCTGAGGCACCCCAAACACCAGCCAAGCAAAGCCCTTGAACTGATAGTGCGGATTCGCCTCCCGCTCCCTATCCTTAAACATCCGCCACAGATAGGCCCGCATCGGCGCGATCCCCGTACCCGTCGCAAACATAATCACATTCGCATCCTCATCGGGCGGCAGCAGCATCTCCTTACCCGTCGGACCCGTAATCTTCACCTCATCCCCAGGCTTGAGATCGCACAAGAAAGTCGAACAGACCCCCTTAATCGTCTCCCCCGCTTCATTCTGATACTCCAACTGACGCACACAAAGCGACACAGACTTATCATCCACATCATCCCCATGGCGAGTCGAAGCGATCGAATACAGCCGCAACTTCTCCGGCTTACCCTTCTTATCAATGCCCGGTGGAATAATCCCGATACTCTGCCCCTCGGCATACTTCAGGTCAGACCCAGCAATATCAAATTTAATATGCTGCACAATCCCGACGCCGCCTTCAGCCACCAGGGCATCATTCGACACCACCTTAGCCGTCAGCGGAGTCGCCGGACGGTAGGTATTCACTTGAACTTGTTCGTGGGTCACAGCTTTTTTCGTAGAACTCGACAATCCATTGTCACCCGCCGAGGTCACCGCCGACGGCTCACTAGGAACAAACGTCGAAACTGCCGGACCACTGTTGCCATCAAGGGCCGCGATCGCCACAATCTTGCCCCCCTGGCGAGCCACCTGCCGCATCACATCACCCATCCGGCTGTAGGGAGCAATAATGAACGAAGAACCGCTCTTGCGGCCACTCCGCATCCCTGCGACTTCATAACGATACATCCGGCTTCCCGCTGACTGGGTACCACCTACGCTGGAGTTGTACATTTCGACAGATCTCTCCCAAGCTAAACCTTGAAATCTATATTCAGATTCAGCCTATCTTCTCATTGACCGCGACATAAAGACCAGTGGGTTCCCAGAAATTTCCCCAGCTTAGCTCCGGCCCCACCGCTCCCCATCAGCTTTTTCAATACGCTTGTGACAGCCTCCCATCCTTTGCTAAACTCCTCACATCAATAAGAGTAAATACTTACTCGCCCCCTTGACCCCCCAGCCCCATAGAGTCATCACCAGCAAAACCCATGGGTCCATCACCTGGACCAACTGTATCCGCTTGAACCTTTTGTTCCATCGGCATCTTCGGGGTATTTCCTTGTGGTTTCTTCTAGTGTAGGCTAGGGATAACTGCACCACTTTCTGTAAAGCTGGCTGCAATTTGCAAAGATGGCCTATCGCTCACCTGGGTCTCCATGCCCATAGAGCAGTTCCCCCATCAATGCGGTCATCCGTTTATGTGTTTGACTGCCCACCCCTAAAGCAGGCGGACCTTATTTATAAGTCCAGCCGACGATTTCTTGTTGTTAGAGGAAACTATGACTAAGCCAGACCGTGTGGTACTCATTGGTGTTGCTGGAGATTCCGGCTGTGGGAAGTCCACGTTTTTGCGCCGTATCACCGACCTGTTCGGGGAAGATTTTGTGACGGTAATCTGCCTCGACGATTACCACAGTCTGGATCGCAAACAGCGCAAAGAAACTGGAATCACAGCCCTGGACGCCCGCGCCAACAACTTCGATCTGATGTATGAGCAGATCAAGTCGCTCAAAGCTGGCAACAGCATCATGAAGCCGATCTACAACCATGAGACCGGCGAACTCGATCCCCCCGAAAACGTTGATCCCAACCATGTGGTCGTCATCGAAGGACTCCATCCCCTCTACGACGAGCGGGTGCGCGGCCTAATCGACTTCAGCGTCTACCTCGACATCGACGACGACGTGAAGATCGCCTGGAAAATCCAGCGTGACATGGCCGAACGGGGCCACACCTACGAAGACGTTTTGATGCAAATCAACTCCCGTAAGCCCGACTTCGACAAATTCATCGACCCCCAAAAAGGTCATGCCGACGTGGTGATTCGCGTCCTCGCCACCAACTTGATCAAAGATGACAAGGACCGTAAGGTCCTACGGGTCCAAATGATCCAACGCGACGGAGTGGAAGGCTTCACCCCGGCCTACCTGTTCGACGAAGGCTCAACAATCGACTGGATCCCCTGCGGACGGAAGCTCACCTGCTCCTACCCCGGCATCCGCATGCACTACGGCCCCGACGAATACTACGGCCATAGCGTATCGGTACTCGAAGTCGATGGCCAGTTCGACAACCTGAACGAAGTCATCTACATCGAAGAACACCTCAGCAACACCTCCGCCCGTCACTCCGGCGAAATCACCGAACTGCTGCTCCAGCACAAGGAATACCCCGGATCCAATAACGGCACAGGTCTGTTCCAGGTGATCACCGGCGTCAAAATGCGCGCCACCTACGAACGCCTGACCAAAACCAAGGCAGGTAAAGTCGCCGCTGCCGTTTAGACGGCAGCGGCGACAGAACCCTAGACACCCTGGTCCGAAAGGGCTGGGGTGTTTTTTATCATTGCTGCAGACCCCATTCATCAGGATCAAGCATCCATCCGATAAGTTCTTCTGAGCGCGATCCCCGCGATGATTACCGCCCCCCATCAGCTTATAATGATTTCTTAATGACTTTGTCCAACGTGCTGGGCATATCACCATTGGCAAGCATTCACGAGTAAAAGACATGGCAACCAACCGCAAACCCAAAACCGCCGGCCAAACCCCCAAGGCATCCGCCAGCAGCTTTGCGGCCAAGGCTCTTCCTCCTGAAAACGAATCCGCCTCGGCTGAAGAATCCTCCCAAGCCGATGGCACCCCCGAACCTGCTCCAGAGGTCAAAGCTCCAAAGCCCGAAGCCCCAGAGGCCAAAGCGCCAGAAGAGCTAGCGGTCCCCGAAGTAAAAGCCCCAGAGCCCACAACTCTAGAGCCCACAACCCCAGAGCCCGAAACCCCAGAGCCCGAAACCCCAGCGCCTAAAACTGCTCCCCCCTCGGAGGAACCCAAGGCAACGGTGCCCAAAGCCCAGAAGACAGCAGCCAAGAAAACCCCAGCACCCCAAGAAAACCTCTCCCTATCTATTCGGAATCGACCCACTATGGCTACTGAACTCGAATTTGCAGGTACGATCGTCTCCGCCGGTGAACGCCCAGTCGGAGCCAGCCACATGGAAGTGTTTGGTACGATTCTGAACGGTCGTCCCATTGAAGCTTCCCACCTGGTCGTGGCCGACATGACCGGATCGAGCCCAATTTTTGCGACCAACTTCAAGGCCGTCGAAGGTCTAGACCTGCCCGGTGGCCGTCCCGTCATGGCCAGCGACGCCGCCCTCTTGACCGCCTCCTATCTGCCCGGTGGTCGTCCGATCGCCTCCAATGAAATCGACGACTCGGAATTCCTGATGGGCTACCTCGATTAGGGACCCGCTGCTGATTTACAAAAACAGGGCTTAGGAGGATTCCTACGGCCCTGTTTTTGTTTGGGGACAAAACACCCAACAACCCCACGCTAGGTTTATCATGGCCAATACCTCTTTTGTAGTTAGTGATTTGGTCTCCCCCATGACGGTAGCGCCCAGCAACGCCAATCAATCCGATAGTTCCACCAACCTCCCCAGCCAATACGACCCTAGCTGCGAGGGCAAATGGCAGGCGTTTTGGGAAGAGAACCAACTCTTCAAAGCCGACCCCAAAAAGAGGGGCGAAACCTACAGCGTGATCATCCCGCCGCCCAACGTCACAGGCAGCCTCCACATGGGCCATGCCTTCAACACGGCCCTGATCGACACCCTCGTGCGCTACCACCGCATGACGGGCAAAAACACCCTCTGCCTGCCCGGCACCGACCACGCCAGCATCGCCGTCCAGACCATTCTGGAGAACAAACTCAAAGCCGAGGGCAAAACCCGCAACGACCTAGGCCGCGAAGAATTCCTCAAACGCGCCTGGGAATGGAAAGCCGAATCCGGCGGCACGATCGTCAACCAACTGCGTCGCCTCGGCTTCTCCGTAGACTGGAGCCGCGAACGCTTCACCCTCGACGAAGGCTGCTCCAACGCCGTACTCGAAGCCTTCACCCGCCTCCATAAAGAAGGCCTAATCTATCGCGGCAGATACCTGGTCAACTGGTGCCCCGCCAGCCAATCCGCCGTCTCCGACCTCGAAGTCGAAAGCCAAGAAGTCAACGGCAAACTCTGGTACTTCAGCTATCCCCTCGTCGAAGACAGCAGCCAATCCCTCACGGTCGCCACCACGCGCCCCGAAACCATGCTGGGCGACACCGCCGTGGCCGTCAACCCAAGAGACGATCGCTACAAGCACCTAATCGGCAAAATGCTGCGGCTACCCCTCACCGATCGCCATATCCCGATCATCGGCGACGACCACGTCGAAATGGACTTCGGCACAGGCTGCGTCAAAGTCACCCCCGCCCACGACACCAACGACTTCGAGATGGGCAACCGCCACAATCTCCCCTTCATCAACATCCTCAACAAAGACGGATCCCTTAACGAAAACGGTGCCCAATACGCCGGACAAGATCGCTTCGAAGCCCGCAAAAACGTCGTCGCCGACCTGGAAAAATATGGCCATCTCGTCAAAATAGAAGACTACAAACATTCAGTCCCCTACAGCGATCGCGGCAAAGTCCCCGTCGAGCCGATGCTCTCGACCCAGTGGTTTGTCAACATCAAGCCCATGGCGGCCAATGCCTTGCAGGCGCTAGATAACAACGACCCCGCCTTCGTCCCAGAACGCTGGAACAAGGTCTACCGCGACTGGCTCAGCAACCTGCGCGACTGGTGTATCTCCCGCCAGCTCTGGTGGGGCCACCGGATCCCGGCCTGGTATGCGGTGAGCGAAACCGACAGCAAAATCACCGACAACACGCCCTTCTTTGTCGGCAAAACCGAGGCCGAAGCCCGCACCCAAGCGATCGCCCAATTCGGCGACCAGGTCCAGCTCGAACAGGATCCAGACGTGCTCGACACCTGGTTTTCCTCCGGACTCTGGCCCTTCTCGACCCTGGGCTGGCCCGACGAAAATGCCGAGGACTTTGCCCGCTACTACCCCACCAGCACCCTGATCACAGGCTTCGACATCATCTTCTTCTGGGTGGCCCGCATGACCATGATGGCCGGGCACTTCACCGGGAAAATGCCCTTCGAGACCGTCTACATCCATGGACTCGTCCGGGACGAAAACGGCGCCAAAATGTCCAAGTCCAAAAACAACGGCATTGATCCATTGCTGCTGATCGATCGCTACGGCACCGACGCCCTGCGCTACACCCTAATTCGGGAAGTCGCCGGAGCGGGCCAGGACATCAGCCTGAA
>JAAUSA010000203.1 GCA_012031975.1 Alkalinema sp. RU_4_3 | reverse complement strand
GGTGGTCACTCGGTGTAAATGCGCTAAGAGTCTTTACATTTGCTGCCAGGGGCTGTTTTGGTTAGGATCTTTAAGGAAGGTGAGGGTGGCTTCGATGGTTTCTTCGGGGGCGGTTTCTAGGGTGTTGAGGAGTTCGGCTTTGATGGGTGATATGGGTGTGGATCCAGTTGCATAGTGGTCATGGTTCTATTTTAGCGGGTGGGCGATCGCGAATGAGTGGATTCGGCAGAATATGGCGTTGGCTGAGCCTAGGGGTGCATAGAAGGGTGTGCGATATGGTATGAATGGGCGATCGCAGAACCATTTTGGGTGCGATATAATGGGTACAGTTTCGAGGTGAGGGCAGATGAGTTCATTTTCCATACTGCTAGAAAGTAATCAAGGTGAGGATTTCCGGGCGACGGTGCTGGGGTTGCCGGATTGTTATGGCCAAGGTGCAACGCGTGAGGCTGCCTTGGCTCATGCGAAACAATGAGCTTTATTTGCTAAAGCCAATGCCTTGGGGAGTCTAGCTATTTGTTGTTCAGATGAATCATTTCCTGAAATCATGAGTGTTGTTAATTCTCTTCCAGCTCCTGCATACAAAGCTCAAGTATATAGTGAACTCATCCAAAATTGGTCTTTAGATAATTGTCCCCATCAACTCTTTTCTGAATTACTCTATATTTTAGCTGATCGACAGCGTTGTGACTTATTCAAAGATTTAAGAAGCTTGCAGCCAGCTATCACTCATTTAGGTGGAGAAGCATCAATAAATGGGCTGATTAACTCTGCCAAAGTGATATGTAGTCAGTGGCCATAAGGATAAACATCATTTATGCGGGACTGATTAAAGAATATCTTTCTTCCACGGTCCCTTACCCTTCTGATCCCTATCTGATCGGTAATCCTGCCTTCATCTTCTTGCCTACCGCAAAAGAGTCGATCTAATGGGCCATTTAGTCTAATGGGCCATTTAGTGACGCTTTATCCAGCGATCGTTCATCTAGGCGGAGAAGCAGCCATGCGGGGCATTGTGGAAGAGATGAAGCGGGTGTGTGGGCAGTGGCCCTGAGGGAAAGGCGGAAGTAGGAACGCGGAAAGAGATGGCTCTCAACTGCACTTCCGACTTCAGCATTCACACTTCACACTTTCTAAGCCACACTATACCCCGTATCCCCCCTCGCATAAGCAGGCTGCAACCCCAACACAATATCCTCCCGCCCCACCCCTAACGCCACCAACTCCTGAGCAATCAAACGATCGGTATCATTCCTCTGAATCCAAACCTTACCATCCTTAATATCCAAATGAATCAACACAGTATAAAACCGCCGATGCCCCTGCCAGCCTAAACTCACCAACTGATAATGATCCCGATCCGAATCACAAATCAACTGCGTCTCAAAATTCGGATCATCAGAAGATGGCGCGATCGACTCTTCCAAAAAAGTTCTAATAATTTCCCGATATTCATTTAAGCGTTCCATAGGACAATAACCTCCTCGATCGGATTGTAGACCAACAACTTAACCTGGTAGGTTCGGACAGAAGCCCTCGCCAAAGGACGCTGGAAGAACACCTCATAGGCAGTTAATGGCACCGCTAGATACAATGTGCGATCGGGTTCGATCGCCTCCAACACCAAACGGTAGTTGAGAAACTGCCCCAACGCCCCATGATAATCAAACAGCGATGATTCACTCAAAAAGCTCTTGATCTCAACCGCTATTTTTTCACATCCCCGTTCCGCCGCTAGCAACCGTTCCGCACCTAAATCAATCCGCACCTCATCAGTATCCTCATATTTTAGGATGAAGGGATCTGTGACTTTCCACAGCTCCTTGAGAAGTGCTGACTTGACGGCTTCATGGTATCGGTCTTTAGCAGACATGAAGGATACATTAGGTTGAACAGAGTGGTCTGATCATAGCCGATCGAGCCCTACTTCATCCACTGTTGGCCTGAAGAGATGAAGCGGGTGTGTGGTCAGTGGCCCTAGGGGAAAGGCTGAAGTAGGAACGCGGAACGCGGAAAGAAAGAAGAGGGAAGAGAAAGTACAGGAAGACTACTTCTCAAGGTAGAGGACGGGTGTGAAAGGATGCGTTAAACTAGGGCTATCTTGACGAGGAAATCGATCATGAGCATTCAAGAACTTGAAGCCCAACTTCTTACCCTGGACCACAACGAACGCCTTCACCTGTCACAGATCCTCACCCAAAGCCTCACCACCACCCCTCAAAGTATCCCCAAACCCACGTTAGCTGACGCGATCGCCCAGTTCCGTAACAATATGTCCCCCGAAGAACTCGATCCTAATGCTGAAGATATTTGGCAAGACATGCGCAGTTCAATGATTAGCTTTGGGATGTTCTCTGGCTCAAATCAATCCACCGAAGTAGACTTTAAGCTAGCCGAATTCCATGGTGACCTTGATGATGGACTCAACTCTTAATCAATCACGATGAAATATACGATCGACACCCATGCCCTAATTTGGTATCTCGAAGGCAACAACCGACTGAGCCCCGCAGTCGCCGCTATTCTTGCCAATCCCGCCAGTGAGCTAATCCTACCCGCGATCGCACTTGCCGAAGCCCTCTGGATCACCGAACGGGGCAAAACGTCAATTCCATCCGCTCAGAGCCTATTGACTGCCGTCATTGCTGACCCACGCATTGCGATCGTACCCCTCGACGAAGCTGTTGTTGCACAAACACTAAACCTAACAGCCATTAATGAAATGCACGATCGTCAGATTGTCGCCACTGCAATTGTTGCACAAACCCAAGGTAATCAGGTTGCATTATTGACCTGCGATCAAAATATTACCGCTTCTGGAACAATTGCGATCCTATGGTGAACTATGGGCAGCTCCTCGATCGCCACCCAGACGCCCAAATTTGGAGAATCCGGATTGGCCACAAAAGCGTCCATCGGATTGGCTATCGAGCAGCCAGTACAAATTCATGATGCAAGGGGATGGCAGCCGTCGTATGCGATCGCCCTGGTATCTGTCCCAAGATAGACCCCTCAAAAATCATAGACATGCTTACCCGCCGCCAACTTACCACGCCACCTCATGAACAGCAAACAACCCACCAGCCACAGCATCCCCATCCCATAACCCGCCAACACATCCGTCGGATAATGCACCCCCAAATACAACCGACTCAGCCCAATCAGCGCCACCAAAATCGTCGTTATCCCATAGGTCACCTTCGCCCTTCTGGGATAACGCTGGGCATACAAATAGGCCAGAAACCCGTACAGCACCAAAGAGCCAAGCGCGTGACCACTCGGAAACCCATAGGTCGTCTCATGAATCAGTGAAGTCCAAAGGTGGGGCCGCGATCGCCCAAACACTAGCTTCAGCCCACTGTTCAGCCCCACAGCTCCCACACAGGCCACAATCAGCATGACGAATTCCAGCCGTTTGTGCTGATAGAGCAGCCAAGCGAGGGCGATCGCCACAATCACCACCACAAACGCCGGATCGCCCAGCCTTGTAATGCTGACCATGATGGTATCGAGTCCTGGGTTAGCCCAATGGTGCAGTCCGATTAAAAACGCCAGATCCAGCGATGACGTTTCCTTCTCCCAGACTTCCCGGCAAATTAATCCTAGGCCCAACACCAGGGAAAGACAGGCCGATCGGCCCAGGATGTTTTGTGTGGTTTTCTTCATGTTATTCAGGGCGATCGGCCAGAGAAACGGATTTGTTATGCTTCAGACTTAGGTAGATCATCAAACTGGTGATAATTGATAGAAACAGCAGACTCGTATTCTTGGGGCCAAACCCCAAGCCACCCTGATCGACTGAGGCCGACAACAGATCGCCCATTGATGCCCCCAAGGGCCGCGTCAAAATGTAGACCAACCAAAATGTCAACACCCCATTAACCTTGAGCGCATAGCGGAGAAACACTACAACTGCGATCGATGCCGCAAAAAACAACGCCGATTGAGCATAGCCCAACTTCAAGGTTTCAGCCAGGTAGTCGCCTGTGGCGGTGCCTAGAGCGAAGGTGCATAGGATAGCGGCCCAATAGAAGCCTTCGCGTTTGGCAGTATTAATTGAATGCATGGCCAGGGTTTGCTCATTCACGTACCAGAAGGCGAATATCGTGAACAATACCGCTGTGAATACCAGATTAATCGTTATCAGACTAATACTGGAGTTTTCAACAATGCAGTCTGTGATCAGGGTGCCCGTGATACTCGTTAGGACCACGACCAGCCAGTACATGGCCGGAACATAGCGTTTAAGCCGAAACTGATAGATCACTGCCAGCACCAGTAGGAGACCCATGGCGATCGACGTATTGATCAGCCCAAAATGGAGCGTTCCTGAGAGATAGTCGGCAAAGGTTTCGCCCACGGTAGTCGATAGCACCTTGATGATCCAAAAGGTCGCCACCACCTCTGGAACTCTGTTCAATAGCTTGCCCATGGAGCCTCACCTATGATTTGACTATGAATGTAACTGGCAAATGTCAAGAACTCAGAAAGAACAGTCCCATGGATCTTTCCAAGTTCTTGACTTTTTCGATCTAGAATCCCCGCAGACCTCTATTCCAAAGGCAATCCGCCATGGCCCCAGATCAACCAGACGCCCATGAACTCGTCGATCGCTTCCGGCAGGCATCCTCCACTAATATTCAGCACCTAGCAGAAATCTTGGCCCTGGTACCCGTCAGTGCGGCGATGATTGGTCTGGTCCAGCAGACGATTTTGCAAGACGCTATGCCGCCTCAGTGGGCAGAAAAGGCGCTCAGTAGTTTGTTCTGCCAGGTAAATGAATTCAAACCAGGTGTACGGGAAGAACTGTTGCGACAAATCCCCTTAGATGTTTTGCAAGCCATGGTGGAAGAAATCTTGGAGGCCGTTGTTTTACAGTTGCCCTGGGAATTTCAGTATGCGGTGTTTGAAACCACCCAGCAATACTTTGGGCATTCGGTTAGTTATTTTGAGATGTTTCTGTTGCCGAGCATCACCTGGCGAAACGACTGGCTGCGATCGCAACTCCTCCCCTTCACCCAAGTGATCACCGCCCTTGCCCATCGGTGGGGCATGGCAGTTGCACTGTAAAACAACTGCCCTGACCGACGTTACTCTCCACCGTAATCTCGCCGCCGTGCTTCTGGGCAATGGCTTGGGCGATCGCTAATCCTAAACCACAATTACTCGTCTGACTGCTGCGCGCCCTATCCGCCTGCCAAAAGCGATCGAACACCTTCTCCAAATCCGCTGGTGCAATGCCGACGCCACTGTCCTGGACCGCAATCCAAACCTGGGCGTCACTTTGACGACTATGCAGGGAGATTTCCCCCGATGCCGTATGACGCAGCGCATTGTCTAGCAAATTGGCAAACAATCGCCGCAATTGGTCGGCATTACCCTCCACAGAACCGGATACCTTGAGCTTTAGCGTCAGTGGTTTATTCTCAACCTGGGGCTGGTAAACCGCCACAATCTGGGTGAGCAATTCTTTTAAATCGACGATTGCCAAGTCTGTTGGCGGCTGACTATCGGACCGGGCTAAAAACAACAAATCCTCGGTTAAATGGGTCATCTGCCGCGTCGTCAACAAAATGCTGCTCAATTTCTCCTGGTCCCCCGATCGCATCCCCTCCCCATACTTCAGCGCCACCTGCGCATTGGCCTGAATCGCCATCAACGGCCCCCGCAACTCATGGGAAGCATCCGCCGTAAACTGCCGCAACTGGGCAAAACTCCGCTCGATCGGCTCCATCGCCTGCCGCGTCAAAAAGAATCCCCCCGTCCCACTCAAAATCAACGCGATACTAATTCCACTCATCAGGCCCCAATCCAAATGCCGCAGGGCTTCATCGAATTCTTCTAGGGACTGACTCGATCGCACATAGCCCATCAAGGCCCCATCATCGGCCCGTACTGGCACAGTAAACCCTTGGAGGCGGGGATTGCCAGCCTGGACTTGGGCATTTTGCTGTGTTATGAAGGGCAAGCTCAAGACATATCGCCCTTGGTGCCCGATCGATCGCCCTTGCAGATCAAACCACTCCAACGCCTGATTATTGGCCTCCAGCGACGGCACCGGAAAATCGCTTTCAATCACCACCTGCCCATTAATCACCTCCAAACTCTTGGAAGAGCCTTCCCCCAAGGCCCTCAGCTCGGCATTAAACTGCTGCCTTAAGCTATGTTCAAAAATCACCCGCACAGCAATGGCAAAACCGCCTAAAACTGCACCCATAATCACAAGATAGGAGATTAACAATCGCTGGCGAATCGGTCGGAACATCATGATTCATCCACCGCACAAAGTCGATAGCCCACACCATAGACGGTTTCAATCAAATGGTCCGGGCTGCCTGCGAGTTTGAGCTTGCGGCGGAGATTTGTCATATGGGTTTTGATCGTCTCTTCGCCGGAGATTTGGTCGAATTCCCAGAGCTTGTCGATTAGCATCGCGCGGGTGAAAACTTGGCTCGGATGGCGCAGGATTTGCTCTAGAATCATAAATTCCTTGGGGGTCAGGGCGATCGACTGTCCACCATAGCAAACCGTTTGACGATTAGGATCGAGTTGTAAGGCACCATGAGTCAGCACCATAGGTCTTAACTCCGGTGTACGGCGAGACAAGGCCCTTATCCGCGCCGCCAGTTCCTCAAGGTCAAAGGGCTTCACGAGGTAATCGTCCGCCCCGGCATCGAGCCCCACCACCTTATCCGCTGTGGTATCCCGCGCCGTCAGCATCAAAACATAGGCTGTACAGCCATGGCTCCGCAGTCGTTTGCATAGGCTAATGCCATCAAGCTGCGGCAGCATCAAATCCAGCAGAATCAAGTCATAGTCCATGGCCTGGGCATAGTCCCACCCAGCCTGCCCATCCTGGGCATAATCCACAGTATGCTTCTGCTGCCTGAGATCTTCGAGCAGTGGCATCGCAATGCGATCGTCATCTTCGACCAGTAAAATCCGCATAAATATCGCCTGTCCAAGGCAATTATTATATCAGCCGTAAAGATTTGCGCGATCGCCTCACGTTTTGTCCTGAAAGGGGAAGCTTGGGGGTGAACAGTGAAACATTATGCACTGACTCCCATGTCCGGCGATTTTGCTCCGCCCACAAACCCCGTCCTATGTACCCAGCCCGATCGCACCTCCTACCCATCCTTACCGCCATCACCCTAGGTCTCTCATCGCGATCGGCCCAGGCATTGTCCTTTGACAAACTCAATCAAATCTCCCAGGCCACCACCGTCCAACTGATGGGCGAGCGATCGGGCTCCGGCGTGATCATTGGCCGCTACCGGGACAGCTACCTCGTCCTCACCTCCAAGCATGTCGTCGGCGTCGAAGACCGCTACAAGGCCATCACCACCGACGGCCAGGACCATCCGATCGAGTCCAAAACCATCCAGCCGATCGCCGACACCGACCTCGCCCTCCTCCAATTCAAAAGCAAACGCAACTACAGCGTTGCCCGCCTCGCTAGCTACACCCCCCAACCCCAGCAATACCTCTTCCTCTCCGGTTTCCCAGCCCCCAACGAAGCCGTAGCCGAGCGGATACGTTTGTTTACCCCTGGGAAAGTGGTGAGTTCGGCCAGTGCGATCGCCGTCTCGGCGGATCCGATGAGTCAGGGCTATCGGTTGTTCTACTCCAACCTGGCGGAAGCGGGCATGAGTGGGGGGGCGGTGTTTGATAGTGATGGGCGAGTGGTGGGGATTCATGGGCGATCGGACGGCGAAGAGGTCGAGGATCGCATCATGGGCAAGCAGCGTCGTCTGCGGCTCGGTATCAGCGCAGGCATCCCCATTCGGGTGCTGACAAAACTCCGACCCGATCTTCAGCTTCCCGCCGAGCGGCAAATCGCCCGGACGCCTACCCTTGAGGAGAAACAGTCCTTCGATCGCCGGATTAATCAAATGGTGATCACCCCCGCAGGCGTCTCCAGCGTTGTCACCTGGGCCAACTATGGCAATGCGCTATACCGCCAGGATCGCTACCCCGAGGCCCTCAAGGCCCTCAACCAGGCCCTGGAGATGGACTTCCGGTTTGCCCAGGTTTGGTATGCCCAGGGTACGGTTTTGGCGGCGATGGATCGGCACCAGGAGGCTTTGAATGCCTTCGATCGGGCGATCCAGCTTCAGCCGAAGTTTTACCGCGCCTGGAAGAGTAAGTCCCTGAGCCTGATGGCCTTAAAACAGGGTACTGAAGCCCGTCAAGCGGTGGAAGAAGCCCTAAATTTGGAACCCCGAAGCGCTGTGGCCTGGTACCTGCGGGGTTTGGCGCAAACCGAAGATCATAGTTTTGCCCTGGAGGCCCTGGACCAGTCGATCGCCCTAGAACCCGAGTTTACCGATGCTTGGGTGTTGCGGGGTGAGGTGTTGCAGAAGCTGGGGCGATCGGAGGAGGCGGCAGCTTCGGTGGGGCAGGCTTTGACGATCGATCCTGATTCCGTAGCAGCCAAGGCGCTCAAACAGCAATTGGAAAAACTCACTCCTTGAAGAGGGAAAACTGCACGGGCGGTGATTGATTAAGCTGGCCAAAGTTGATTTTGCAGCCCTTGGACCAGGGCATATAGCCGCAGCTCACGGCGAAGAGGCGATCTTTGTTGCGGGCGGTGCAGGAGAGATTCCAGTCGCGATCGCTATCTCCGTTGATGCAGCCGATCGGTTCTAGGTTGGCCACTTCAGTGAAGGCTTTGAGGTTGATTTCGGCGTTTTGGTAGTAGAAGACGGGGACGACGAGGAACCAGATGGCGCAGATGAGGAAGCCAGCGATCGCCAGTACTTCGGCGATCAGAATTTGCATGGACCAAAAGTCTTTGTCAAGCTTCATGGGGCTTTGGGTGGATTGCGTCTTCTTTGTTATAGCCGATCGGTTAATGGCTGGTCAATGTGGCTTAGATCTGTAAATGAGCGAATGTGCCGTGGGTGAATTGCAGATTGCATAGATTTTAGGCCGCAAATGAATTGTGGTGGACTGCACAGATTTTGGGCCATGAATGAATTGCAGGCTAATCAAACACCGTCCCTACAGGACTCCGAGGCTCAGTGAAGATCAGTTTTCTGTGGGAGGATTGTTGAATTTGGAATTGCTGCTCTTAACTCAATCTGAAACTGCTTTTCCAACGCCTCAGGCATCTCCATGGGCTCGATCGTAGTCACAGACTTCATCGGCCTTGCCTCCTCAAGCGTATTCACCCCAGCTTGCAGATCGACGCCCCACCCTGCTCAATCCAGCCATGAATCAAACCCGTCGTAGACTGCGCCGCCCCACAAAGCCCAGCATTATCAATCACAATCACCCCACC
>JAAUSA010000202.1 GCA_012031975.1 Alkalinema sp. RU_4_3 | reverse complement strand
ACCACCAACCAAACCAGCAACAACCTCTACGCCGAAACCCTCCTCCCAATGGCTGGCCCCCACCCACCTTCAGCCCTCCAGCCCTCCGACCTCACCGCTCCCCACCAACCTCACCCCAGCCCTCACCGCCCTCCAACAACACCTCACCACCGTCCAACTGCCCCTAAGCAGCTACAAACTCACCGACGGCTCCGGCCTCTCCCGCCACAACCTAGCCGCCCCCAACACCCTGACCCTACTCCTGCAAAGCTTTACGGACAATCGCCCTTTCCGAGACTCCCTACCCCACTCCGGCGGCCCAGGATCCCTCAAAACCCGATTCCTCCAATACCCTGGCCAAATCCAAGCCAAAACAGGTTATCTCACCGGAGCCCTAGCCCTCTCCGGCTACACCAAGCCTACCATCGGCCAGCCCCGCATCTTCAGTATCCTGCTCAACCACAGCCAGCTACCCGTACTGACCCAACGCAACGCGATCGACACCGTCGCCACCGCCATCTTGACCACCGACTGCCCCTAAAGAGATAGCCCCTAGAACAAAATCCCAGGGGCTATTTGATGCAAACCTACTTCAAAGCTGGTGACAAGACTCGAACTTGCGACCGGCTGATTACAAATCAGCTGCTCTACCAACTGAGCTACACCAGCGCGTCGGTCCAAATCAGTATAACAAAGCTATACGCCATTGAACCGAAAACTTTTGACCCAGACAAACCACAACAAGGCCAAGGATTAGCCCAGTAAATAGGCCGATCGCAGCGCCCAGACCAGCAGGGCACCAATGCTGCCGAGGACCAAGACCGCCGATAGTGCGATTGCTGCGGGACTATCAGCGCCATCGAACTTCATAATGCCGCGATTGAGATCAGACATGATTAACCGTCTCCTCTTCAGACTTTTTATACAACTAAACTGTAGGGAACCCGATAGAATGAACCTCGCTACCATTGGTAGTTATCGAGGGGGTATCTTCTCCATTATTTTATCTTTTTGGGTTGATTAGCCGCATTAATCTTCCGGATTTATCCAGAAAGCCCCTGGACAGTTGAAATAGAACTTCATAGATTCCCATAAATCTTAGCCTCGCCTAGCCGCTCAATCCCTGCGAATGAAACTTGCCTTAATTCTTGTAACGATCGCGATTCTCTCTGCCCTGCTTGTCGAATGGTTCCTGCGAGCCCGCTACGGCTTTGGAAATCCCCCGCTGTACCAGGCCGACGACAAAATCGGCTATCTCCTCGCCCCCAATCAAGCCACCCGACGATTTGGCAACAATATTGCGATCAATCGCTATTCCATGCGCAGCCCGGAGTTTGACACCGATCGCCCAGACAATACCGATCGCCTCTTCCTAATCGGGGATTCCGTCGTCAACGGCAATTGGTGGACCGACCAAACCCAAACAGTATCGGAACTACTCCGCCAACAGCTTCAAGCCCAAAGCCCCAAAACCATAGAAGTTCTCAATGCCTCTGCTAATTCCTGGGGACCGCGCAATGAATTAGCCTATCTCCAGCGCCATGGTTTATTCAACGCCCAGTTTTTGATCCTAGTAATCAACACCGACGACCTCTTCGCCACCACCCCCACCCCCCTCGGCGTCGGCAAAGATAAAAACTATCCCGATCGCAAACCACCCCTCGCCCTGATCGAAGCCATCGATCGACTCCTGCCCCAATCCCCCCTACCCGCAGAGCTTCTAGCCATTCAATCCGAAGGGGGCGATCGCGTCGGCCAGAATCTCTCCGCCATTCAAACCATACAGGGCCTCGCCCAGGCAGCCCAGGCAAAATTCTTAGTGATTCTCACGCCCCTATTACGGGAAACCGAATCAACGGGAAAGCGCGACTATGAAATAGCAGCTCGCCAGCGCCTACAAGAACAAATGAACGGATTGCATATTGACTATATTGATGCACTATCTATCTTTAAGGCATCGGAAAATCCCAAGGAACTCTACCGCGATCACATTCATCTAAGTACTCAAGGTAACCATCTTCTCAGTAAGCAGATTGATCAGTGGTATCGATCGAACCAATAATCAACCGATGCATCGTTCATGATGCATCATGAACGCACTCTCTCAAACCCAAACTCATCTAACCAATCAGGGTAAAGCCATGGCATTAGCAGGTATCGATGTCTCCGAATATCAAGGTGAAATAGACTGGCAGGCCGTGGCCGACAGTGGCGTGAGCTTTTGCTTCGTCAAATGTACCGAAGGTGCCCAGTCCAGCGATCCCATGTTTGCGACCAACTGGGCCGCCATGAAAGGCGTCGGCATCATTCGCAGCGCCTATCATTTTTTCGTCGCCAGTAAAGATCCCGTCGTCCAGGCCAACAATTTCCTGCGCCTCACCCAAAAAGTCTGGGAAGATTCCGACCTGCCCCCCGTTCTCGATCTCGAAAAAACCTACTTCCTGAATCCTAGCACCGTCATCGATCGCGCCCAAATCTGGCTCAACACCGTCGAAAAGGCCCTCGGACGCAAACCCATCCTCTACACTTTCCCCAATTTTTGGCACGAAAGCCTGGGTGACATCCAGCGATTCAGCAATTATCCCCTTTGGATTGCCCATTACGAAACCGATACGCCCTGGGTCCCCGGCGGCTGGAAAGACTGGACCTTCCACCAATACAGCGAGTCGGGCCGCACCCCTGGCATTGAAGGGGACTGCGATCTCAACACATTCAAGGGCAATCTCGACGATCTGCAAAAACTACTCAAAGGCCCAATTCCCCTACGCCTTGGCAGTCGCGGCCAAGTGGTGGCCAAACTCCAACAGCTCCTCAACAAACAGGGCGCCAATATTGGTGTCGCCGATGGCACCTTTGGACCCCGCACCAAAAATGCCGTGATCAACTTCCAAAAATCTCGCCAGCTCCTCGCCGATGGCATCGTCGGCCCCCGCACCTGGCTCGCCCTCGAATCCAACCCCACCACCACACCGCCCACACCGCCGACCACACCCTCTACCACAGCCCTAAGCCTCAATAACGTCTGTAAAAGCTACAAGGGACTTGCCCACCAGGAGCAGGCCCTCCATTGGCTCCAAAGTCAGATTCCGAGCAACCAATTGGCGGCCTTTACCACCCGCTGGCGCCAGGACCCAGATGGCACCAGCAGTCCCATGTCTACCACCCCCTAAGCCTCACCAACGTTTGTAAAAGCTACAGGAGCTTGCCCCACCAGGAAGATGCCCTCAAGGCCCTCCAGTCCCAGTTGAGCCCCGCCACCCTCGCCGAATTCACCAAACGCTGGCGGCAAGGCTAGGGGGCGATCGCATCCAATTATCCAGGTCCCAGGGGAAGCTAAGGCTTCCCTTTTTTATTGCACGCATTCCGTCGTACAATAACAACCTTCAACTGTTCCCACTTCCCGCCACAATCCTTGCAGTCTCCTATAGCAATCCTTCACCTCCCCACAACCATCGCTCAACTGAGCCTGTGGGAGAAAACCAGCGGCACCTGGATTAACGTTGCCACAGTCATCCTCGGCACAGCCCTAGGCCAACTTCTGCGGGGTAGTCTGCCGCGATCGATCCAGCTTGTGATTACCCAAGGCTTAGGCCTATTCACAGTATTCCTCGGTCTAACTATGGCCCAAAGTTTACTCGCCGTCAAAATGGGTCCGATCAGCGGCGTGATCCTGGGACTCATCGCCATCACCCTCGGCAGCATCCTCGGCGAACTGCTCCAACTCGAAGTCAAACTCCACCAGCTCGGCGACTGGCTCAAGGACAACGTTCAAGGGGGCAGCAAGTTTACCGAAGGCTTTGTGGCCGCGAGCCTGCTTTTCTGCATCGGGCCAATGGCAATCCTGGGCTGCTTAAACAACGGATTATCCGGGAAACAAGATATTTTGGTGATTAAGGCAGTTATGGATGGCATTGCTTCCGTGGCTTTAACAAGCAGCTACGGCATTGGTGTTGGGTTTTCTGCCCTGATGATCCTGCTGTATCAAGGGAGTCTCTCCATGGCGGCTGGCTTCTTTGCCCAAGTGTTGCCCGACCCAAGCAACGATCCGACGGTGCTATTGATGTCTGGCGTCGGTGGATTGATGGTTCTAGGGATTGGCTTGCAGCTACTGGAGATTACCCAGGTGCGCCTTGCCTCGTTTTTGCCAGCGTTGTTTGTCGCGCCGCTTCTAGTGATATTGATCAAAGTCTGGTCCTAGGAACTCTGCCCTAGGATAGAGATTCTCAGATAGAGATTTCCGATCGATCGCCCCAGACCGAAAGCTGAGACTAATCATTCCCCCAGCCAAAACTTCAAGCCAAAACTTCCCGTCAGAGCAAATCTCCAAAAAGCAAAAACCCTGCTCCAAAGGCGTTTTAGTCGCCAAGCGCCATCCAAAGATCATCACCCACAACACAGATCTCCGATCATGTCGGACATATGACAGACGTGTAACCTTGACACTTCTCGAAACAAATCCCAAGATATTTTGAAAATTTTTTAATCAATTTGCAGATATCAGGGTATACATAGATATAGAGTAGTTCACAAATAACCCGACATTCGGGACAAACAAATCATGGCTGGAACCAAACGTAGATCTCCCACTTCAACTCTTGTTTCAAAACGCTCCATCCAACAGGCTTCTAATGCATTGGGTGATTTGCCCGAGAAGCCTAAGGAAATTTGGTCTCTGCGCGAAGCGATCGATGCCCTTAAGGATGAGGTAACCCTCGCTTTAGATCGCGGTTATACCTATCCCGAAATCTCCCAAATGCTGACCGAGCGCGGCGTTGAGATCAGTGCTTCCACATTGAAGTATTACCTCTCCTCCGTTAAGCGGGCCAGCGACCCCACGGCTAAGACCCGTCGCCGTCGTCGCACCCTCAGCACCCGCCTCAGCGTCGAAGATCTGAGCCTGGGCATGGAGGAAGACAAGCCAGCTCCCGCAAAGCGTGGCCGCAAGCCCAAGGCCGCCGTGGCCGCTGCCGCAGCGGAAAGCGCACCCGTGAAAGTGCCCGGTCGTCGTGGTCGCAAGCCCGCTGCCCTGAAGGCCGCTGAAGCTGCTGCTGCTGCCGCCGCTGCCCCCGCTGAAGCTCCTGTGCGGAAGAAGCCCGGTCGGAAGCCTAAGGTTGTGACTGACGCCGCTGCTGCACCAGTTGCCAAGCCCGCAGGTAAGGTGGGTCGCCCAGCTAAAGGTAAGGTGGGTCGTCCCCCCAAGGCCGCTACGGCCGCTAAAGCTGCTAAGCCAGCCAAGGCCGCTAAGGTGACAACCAAGGCAACCCGTAGCCGTAAGAAAGCTGTCTAATCCCTGTTTAACTAAACAGGCAGCGAGAATGTTGTAGACATTCATTCGTTCATAACATTATTCGGCGTATACTAGCTAGTCTGGTATACGCCTTATTTTAGCCAACATTGCTCCTACGGTAAACACAAGTGATTGAATCGGCGATCGCACCACAACAGATCCAGGAACTCCAAACCCTATCAAATCTGGATGCGTTTTGGATGCCCTTTACGGCCAATCGCCAATTCAAAGCCCATCCCCGATTGATGCAAAGCGCCAAGGGCATGTATTACACTACCACCGATGGTCGGGAAATCCTCGATGGGACCGCCGGACTCTGGTGCGTCAACGCTGGCCACTGTCGATCGCAGATTACAAGCGCGATCGCCGCCCAGGCCACAAAAATGGACTTCGCACCGACGTTTCAGATGGGGCATCCGGGGCCCTTTGCCTTGGCCGAGCGATTGGCCGCATTGCTACCGGGAGATTTGAACCGCGTTTTCTTTGCCAATTCCGGATCGGAGGCCGTCGATAGTGCCCTAAAAATTGCCCTGGCCTACCACAATGTGCGGGGAGAGAGTCGCCGCACCCGCCTGATTGGACGTGAGCGGGGCTACCATGGCGTTGGCTTTGGTGGGATTTCCGTGGGCGGGATTGCCACCAATCGCAAGTGGTTTGGGCCGCTGCTGCCGGGGGTTGACCATTTGCCCCATACCCACAGCTTGGCAAACAATGCATTCTCTAAGGGACAACCCACCTGGGGCGCCGAACTTGCCGACGACCTAGAGCGGATCGTTGCCCTCCATGATCCCAGCACGATCGCTGCGGTAATCGTTGAACCATTGGCGGGATCGACAGGCGTTTTGGTGCCGCCGAAGGAATATTTGCAGCGGCTGCGATCGATTTGCGATCGCCATGGCATTTTGCTGATTTTTGATGAGGTGATTACGGGGTTTGGGCGATTGGGGCGGGGCTTTGGGGCGGAGTATTTTGGGGTGTTGCCGGATCTGATGGCGGTGGCGAAGGGGATTACCAATGGAGCAGTGCCCATGGGGGCGGTGTTTGCGCGGGATTACTTATATGAGGCGTTTATGCAGGGGCCGGAGGGGGCGATTGAACTGTTCCATGGCTACACCTATTCCGGCCATCCCCTGGCCTGTGCTGCGGCCGAGGCAACCTTAGATATCTACGAACAGGAGGGGCTGTTTGAGCGGGCGGGGAGCTTGGCTAGCTACTGGGAAACCGCCCTGCATTCCCTGCGGGATGCCCCCCATGTGATTGATATTCGCAACCTGGGATTGGTGGGCGGCATAGAATTGAAACCTAGGCCGAATGCGCCGGGATTGCGGGCCTACGAGGCGTTGGTGCGCTGTTTTGAATCGGGATTGTTGATCCGGACTACTGGGGACATCATTGCCCTATCCCCACCGCTGATTGTGGAAAAACACCAGATCGATCGCATGGTGGAAACCCTTCGCGAAACGTTGATGACGATCGACTGAACGCAGCGGTTTTCGTAAAGATTTAATAACTTCGGTCGCCTAAATGCATTCGCCATGAATCCTCAACTCTCCATCATCATTCCGATTTATAACGAAGAAGACACCCTCCAGGAGCTGTACCGACGCATGAAGGCGGTGATGGATCTGCTGGTGCAGGATGGCGTTTCGGCGGAATTGATTTTGGTGGATGACGGGAGCCGCGATCGATCGCTGCCGCTGATGCGCGAACTGCACCAGAATGACCCGAGGGTTTGCTACCTGAGTTTTGCCCGAAATTTTGGCCATCAGATCGCCGTGACGGCGGGGCTAAATTTTTCACGCGGACAGGTGGCGGTGATTTTGGATGCGGATTTGCAGGACCCGCCGGAGCTGATTCCGCGCATGTTGGATCTATGGCGGGCTGGATACCAGGTGGTGTACGGTCAGCGCAGTGCCCGCCGCCAGGAAGGTTGGTTTAAGCGGTTCATGGCCTTTGCCTTCTACCGTATTTTAAGGAACCTGGCCGATGTGGATATTCCCACGGACACCGGGGACTTTTGTCTAATCGATCGCGCCGTGATCAATGCCCTGAATGCCATGCCCGAGCGCAATCGCTACCTGAGGGGACTGCGATCCTGGGTGGGGTTTCGTCAGACGGCGCTGGTGTTTGAGCGCGAACCGAGGTTTGCGGGGAGCGTGAAGTATACGTTCCGCAAGTCGTTCAAGTTGGCGATTAACGGCCTGGTGTCTTTCTCCCAGGTGCCGTTGCGTTTGGCCAGCTATTTGGGATTGCTGTCGGCGGTGGCGGCGATCGCCATGGCGTTACTCGTCTTGTATTGGCGATTGTTTGTGCCCCATTCGCCCGTGACAGGATTCACGATTATCCTGGTGGCGCTGTTTTTCCTCGGGGCGGTGCAGCTCATTAGCATCGGCATTTTGGGCGAGTACGTGGGCCGCATTTACGATCAAGTCAAGGGGCGGCCCCTCTATACCCTGGGGGAGCTTAACGGCTTTGGGCCGGACGATCGCGCACAAATCCCCCGGCTAGACCCAGGCGTGGATCACGCAAATAGACATCCCTAGAAATGTCGTAGGTGCAGGGCACAGGCACGGACCAACACATGTCCTTATCCTGGGTGTTGGGAATATCACCGCTCGCTGGGGCAAGGTAGGTAATTCCATTGGTTTGGCGCGCGATCACTTGGGTAAAACGCATGGGGGGCGGCATCACCAGGTTGCCAAAATGCTGGCGCTGCAAACTCAATAGCACCACAGGTATCACCAGGGTGATCGCCCCCAGCATGACAAAACGCCGGAGCTTGAACTGGTTTGTTAGCCGAGCAACGGGTAGGTTGAGATTGCTAGCACCCACTGCCAATAGCAGCACAATGTAGGCCACGGAAAATCTGAAAAACGGTGTCGTCACCATCAAGAAGGCAATGCCAAAGAGGCCCAAGGCCGCAATCCACAGTTCAACAGGCGTTTGATTTGGCCCAGGCCCCGCCATCTTCTTGCGCCGGTTTGCCTGACGCAGGAGCTGAACCGCGACCCACAGGATCGCACCCACGATCAACAGCCCCGTAATCAATTCACTGCGATCGGTGGTCAACCAACGGCCCACGGCCCAAAGCCAAGCGGGCATCCCCTGGGGCGGTGTCCCATACCAGGTCGTCCAGCCATGGGTCCCGGCGGCCACATCCTTCACCGACTGGGCCGAGGGCGACCAGGGCAGATCCAGACAGAGCAGCGCCGACGGATAGAGGGGACAGCCCGAGGTCACCACGCTTGACGCCATCAGGGGGAGGAGAAACAGTAGGGCGATCGATCCAGCAGTCAAACCCCGTCGCAGGATGCCGACGGTTCCCGATCGAACCAGATAATACAGCGCTGAAAACATCAGCAGCGGCAACGCCGTTAGTTTGAGCCCTACGGCACCTGCCGCCAGGGCCACAGGCAAAAGTCGGGGTTTCGTTCTCAACCCCGTGGGTGCAGCATCCTCCGCCGAGCCGCCCCCCAACCCCCCAATACTGGGGACTTCCGAGCCAAGTCTGTTTCTAAGTCCCCCAGCATTGGGGGATTTAGGGGGCGGCCAGCCATTGCCGCAACCGATCGATTAGCATCCCCTTCCCAGGCCATGGCCCAAGCGACGGCCCCAACGAGCAACAACACAGGCAGATCGGGCGAGGGAGAAACCAAGATCAGCGACAGGGGTTTCATCAGCAGGCAGATCGGGATCGCCAGGGTATAAAACATCACGGCTAGGCGATCGCTGAAGTTTGATTCCCCTTTCCCCCAGGCCCGCACCGCCACGCACCAATGGGCGATCGCGATCAGCAGCGCCAACCCATTGAGGCCCGCCGTCACCCTTGCCCCGGCAAAGGCTGGATTAAACGGTGCCCCCAGGGCAAACCAGCTCGACGTAAACCCCAGATTCTTGAACAGCAGGGCAATCCCCGGCACCGACCCAAAGTCCCGGAACCACTCGATCGCACTGTAATGGTAATAGCCCGTATCATGCCAGGTCACCTTCTGGCTGATCCAGGCCGCCAGTCCCACCATGACGATCGCCGATCCCAGCACC
>JAAUSA010000201.1 GCA_012031975.1 Alkalinema sp. RU_4_3 | reverse complement strand
TCGCCGTTTGAAGCTTTGAATGGCTTTTGTTATCATGACCATTGGCTACAAGAATTTGTTGATTGTCGCTTCTCTCAACGGGCGGGGAACAGGTCAGTTTGTATCACACAAACTAGGTTAGAACCAGGAATCTCTAAGCCAGCAACATCTCTGACTTGGACTACTTTAATATTAGTAATGAATGTGTCACTCATTGAGAGGGCATCCCAAATCTGTCTCTACCCTTAACATTATCACATCTCCAGCCCGCTATAGCCATAACAAACAATCACTTAATCTGCCAAAACCCCTGAATAATCGATCGCCAAATCAAACCCAGCCCGATCGTACACCCCCGTAAACACCGCCTGCAAATCCAACAAAGGCTCCTCCTCTCCAGCCATCAACGGCACCAAAACCGGAGGAATTCTCTCCTCCACCGTAAAGCCATAAAATGCAGCCCGAGGCCGATCGCCCGATCGCGACACCAACACATAATAATTAAACCCCTCTGTCACAGCCCCAATTTCCAATCGCTTCCCCTTGCGCAGGAAATCAATCTCAATCAAATGGGTTTGACTCGCTAAAATCTGCTGTCGTTTGTGCTCATAGGCAATCCGCTCCTCGCCATTCTCCTTACTTTGGAGGGACAAAACCTCGATCGCCACTACAACCTGACCTGAATCTACCTGTCTAATCTCTAAAAATCGTGTCTCCGAAACCTCTGCTTTCCCACAGCCACCCGGTACCTAGGCCGCAGCACAGGAGCCAAGGCATCAGCAATTCCAACAATCAAACGACTGTGAACCTCTGACCAAAACTCAGAGACTTCAAGATAGGGGTCCATACCTGGAAAAGGAGAGGGCATCTTAACTTACCTGCCTGTCATACATAAGCTCTCCCTACCTTTATAGCGCAAAACCCCAAACAAAAACCCCCACCCGAAGGCGAGGGTCAAAGGTGTAAAAAACAACACCTAACGCAAATTATGCGTCATCATCAGTCACCGTCTCAATAGTCGCCTCGATCGTCGTAACCGCTTCACCATCCTCATCCGCCCCATCCAGCAGATCGCCATCCTCCATCGCATCCGACTTCGGAATAATCGCCACCGCCGCCAAGGAATCATCCTCCGCAATCCGCTGCAACCGCACACCGCCCGCAGGTCTGGACTGAGCCGCGATCGCATCGATCGACTGGCGAATAATAATCCCGCGCTGCGTCACGATCATCATGTCTTCGCCACCACTCACCATGGTCAACGTCGTCATCTTATCGCCCGCCTTCCGGAACTTCGTCGCCGTCATCCCCATACCAGCCCGCTTCTGGAACCGGAAGGCACTCACGGGCACCCGCTTCCCATAGCCCCCCTCCGTGGCCACCAAAATCCAAGGCCCCTGATGACGCACCGGCGTCTCCTCGGTCTCGGTATCCGGCAGATCCGCACTCTCATCATCCCCATCCCCAGTCAAGCCCTGATCGGCCAGAATCTGACTGGTAATAATCGCCATACCGACCAATCGATCGCCCTCGCGAAGATTCATCGATCGCACACCCCTTGTCGCCCGACCCAGCGGTCTAAGCTGCTTCGCATCCACCCGGAAGTGAATTGCCAATCCTCGGCTCGACCCCAGGATAATGCTGTCATTTTCCGTGGCCAAACTCACCCAACGCAATTGATCGCCCTCTTCCAGCGAAATCGCAATCAAACCACTCGATCGCACACTCCTAAACAGCGCCACCGCCGTCTTCTTAATGAAGCCCTTCGTCGTCATCATCACCAGGTAGAGATCCTCACGGAATTCACTGACCGGAATAATCGACGTAACCTTTTCCTCATGGTTAATCGGCAGCAACTGCACCATCGGCGTACCCCGCGACGTCCGCGAACAGGTCGGCACCTGGTAGGCCTTCAAGGTATAGGCCACCCCGCGATCGCTAAACCACAAAATCGTGTCATGGTCATAGCAGGTCAGGAAATGCTTCACCCCATCGTCTTCCTTCATCTTCGCCCCAGCTTTACCGCGCGTATTGCGGTTTTGGGCCTCGAAGGTATCCACGGGCATGCGCTTGACGTAGCCCTGCTCGGTGATTAGCAGGACGGATTTCTCATTGGCGATCAAATCCTCATCCATCAGCTCATCTTCGCCCTGCTCCAGCTTCGTGCGGCGAGGCGTAGCAAAGGAAGTCTTAATCGCCAAAATCTCTGTCTCAATGATTTCCAAAACCCGTTCACGGCGGGCCAGAATATCCTGGTAATTGGTGATTTGAGCCATCAAGTCATTGTGCTCGCGATCGATCTTATCCGCCTCCAAAGCGGTCAATCGACGCAGCTGCATCTGCAAAATCGCATCGGACTGCAACTCCGATAGCCCAAACTGCTCAATCAATTCCTGCTTGGCCACCGCCACATCCGCCGCACCCCGAATCAGGGCAATAATCCGATCCAAATTCCCCAAGGCAATCAGCAACCCCTGCAACAGGTGATCGCGGTCCTGGGCCTTACGCAACAGGAATTGGGTCCGCCGTACGATCGTCTCAATCCGAAACTCCAAGAAGGTGCTCAGGAACAGCCGCAGAGTGAGCATCTGGGGCTCATTGTTCACCAGCGCCAGCATGTTCGCGCCGAAGTTGGTTTGAATTGAAGTCTGCTTGTACAGATTGTTCAAGACCACACGGGCGTAGGCATCTCGCTTTAGTTCGATCACAATCCGCATACCGTCGCGATCGCTCTCGTCCCGAATGTCCGAAATCCCATCCAGCTTCTTGTCATTCACTAGCTCAGCGATCTTCTCGATCAGCGCCGCCTTGTTCACCTGGTAGGGCAGCTCCGTCACAATGATCGCATCGCGATCGGGGGCACCTCTGCGCTCAATGGTTTCGATATTGGCCACGCCGCGCATGGTGATCGAACCCCGGCCTGTGGTGTAGGCGTCTCGAATCCCCGCCTTACCCACGACCAAGGCTCCCGTTGGGAAGTCTGGCCCAGGGATGTACTGCATCAGCTCCAGATCCGTCAGATCGGGATTGTGCAGCATGGCGACCATGCCATCGATGATTTCGCCCAGGTTGTGGGGAGGAATATTGGTGGCCATCCCCACGGCGATCCCGGAGGAGCCATTCAGCAGCAGCTGGGGAATCCGGGCGGGTAGCACCACGGGTTCCTGCTGGGAGCCATCAAAGTTGTCGGCGAAGTCTACGGTCTCGCACTCAATGTCCTGGAGCAGCGCATGGTCCGTCAAATGGGTCAGGCGCGACTCCGTATAACGCATGGCAGCGGGGGGATCGTCATCCACGGAGCCAAAGTTACCATGGCCATCGATCAGCGGGTGGCGCATCGAAAAGTCCTGGGCCAGACGCACCAAGGCATCGTACACCGCAGTATCACCGTGGGGGTGATACTTACCGAGCACTTCCCCGACCACACGGGCGCATTTTCTGAAGGGGCGATCGTGGGTCAGACCCAACTCATGCATGGCGTATAGGATACGACGGTGCACGGGTTTGAGGCCATCGCGAGCGTCCGGCAGAGCGCGACCAACGATCACGCTCATGGCATATTCCAGGTAAGACCGCTCCATTTCGTTGCGCAAGTCTGTCGGAATAATCCGTTCCTCGGTTGGCGGCTCCTGGGAATAGGTCATAGGTGTGATACTCCAAAGCTTTGTACTGTGGCGGTTTGGGCAAGATAGACTGACCCAATTGTGCCAACCCCAAAGGGGTGCCTAATTCTACTTGGGAAACGGCGATTTGGCACAGGTTTTAAGCTAGATAATTTTACCACGAAAACCTGCGGATCGAACATAAATGAAACCCTTGCTGGAAAGGGGTTTGAAGGCTACGTTTTGGAGGGGAAAAATATGGCGATCGCGCCCCCTTTTTTTGGGGTGTTTTTGAGGGGCTTTTGGGGGGTGATTTGGCCGGGTAAAAACTTCAAGGTGCAATCAAAACAACTTGCGCTAAGATCCGGGGGCAGTTTTGTCAGAACTGCTTGTTTAATAGAAATTCAAAGGTGAGGCGGCAGTCGTGGCAGAAGAAAAGCGTGGTAATCGTTGGCTAGTCAATTCGGTGCTGATCGTGGCAACCCTGGCCTTGATGGGGGTATCGATTTTCCCGATGCTCCAGGCGACAACCAATAATGTGCAGCCTGCGGCCTCCCCCCAAGCCACCCAGACGCCCCAGGCGAGAATCGAGGAACTCAAGAAGCAAGCTGACGGCTACACGGCGGTCCTCCAGCGGGAGCCGGAAAACCCCACGGCCCTGCGGGGTCTCCTGGAGGCAAAACTGGGCCTCGGGGATGTGAAGGGGGCGATCGAGCCGCTCGAAAAGCTGGCCAAGCTCAATCCCCAGGAAACCCGCTATTCGGTCCTACTCGCCCAGGCCAAGCAGCAGATGGGCGATCTCGAAAGTGCGGCCCAGGTCTACCGAGATGTCCTGAAGGGCAAGCCGGGTAATGTTGAAGCCCTCGGCGGACTTTCTGCCCTATTAATGGATCAAAAGCGGCCCGAAGCGGCAATTCTGCTGCTCAAGGACACCCTCAAAGAGGCCCCCAAAACCAACCAGGCGGCCCCGGGTTCCGTCGATACCCTAGCGATCCAGGTTTTACTCGGGAAGGTGCTGGCGGCGGACAAGCGCTACGACGAGGCGATCGGCATTTTCGACGGGGCCGCGAAGGAAAACGGCCAGAATTTCCAGCCCGTTTTTTACAAGGCCCAGGTCCTCCAGCAGCAGGGCAAAAACGACGAGGCAAAACCCCTATTTGAAAAGGCAGCAGGCATGGCTCCAGTCCAATTCAAGGATCAAATCCTCAAGGCCGCCAATCCCGCCCCCCCTGAAGCCAGTCCTGCGGCCAGTCCTGCACCGACGGCGGCGCCGCCCTCTGCCCCCTTGGTCCCCGATGCCAGCAAGCCTGACGCCCCCAAAACCGACGCCCCCAAAACCGTAGACATCACCAAACCCCTGGATGTGACCAAACCTGCGGCCCCTACAAAGCCCTAAAATCATCCACCACCCCAATGCCTGCTGCACCTTCTCGGAGGATTTACCGGACTTAGGCCAGGCCCATGGGAAATAATCCCGTGGACTTGCGGGGGGTGTTAAGTAATCTGTAAGTCACAATCAACACATTAGTATCCGTATTAACTGTAACCATGACGCTTAAATTAAGCGTTCTCTGCGTGCCAGTTCTGTGGGTCCCTGTGTGTAACGAATTTACGAAACCCTAGGCTGTTTTGTAAGCAAAAACCCCGGTTTGCCATTTGGTAAACCGGGGTTTTTGTATGGATGCAAACCTACTGGCTCGATCGCACCGTCAAAGCTTCCCGCGCCTGTTCGCGATCGTCAAAGTGAATCTTTTCGGTCCCCAAAATTTGGTAGTCCTCATGCCCCTTCCCCGCGATCAAAACCCCGTCGCCAGGTTTAGCCGTCAAGATGGCTTGGTGGATGGCCTGGGCGCGATCGACGTTGACCAGGGGGTGGGTTTCACTGGGGATTCCCGCCAGGACATCCTGGAGGATTTGCTCCGGGTCCTCCGTGCGGGGATTGTCCGAGGTGACAACGGCCTGGTCCGAGAGGCGGGCGGCGATGCCACCCATCAGGGGCCGCTTGGTGCGATCGCGATCGCCCCCGCAGCCGAAGACGCAGATCATCTTGCCAGGGATAAAGGGCCGGGCTGCCTTGAGTAGGTTCTCCAGACTATCCGGCGTATGGGCATAGTCCACAATCACACTAATGTCCTGGGCGCCCTCGATCTGCACCCGCTCCATCCGCCCCGGCACGCCTAGAAACTCCGGTAGGGCGGCTAGCATGCCTTCCAGGGAGAGATCAAAGGCTAGACCTGCGCCGATCGCCGCCAGCATATTGGCGAGGTTAAACTGCCCGACGAGGGGTGACTGGAATGGTGCGGCTCCCTTGGGTGTATGGATCTGGCCGCTGACACCCGTGGCGGTGTAGGTGACATCGCTCAGATAGAGGTCGGCGGTGGTTTCAGTGCTGTAGGTCCAGGCTTTGGAGCCGAGGCGATCGATCAGGCGTTTCCCGTAGGGGTCGTCGAGGTTGATGACGGCTTTACCTCGGAGGTAGGTGGGGCTGAACAACAAAGCCTTGGCCTCGAAGTAGTCCTCCATGTCCTTGTGGTAGTCGAGGTGGTCCTGGGTCAGGTTGGTGAAAATCGCCACATCGTAATGGCAGCCTAGGGTGCGCCCCTGGGAGAGGGCATGGGAGCTGACTTCCATCAGGCAATAGTCACAGCCTGCCCTTAAACCCTGGGCGAGCTGGCCCTGGAGGTCGATGGGGAAGGGTGTGGTATGGGTGGCGACATGGTTGAAACCCTTCCAGCGGGTGTAGAGGGTACCGAGTAGCATGGGCTGCTTCCCGAGGCGATCGATCAAAAAATTCCACCAGGTGGGTGGTCGTCGTCTTGCCATTGGTGCCCGTGACGCCGATCATTTTGAGGCGTTTGGCTGGGGTGTCGTAGAAGGTGGCGGCGAGGCTGGCACAGGCTTGGGCCATGTCGCTTTGGCCGATCACCAGGTTGTTTTGTGCCCGATGGGCTGCGTCGGTGGACACGACGGCTCCGATCGCCCCCCCGTTGATCGCACTCTGCCAAAAGTCACCGCCATCGACGCGGGTGCCGGGCATGCCGATGAAGAGATTGCCGGGTTGGATGGATTGGGAGTTGCTGGTTAGGCCTGTGACGGTGTGGTTGAGGTTGGGGTGGTCGAGGACGGCGATGCCAGCTTTGGCTAGCAGTTCTTTGAGTTGCATAGGGATGTTTGGCTTTGGGCGGGTTAGTTCTTTTATAGGCGATCGCCCAGGGTGGGGATCTGTAGCAAAGATGCCATTGATCGGATTTTTCGGTCAAAACCGCCGAGATTAACCTTCAAAGGATTAACCTTCAAAGTAAGGCTGCAGGAGTTTTGCCAGTTGATGGGCGTCGGCGCGGGGGGAGAGGCGGGGTAGGGTTTGGTCCCCCAGACAGAGCACTGGTATTTCGTACTGATAGGCGTTGAACCATGCAGTTTCTGTGGTGATGTCCCGCACTTCCAAGCTGAACTGGAGATGATGGGGGGCCGATTGGACCTGCTGGAGTTTTTCCTGGAGGCCTTCACATAGGTGGCAGCCGGGTTTGCTGTAGAGGATGAGGTTCATAGGTCTTATTGTCCCCATGTTGACGGAGGTTTGTCTATAGCTAGGGTACAGGAACGCTAGACAAACCTCTGCTTTCTGGCCTACTGCTGGTTCATGGCGTGGAGGCCACATTCCTTCTTGGTGGCGTCTTCCCACCACCAGCGGCCTTCGCGTTCGTGCTGGTTGGGCAGGATCGCCTTGGTGCAGGGTTCGCAGCCGATGCTGACAAAACCGCGCTCATGCAGGGGGTTGTAGGGGACTTCGTAGGAGCGGATGTACATCCAGACGTCGGCGGAGCTCCAGTAGGAGAGGGGGTTGAACTTGACGAGTTCTTTGCCGGGGCCGGAGAAGCCTGCGTCATGCTGGATGACGGGGACTTTGCCTCGGGTGGCGGGGTTTTGGTCCTGGCGTTGGCCTGTGACCCAGGCGTTGAGTGTGGCGAGTTTGCGGCGGAGTGGGGCGACTTTGCGGACGTCGCAGCATTCTTTGTGGCCGTCTTCGTAGAAGCTGTAGAGGCCTTTTTCTTTGACGAAGGCCTCTAGGCTGGGGCGTCGGGGGAGAGGATTTCTATAGAGATCCCGTAGTGCTTCCGGACCTTGTCGATGAATTGGTAGGTTTCGGGGTGGAGGCGACCTGTGTCGAGGCTGAATACGTTGAGGTTGGGGTTGATTTTGTGGGCCATGTCGATCAGGACCACGTCTTCGGCTCCGCTGAAGGAGATGTAGAGGTCGCTGAACAGGCCGAGGGCGCGTTCAAGGATTTTTGGGGGGTTTGTTTGGCGAGTTCGGTTTCAAGGGCGGCGATATCTAGCCCGGCTGTTAGCTGTGCCATCGGTTTCGGGTCTCCACGAAAGGGTATCGTATGAATTGCGGCCTACATTCTACCAAGTCCTGGGAGCATGCCATGTCTCAGTCCAGTTCATTCTCTATAGTTCCGGTCAAAACCCCTGAGCAGCAGCGGGCCTTTCTGGAGGTACCGCGTCGGGTGTACAGGGGTGATCCGCTGTGGGTAGAGCCCTTGCGATCGGATGTGGCAGCGAAATTTGCCCCTGAAAACCCGTTTTTCAAGTATGGGCGATTGCAGCAGTTTGTGGCGATGCAGGGTGGCGAGGCTGTGGGTCGGGTCGTGGCGGCGGTGAACGATCGCTTGGTCGAGAAGGAGGGAGAGAAGATCGGGCTGGTTGGTTTTTTTGAGTGTGTAGAGGATATTGGGGCAGCGGCGGGCTTGTTGACGGCGGCGATGGATTGGCTCAGGGGGCAGGGAATGACTCGGGCTCGGGGGCCGATCGATCTGTCCACCCACAATAATTGCTTGTTTTTGGTAGATGGCTTCGAGGAGAGTCCGTTTGTGATGATGCCGTATAACCCACGCTACTATGGGCCATTTTTTGAGCAGTTGGGGTGGGTGAAGGCGAAGGATGCCTATGCCTACAAGTTTGGTTTGGCAGGGCAACTAGATCCGAAGTTTGAAAAAGGGTATCGGATTGCCTGCAAGGGTGGGGTGACCTTTCGGCCCATTCGCACAAAGGACCCAGAATTTACCCAGGACTGTGTGAGTTTGTATCATTTGTTCAATCGGGCCTTCGAATACAACTGGAGTTCGACACCGCGATCGCTCGAAGAGTTTTTGGAAGAAGCGAAGGCCCTGCGGGATTTAGTGGACCCGGATGTGTTTCCGATCGCGGAGTACGAAGGCGAGATGGTGGGCTTTTTCATGTCTTTACCGGATTACAATATTGCGCTGAAGCGGGTGGGAGGAAAGTTGAATGTGTTAGGGATTTTGAAGTTTTTGTGGTGGAGGAGGGCGATCGATCAAGGTCGTGTAATTGCGTTGGCTTCTTTGCCGGAGTTTCAACGGAAGATGGTGCCGTTGGGGCTAATTTATTTGGGGATGCGGGGTGGACAATTAAAAGGAAAACCCTATAAGCGAGCGGAATTATCTTGGGTGTATGAGGATAATTTCCCATCGCGAAGGTTGATTGAAGCATCAGGTGGAGAGATCTATAAAACCTACCGAATGTACGAAAAATCAATTTAGATTCTTCTACGAAGAATCTACTCCAACAGATCTCTTAATCCACGCTTGACCATCTCACTAGCACTATCTAACCGATCAAACTTTCGTGAGGGGGTCTGGGGGGACGGCGGTAACGTCCCCTCAGGAGCGGGGGTTTAATTACAGGATGTCAAAAAGTGTTTAATGGTCGGTGTGAAGACAAGATGATGCCTTA
>JAAUSA010000200.1 GCA_012031975.1 Alkalinema sp. RU_4_3 | reverse complement strand
GGATATTGTCTGGCGCGATCCGTCTGGGGGGCAGGTGGCGGTCTGGCTGATGGATGGGGCAACGTTTAAGCAGGCGGCTTTTGTGCCTGTGTCGGTGGGGGCGAATTATAAGCTGGAGAAGGTGGCGGATATTAATGGGGATGGGAAGGGCGATCTGTTGTGGCGGGATACTAGTAATGGTCAGATTGGTTACTGGCTGATGGATGGGGTGGTGCTTTCTTCGGGTACTTTTCTGCAAGAGTTTGTCTCTTTGGACTATGTGATCGAGGGGTTTGCGGATCTGAATGGGGATGCGCAGGCGGATATTCTTTGGCGGAACAATGGGACTGCTGGGGTACCTGTGGGCAGGATGGCTATTTGGCTGAATGATGCTAGCACCTCAAGTTTCCTGTTTCCCCTGGCGAATAAGGTTTGGTCCCTGGATGTGCCGATGGACTATAAGGTGGTGGGGATGAAGGATTGGGATGGTGATGGGAAGGCGGATATTGCGTGGCGGAATGGGTTGGGGCAGGTGGCGGTTTGGCTGATGGATGGGGCGGTGATTAAGCCGGGTGGGGCTTTCTTTGTGACTAATGGGACGAGTCAGAATCTGAATAATCTGGGGTTGAATGCGGAGCGGGTGGTGACGCGGCAGCGCTTGCTGGATGAGGCGGGGAATACGACGGGGTTGGCGTTGGATTTGGGGAGTCTGAGTGGGAATGGGGGGTATAGTGGGGTGGTTAGTGGTTTGGATAATGATGATATGTTCAGGTTTGTGCTGAGTACGGGTACGACGGTGAGTTTGGGGCTGACGGGGCTGACGGGGAATGCGGATTTGCAGTTGCTGAATGGTAGTGGCGGGGTGGTGGCGACTTCGGCGGCTTCTGGGACGACGAGTGAGAGCATTAGTCAGACTTTGGTGGCGGGGACTTATTTTGCGCGGGTGTATAGTACGGGGAATGTGCGGGCTGAGTATAGTTTGGGGTTTGATATTAGTGGGGCTAAGTTGGTAAGGGATTTGACGACAAATACGGCTGATTCGGATCCGGCTAATTTTATTCAGATCGGTGCGACGACTTACTTTACGGCGAATAGCATTAAGACTGGAACGGAGCTTTGGAAGACGGATGGTACGGCGACTGGGACTGTCTTGGTGAAGGATATCCGGACTGGCTTTGATACGACGCTTTTAGATTCGCCAGAACCTTACTCATCTGATCCACAGGGGCTTTTTAAGCTAGGGAATACGCTATTTTTCACGGCAGATGATGGTGTCGTAGGGCGTGAGTTGTGGAAAAGTGATGGTACGGCGACAGGAACATCTCTGGTGAAGGATATTAGGACTGGTGTAGTAAGCGGTGATCCAAGAGATCTAGTTGTCCTAGGTACTTCATTGTTCTTCACTGCCAATGATGGTGTGACGGGGTACGAATTATGGAAGACTGATGGTACTACTGGGGGAACAAGTTTAGTCAAGGATATTATTCCTGGAGCCATAGGGAGTAACTTATTTGGGACAACTGCGATGAATGGTTCATTGTATTTCTGGGCACAAAATGCAAGTAAAACCTATGACTTGTGGAAAAGTGATGGGACTGGCTCTGGGACTGTCTTGGTGAAGACGTTTGATTCAACCAACTCAGATCCAGGAGAATTATTGGTGGCTGGGAGTATGTTGTATTTCTCGGCATCAACTGCAACGAGTGGGATGGAACTTTGGAAGAGTGATGGTACTAATGCTGGAACGGTTTTAATCAAAGATATTGAATCTGGAACACAGGGCTCTAATCCTTATTCTCCGGTCCTGATGAATGGGCAGGTTTATTTTACTGCCAGTACTACAGCGAATGGGGATGAGTTATGGAAGAGCGATGGGACTGCTGCTGGGACGGTTTTGGTCAAGGATACATATGTTGGGGCGGCGTCCGGCAATCTGAATGATCTGCTTGTCGCAGGAAATGCTCTCTATTTCACGGCGTATAATTCAACGAATGGGCGCGAACTGTGGAAAAGTGATGGGACAACTGCTGGAACAGCTTTGGTGAAAGATATTGCCAGTGGTCTTGATAGTGCTAATCCTAGTGCCTTAACCTTACTCAATGGTGCAGTCTATTTTGCAGCGAAGGACATATTGAATGGCTATGAACTGTGGAAAACTGATGGAACAACAGCAGGAACTGTGCTTGTAAAAGACATTAATACAGGGCTCTCTGACTCTAGGCCTGTTAGCCTTTTCACCTCGGGGACAACCTTGTTTTTCTCGGCTAAAACCGCTAGTAATGGATCTGAACTTTGGAAGACTGATGGGACAGCCAACGGAACCGTTTTGGTGAGAGATATTAATTTACAGTCTGACAACTCCTTCCCAAGTAACTTGACAAATTTCCAAAACACCTTGTACTTTGTTTCTAATAGCTCTTTGACAGGCCGAGAACTGTATAAGAGTAATGGTACGAACTCAGGGACAGTTCTTGTTAAAGATGTTGAACCTGGTCAATTTGGCTCTAAGCCCAGAAGTTTAACAATAGTTGGTAATACGCTATACTTTATAGCGAATACTTCATCCACAGGTGAAGAACTCTGGAAAACGGATGGAACAGATGTCGGAACTATATTGGTCAAAGATATTGTGCCTGGTACCAGTAGTGCTCGACCTATCTATTTAACAGCTGGAGCCAATCTTTTATACTTTGTTGCCTATGATGCAACTAATGGTGATGAACTTTGGAAGAGTGATGGTACAGCATCTGGGACGGTATTAGTCAAAGATATTAATCCTGGGATTAGTATCTCTAACCCAACTAATCTGAGAACTATTGGTAATACAGTCTATTTCTCAGCTACAGATGGAGTAAATGGATATGAACTCTGGAAAAGCGATGGGACAGCGAGTGGAACTGTCCTAGTTAGGGATGTAAATCCTGGGAGTGGAGATGGAGTGACGGAAAATATTGCTGTCATGAACGGTTCTGTTTATTTTGTTGGATATAATCCATCTAATGGTGCTGAATTGTGGAAGAGTGATGGTACTACATCTGGGACTGTGTTGCTGAAGGATATTAACCCAGGGGGAGGCAATTCTACACCACAATATTTGACAGATGTAGGAAATACGCTTTATTTTACGGCTTATGATCCAACCAATGGTTACGAGTTGTGGAAAAGTGACGGAACCTCAGCCGGGACGATATTAGTCAAGAACATTAATGCTGGTGCTAGCGGATCTGGTCCATACGGATTTGTATCGATGAATAATACTACCTATTTTGTTGCAAATAATTCGATAAATGGGTATGAGCTCTGGAAGACTGATGGGACATCTGTTGGGACATCTTTAGTTAAAGATTTTAACATTGGATCCTCAGGCTCAGAGATTAGTGAGTTAACAGTTGTGGGAAACAATATATTCTTTTCTGCGTCAACAACCGATGAAGGAGTAGAATTATGGAAGAGTGATGGGACATCTGCTGGAACAGTTTTGGCAAAGTCAAATGGTCCCGGAGTAATTAGTTCATCACCATCTGACTTGATTCAGATCGGAGGGAAGTTGTACTATACTGCATATGATTTGGAGGGAGGAATTGAACTTTGGAGCCTTTAATATTAAAGGCATGGGTTTCGAGTGTTAATTGATAAACTATTTTCCTCAGGTGTAAATCATGCAAGTTAATTTCCAGCAGAAATTTCTGCTCTTCGCTAGTGCTTCATTGGCCACCGTAATTACTAGCTTTAACAACTTCTGCCTAGCTAATACAATGGAAGTAAAGCCTTCTCCAGAAAAAGGTCTTAACCACGAAAAGCAGGAAGTGATCAAGAATAATGAGTTTGAGTTTACAGCATTGACGCCAGATGAACCTATAGTGTTGCCCGAGGAAGGAAAAAGTGTTTCAATTAACATTGGGTTCCGTATTGCCAATAAATCTTCGCATGCGAAAAGATTTTTGCTCTATCAAATCAGGCCTATTTTTCTTGATGAAAAGCAACAAGTAATATCTCCTCCATTGGCATGTGCAAGGCCTAGACCCTTTTTGACTGCGCTTCCTCCTAGATTGCTAGGACCAGGAGAAAATCTTGTTGTTCTTGATCAATCATCTTGGTTGAGTCGAAGACAAGGAGAATTATACATCACGTATATGACTAATGACGTTGAGGAGTGCGAATTTCGTGGATTTAAAGCAGGAAGATATTCTGTATTAATCAATTATGATACGCTATCTTCCAATGTACGCTTGTCTGCTAAAGATAGAGAAAATCTTTGGACAGGAAATATTCGATCGAACCCTGGATCCTTAATCTTGGTTGAAAAACCATAGTTTTAACGAACTGCTTTAGGAATGAGGATTCAATAAGATCCAAAATTCTTGAAACCCTTACGGGCTCTAGAAAGAGTTTAAGGGGGTGTCTATCCTGGATCTTATTTGGGTCTCATTCCTTAGAAAACAGTCTAGCTAATTAATTAGTCATCGGAGGTATGGAGATGCGTTTGGAAATTGCAAGTAAGAATCTATTCCGGGTCTTTGCATTGATAGGAGTTCCCGTCTTTCTGATTGAAGTTTACAGGGCTGATGCATCCACTATAACAGGTGCTACTTCACGTGTTCCTGTTGATTACAAAACTCTTTACTCCATATACGATCAGCAGAAGGGAGATACTAAATCTAAAATTAAGGGGACAGTGGTTCTTCATCCACTAAAATTGCTTAAGGTAGATCGTGCCAAGACCTACAGAGATTTACTGGATGAATTTCCTGGGTTTAAAGTTATAGATAAGAATCGAAAGCCTGATGGAGAATTTAATGTTAGACGGTATGAAGCCTGTCCAACAGGAACTGAACTATGTGTTATGAGTATCGGAGAATTTCAGGCAATAGCGCCAGGTATAAACAATGCAGTGACTAATAAAGGGAGTGCTAGTATTGGTGCACTTTTCCTTGTAGATTTTATTTTACCTACTGGTAATTTATCCAGTGAGACTCCCAACTTTGTTCAGATGGTGCAAACTTCATATAGCCCAAATTGTAGTGGTGCGACTGATGTGTATAAAGTCGATACTCAATGCTCTGCCAAAGTTCCCGCAACTTCCACAACGCCTGAAATTCCTAGGAAGCCCCTAACTCCTTTATATTATGCTGGATTTGATTCGTCTTTATTTTATGATCGTCCTGAAGATCCTTATTTCTATGGACAAAACCAAAATAAGGATGGAAGTGTTAATGATGAATATTTTAATGCTGAATTATTTGCTGCCAAAGTTGTACGAAACCCTAACCTTATTAATAACACTGTCGTAACTTTATATGATGGTATTAGCTGGGGGTGGAGGAGTAAGATAAGTAGAACACCTTTGCAACCTGGAGACCTTTCATCGGCATTACCCCCATCTCCAGATCCCCCAAGAACGGCCCGCCGCCGCCCATGCCCTGCTGGAATGCCAATCCACTCATGTATTATCTTTAACTACGATTACGGTGGTAATAGTTACGCTCAAGTACCGCTCACTGAAGTAGCACCTTCTCAGCCAGATCCCACCAATACAACCCCCGTCCCCACCCCCGCCATCCTCCCCAGCCTGATCGCCACCGGAATCTACCACGGCAAAAAATGGCGAAAACGCAAAAAAGAACAAACCGATCGCACCGCCGCCTAACCCACATCATCAGGACATCTACCCAACCCTATCCCTCAAAATCCCACCACCCGTGTCACACCCCAAAGTCTCCCTCATCACCACCGTCTATAACCGCGAAAACTACCTCCCACAAGCGATCGAATCCATCCTCACCCAAACCCACCAAACCCTCGAACTCATCCTCTGGGACGACGGCTCCACCGACGACAGCCTCGAAATCTGCCAACACTATGCTGACCAAGACGATCGCATCCGCGTCATCCCAGCCCCCCATCAAGGCCGAGGCCCATCCGTCGCCCAAGCTTCAGCCCTCGCCACAGGCCAATACATCGGCATCGTCGATAGCGACGACCTCCTCGCCCAAGACGCCCTCACTGAAACTGTCCAATATCTAGAAGACCACCCAGCGATCGGCATGGTCTATACCGACTACATCATCATCGACGAAAACGATGGCGTCAAAAGCTACGGCCAACATTGCCAAATCCCCTACGACAAAGATCGCCTCCTCACCGAATTCATCATTTTCCACTTCCGCCTCATGCACACCCACATCTACCAACAAATCGGCGGATTTGACCCCGAATTCATGTACTGCCAAGACTACGACCTCTGCCTCCGCCTCTCCGAAACCACCGACATCGCCCAACTTCACAAACCCCTCTACCAATACCGCCACCACCGCAACAGCATTTCCTGCGAAAAACAAATTGACCAGATCTTTTACGGTAAAAGAGCGATCGAAAACGCGATCGTCCGACGCGGCATGGCCGACACCCACGAACTCGAATTCCAAGTCTTCGCCCACTGCACCCTACTCAAAAATAATAGAATTACCCACAACACAACGTCCCCGATCTCCCACCCAAGATAGATGCCAAAGCCGCCATCTCCCCGCTAATCTTGCTACACTAATCTTGCTACAATCGTCGGGTAAGCCGCTAGGAGGAATCGTCATGCTGAAATATCTCGAACCCCTACACTGGCTACCCACGGCAGAAGAACTCCCCGACTCCGACGAAACCCCCGTGGATAACGAGCTGCAAGAACTAGTCCCCACCTTACTCAAATTTATCCTGTCCATGATCTGGGCCGATGACCTATGGTCGGTCGAAGACCATCGCACCGATTGGTTCATGGGCATCGACATGGGCCTCTACTACAGCCCTGACGAGCCACCTATCGACCCGATGCCTACAGCACCAAAAAAGCCCTGTACGAACAGCTCGGCGTCCTGTACTACGTCGTCTACAACGCAAAGCGCAAACGCAAGCCCACCCTAGAGGTCTACAAGCTGATCCAAGGAAAATACCTGCCCATGGTCGGCTTTCCCCTTTGGATGCCAGAGTTGCAGTTAGGACTCGGGAAAGAGCGCCAGCGTTTTCAGGGTCGCGATCGCGAGTGGCTGTTTTGGTATGACGCGGCGGGAAACCGATACCTGATGCCAGACGAGCGGATCGCCAAGGCCGAAACCAAGACCGCCGAGGCCGAAACCAAGACCGCCGAAGCCAAAACTAGAGCTGACCAAGCCGAAGCGCGATTGCAACAACTGGCCGATCGCCTGAGGGAACTAGGCATCGATCCAGATGCCATCTAATCCCAAATCAACCAAGCGTTGGCTCGGAAGTCCCCCAGAATACGGCCCTTTCGTCAATAGACTCCCTCTCAACCCGGCTCCAACTGAACCACAAAACTATCGCGCCGATGAAAATCTGCCTCTAATCCTGTATGCACGATCGCCCAATACCCCGTTCGCCCATCAAGCCGCTCCACCACCGCCGTCACCGACAGTTCCACAGCCCCCGGTACTAAACCCTTAAGGTCAAACGCCACCTTTAACTGCAACATCTGCTCCGATCTCATCACAGAAACCGGAAACCCCTTCACCTGCTTCTCAGCCATCAAACCCTCCCGGTAATCCGTCAACCCATAGCAATTCCAATCCCCACTCGGCGATAGATTCACCTCCCAATAGTGCGCCTCCCCCGGAATCCCAAAGAAAAACTCAAAGCAGGTATGTTCCCAAAGCCGATCGCACCGTTCCCCCACTTTCCCCTCAGGAATCAGCACCGCCGAAAGATCCCCGGTCATGCAATAGCGAAGGTTCAAGCGATTCCCTACGCGATCGATCTCCACCGTCAAACCCACAGGCGCAACAGCCTCTCCAAACGGTAATAATTCAAACGACTGCATTACTAAACCTCCCGCATCTGTGCGATCAAACCGCAAATCTCTGTTTCCTGGGCCTCAATACTGGCAGTCAATTGAAACTGCACCAACGCCCTTGCCAGATTATGGCCTGGATATTTCGTCTTAAAGTAAACATCGCCCGCCAAATGGTCGGTAAAAAAACGCAAACCCAATTCAAACGCAATCAATCTGATGCCATCAAACAAAAAGTCATAGTCCGCTGACGTTAAAAACGATCGCGCCACCGATAAATACCCGGACAATATCGCCTTGCATAGGCTGAGTTCAAACGTTACCGATCGCCAATCCGCCGTTTCTTCCCCCAATAAATTACAGCCCGATCGCAGACAATCCCCAATGTCATAGTGAACCAATCCCGGCTTCACCGTATCGAGATCCACCACCGCCACCGCCTTCCCCGTGGTCTTGTCAAACATGATGTTGTTCACCTTCGGGTCGCCATGCATCAGCCGCAGCGGCAGTTTCCCCTCAGCCTTCGCGGTTTCTAACACCCCACACCAGGGGGCTCGATCGCCCACAAACTGCAAACAATATTCCACCTCCGGCGTCTTCTCCACCTGCGTACCAGGCACCACCGCCTCATACTGCGCCAAATACCCCGGCGTAATATGAAACCCCGGCAGCGTATCCACGAGCCGTTCCGCCGCCAAATCACTGATCAAGTCATGGAACTGCCCCAGCGCAAACCCCACCTCCCAGGCATGGTCCCCGTCGTGCATCACATCAAAGGACTCGGAATTTTCGACAAAACTAATCGCCCGCCAAAACTCCCCATCGACTTCCCAATGGTCCCCGCCTTCCTTGGTCAGAATCACCCGAGGCACCTCCCAACGGCGATCGCCCTGCCCCCCAGCCAACCGCCCATGCATATGGTCTGTAAAGGTCCGCATATTCTGCATCACCGCCGCTGGATTGCGAAACACATGGGTATTGATCCGCTGCAACACAAACCGCGTCTGCAAAACATCATCCAGCGCCACCAAAAACGTATCGTTAATATTGCCACTACCAAAGGCCGCAATGCCTGTGATATTGCCCTGGTGGGCAAACTGGTCAGCAATCTGTTGCAATCTCTTCTCTGGAGCCACAGGTGAAACGTTTGGGGGTAAAGGTGAGAACGCACCAACTTTACCAGGGAATCCGACTCCCATCCCAAGAGAAAAATTCACCGCTGTCACTTTCCTGGAGCTTCTCGATCACCTGTAGGAGCTGGCGGGCCGTGCGATCGACCGAAAACAGCTTCTCCGGCGGCACATTGCGCTGGAAGGGCCGCGACAGACGGGTATCGGTCGTCCCTGGATGCAATAGGGCCACGATCGCCCTCGGACAGCTACGTTTGTACTCAATGGCCACATTCCGCATCAGCATGTTCAGCGCCGACTTTGAGGCCCGATAGCCGTACCATCCACCTAGGCCGTTGTCGCCGATGCTGCCCACCTTCGCTGAAATATTGGCAAACACCGCCCGATCGCCATGCTTTAAAGGGGCAGCAGATGATTTGGCCAGGATCACGCCGCCCAGCCGCATTCACCTGGAAATCACTGGGTCA
>JAAUSA010000199.1 GCA_012031975.1 Alkalinema sp. RU_4_3 | reverse complement strand
GATTAAACCCGAGGACCATGACATCCGGTTGTGGAAGATAACTGGGAAGATGCGGCGGTGGGTGCCTGGGGCGTGGGTTGGGAGGTTTGGCTCGATGGGATGGAGGTGACGCAGTTTACCTATTTCCAGCAGTGTGGGGGGTTGGACTGTAAGCCGGTGTCGGTGGAACTGACCTATGGGCTGGAGCGCTTGGTGATGTATCTCCAGGGGGTGGACTCGATTTTCGATATTCAGTGGAATGACCAGCTTACCTACGGCGATGTCCATCTCCAGGGCGAGATCGAGGAGTCTACCTACAACTTTGATGCCTCGGATTCGGAGCTGCTGTTTAATCTGTTCAACCTCTATGAGAAAGAAGCCCTGCGGCTGATGGAACGGGAACTGGTGCTGCCTGCCTTTAGCTATGTGCTGAAGTGCTCCCATACCTTTAATTTGCTGGATGCCCGTGGGGTAATTTCTGTCACGGAGCGGACGCGCTATATCGGTCGGGCAAGGAGTTTGTCAAAACAGGTGGCGACTTTGTATCTGGCGAAACGGGAAGCGCTCGGATTCCCGCTCCTGAAGGAAGGGTTAGTGACGGCTTCCTAGCAGGGGTTTTGGAAAAACTGCGTCAATTTGCTGAAAATCCGGTCGGCTAGACTACAGGCGGAACCTAGGAATGTTTTATATGATGAAATATGTTCTTTTTCGTCACTGGGATCGCCGACCGCAGTGCTTCAGACAAATGGGTGCGTGACGACTACTCTTTGTCCAATGGTCCAATGGGCTACTGCTAAGGCAAAACACTTATCTACCCATAGCAGAGGTGCCCCGTGGCTTTATATGCAGAACTTCACCGCCATTTAGGGGGCTCCGTTGTCCCTAGAATTTTGTGGCGGTTTTTACAAAAGGAGCAGTCGGAATTACTGACTCAGTTCGCGGACTATGGCGTGTTTGAGGAGTTTTACACGCGGCCTCGCAATACGTTGGAGGAATATCTCAAGCTCCATAGCATGGTGGAACATGTGCAGACCGCCGAGAGTTTGCCCTATTTCATCTATCGTCTGCTGCGCGGAGCCTATGTGTTTGAGAACGTCGCTTATTTAGAGCTGCGCTACACCCCCTACTACCGCACCGACAATCGCCTCGGCGAAACCGATCGCATCGACCAGATGAATCAGATCGTCAGCATCGTCGGCGAATCTAGCCGTCTGGTGGAGTATCCGATCGTCACCAGCCAGATTCTCTGCATGCACACCAAGCTGCCCTACGCGGCTAACAAGGCGATCGTGGACTTGGCGATCAATCGGCGGGAGTTCGTCTGCGGCATTGACCTGGCGGGGAGCGATCGCCTCTACGGAGAACGCATGGAGGAGTTTATCGCCCTCTACGCTTACGCGCGCAACAACGGTGTCAACACAACAGGGCATTTATACGAAACGCCCCATGGTTGCCATGCGGAGCTGTTGCCCTACCTGATGCGGATCGGCCATGGCATTCAGATTCCGCTGTTGCATCCGGAGTTGCTACCTGAGATCGCGGCCAATGGGCAATGTTTGGAGGTCTGTCCCTCGACTTACCCGAAAACAGGCACGTTGAAGGATATTGCCGAGCTGAAACCCGTGTTCGATCGCGCCTTCGACGCTGGCGTCGATATCGCCATCTGCACCGACAACGCCGGACTGCATAATGTGCGACTGACCGCAGAGTATGAAAACCTGCTGACCGCCGACATCATTGGGTTTGACGAACTTCGGGCCTGCCAGGATGCCGCCTTCCGCCATGCCTTTGCTTGGCGCTATGCAGAAAGGCCCGCTGCCATGCTGGGGGGTTTACTTCAAGCCGAGGTCGATCGCCGAGGACTCAGCTGTGAACTCTCCGATCGCGAAGAGCTAAGCCGGATCGCAGCGAATCTCTAGCAAAAACCCATCGGGATCGTAGAAGTAGATGCCCCGGCCCGTCGGTCGGGTGACGGGGCCATGGTCGATATCGACGTTGTTTGATGCAAAACTTCGACGGCGCGATCGAACAGCTCTGGGGCAATGTCAAAGGCCAGGTGGTTGGCCCGCGTGAACTGTTGGCGGGGGTTTTGGTCAGGCGGCCCTAGCTCAGGTTCACCGAACAAATCCAAAATCACGCCATCGGGTAAACGGAAGTTTGCCAACTTGCCTGCTGCCACCAAATCCTTAAGGGTCGCCGGGATCTCCGAACCCTGGAGTTCGTGTAGGCCCAAAAGCTCTCCGTAAAACCGCCGGGAGGCCGCCATGTCCTGGACATTCAAGGCGTAGTGGTGCACCTTACTTAAGACACCTGGGGAGAGTCCATCCATAAACTGTTTCCTAAAATGCTGACCGTATAAAGATCAGCGTAACGCATCAACCCTTAGAATGTTGAGTTGACAATCCGTTCTACAGAACCCATGACAATTCTTTCCTCGCTTGTAAGTGCATTGAACCAAGGTAAAGCGCTGAAGGTGATCAGCGGTTTGAATAACTTTGATGCCGTCAACGTCAAGGCCGTGGTCAAGGCCGCAGAACTCGGGGGCGCAACCTTCGTGGATATTGCCGCCGATGCTGAGCTGATCCGCATGGTCAAAGAAACCACCCACCTGCCCGTCTGCGTGTCAGCCGTGGAACCAGAGAAGTTTGTCATGGCGGTAGAAGCTGGGGCAGACCTGATCGAAATCGGTAACTTCGACAGCTTCTACGCCCAGGGTCGCACCTTCGGGGCCGATGAAGTCTTGGCGCTGACCCAGGCAACCAGAGCTTTGCTCCCCAACATCATGCTCTCGGTCACCGTGCCCCACGTACTGCCCCTCGATCAGCAGGTTGCTTTGGCGGAAAAGCTAGTGGCAGCAGGCGCTGACATCATCCAAACCGAAGGCGGCACCAGCGCGGCCCCCCAGAGCGCAGGCATCCTCGGTTTGATCGAAAAAGCGGCTCCTACCTTGGCAGCGGCCCATGCGATAGCCCATGCCGTCAATGTCCCCGTCCTTTGTGCTTCTGGCATCTCTAATGTGACGGCTCCGATGGCGATCGCCGCTGGTGCTGCTGGTGTCGGTGTCGGCTCGATGATTCACCAGCTCAATAGCGAGATCGCGATGATCGCTGCTGTTCGTAGCTTGGTTGAATCGATGAACACCGCTAAGGTTGCGGTTTAGTCGATCGCCTGCCAAAAACAAAACCCCGGCGGACCATGGTCAACCGGGGTTTTCGTCTATCAAACATCCCTACAGAATGTGGAAAATGAAGGGATAGCGGTAAGGCTCATCCGGCTTGCTCAACGCATGCAGCACAGCCAACACCGTCATCAGCAACACCCACAGACCACCCAACCCAGCAAACAGCGGGATCGTCAACCCAAAGGTAATCAGGTGCAGTGGAGACAGCAGTAGGAAAACCAAACCACCGATCAACCAGGCACTGAAGTGAAAATTGATCGATTCCTTGGCGTTATTTTTCACCACAGCGTCATCGGAGACGAACAGAATAGCGAGCGGCACAAGAACGGACGCAAAGGTCCAGCTAAAAAAGATGGCCGCATGGGAGAGAACTGAAAGCAGACGGCGCTTATTCGCGGTATCAATGGTTTGCATGGAAAAATCTCCTTGATGTCATCCCGTTGTTTTTGATATTTCTATCCTATGGACAGTCCCAAGGAAATTGTAGGCCAGCAAACCGTATACGACAGGCAGGGTGGCCCACCGCAATCATTTTTAACGGTTTGCCGCACCCCTTTAAGCCGCTGGACCAAAGATCGTATCGAAGACCTTCTCCACCTTATTACCCGAATCCGTCGATTCCATCGGGTCCTTCCGCAGACGGTGACGCAGACACAAAGGCGCAATCCGGCGAATATCCTCCACCGTCACCTCCGTGCGATTTTCGTAGGCCGCCAACGCCTTCGCCGCCCGGTTCGTCACAATATCCCCGCGCAACCCATCCACATCCAGCTCCGAACAAAGCTGGGAAATCTTCACCCGCAGATCGTAGTCAATAGCCATCCCCCTCAACCGAGTCTGCGCCTCCACAATATTGCGCTGCAAGTCATCCTGCTTGGTTTGGTAACTCACCAAAAACGTCGGCGGATTTTGGTCAAACTCCGTGCGCTGCTCCACAATCTGCACCCGCAGCTCCGGATCTTTCACAGTACGGATCTGGGCATGCATCCCAAAGCGATCGAGCAACTGAGGCCGCAGTTCCCCTTCCTCGGGGTTACCCGATCCCACCAGCACAAACCGGGCCGGGTGACGGATCGAAATCCCCTCCCGCTCCACCGTGTTCCACCCGGAAGCCGCCGAATCCAGCAGCACATCCACCAGGTGGTCATCAAGCAGGTTGACCTCATCCACATAGAGAATGCCGCGATTGGCCCGCGCCAGCAAACCCGGCTCAAAGGCCTTAACGCCCTCGGACAGAGCTTTCTCAATATCGATCGTCCCGCAAACCCGATCTTCAGTCGCGCCCAAAGGCAAATCCACCATCTGGACCTTCTTTTTCGCCAAAGGCGGCTCCTGGCCGCGATCGACCATAGCCCGCACATCATCCCCCATCAACTCGGGATCGCTTGGATGACTATTGAACGGATCTTCGGCCACCACCTCAATTTCCGGCAGCAGATCGGCCAGGGCACGAATGGTTGTGGACTTGCCTGTGCCGCGATCGCCCATGATCATCACCCCACCAATCTTGGGATCGATGATGTTCAGAATCAGGGCAAGCTTCATCTCCTCCTGTCCCACGATCGCCGTAAAGGGAAACACAGGTCGGGTGGTCTTGGCAGTCTTAATGGGTGCGTCAGCGGTAAAAGTCACGGCTGTTCCTTGAAAGTTCTAAAGGACTTTTTTAAGTTTCGATAAGTAATTTTCCCATAGATTGTGCCCAGGCCGGGCATCGATACAATCCGAAATCTTTCCAACAAAAAATATACGGAGATTTAGAAGGTATAAAATTTGCTCTAAACCGAAAGATTTTGTATCAGAATATACAAAATGGCCATTTCCGGTGCTGTATGTTCACAGCTATGTACGCTTTTGTACGCCTCCATCAAATCGTTAAATACTGAAAAGTCCCATGAGCCACGAACTGCGAACCCAAGCGATTGCTCAAATTACCGAGCGCCTGCCCCTAGATAAAAAGGCTCCTAAGCGCATCGAAGAACTCTGGGCCACAGATGTCTTCACCCTTAACAAAATGCAGGCCTGTCTACCAAAGGGCGTTTATAAGTCCCTACGCAACACGATCCAAAGCGGTGGCAAGCTCGATGTTGGCGTGGCCGATGTCGTCGCCACCGCCATGAAGGACTGGGCCATTTCCAAGGGTGCCCTGTACTACGCCCACGTCTTCTACCCCATGACCAACGCCACGGCGGAGAAGCATGATGGCTTCATCGCCGTCCAGGGTGACGGCACCGTGATCACCGAATTCACGGGCAAACTCCTCGTCCAAGGCGAGCCCGACGGCTCCTCCTTCCCGAACGGCGGCATCCGATCGACCAACGCTGCCCGAGGCTACACCGCCTGGGATGTGACCAGCCCCGCCTACGTCATGGAAACCGACAACGGCGTGACGCTCTGCATTCCCACGGTCTTCGTCTCCTGGACCGGCGAAGCCCTGGACAAGAAGATTCCCCTCCTACGCTCCAACGCCGCCATGAGCAAGGCCGCCCAGCGCGTCTTGAAAATCATGGGCAACAGCGAAGTCGCCCCCATCAACTCCAGCTGCGGCGCGGAACAGGAATATTTCCTGGTGGATGCCCACTTCGCCCATAACCGTCCTGACCTGATGCTGGCGGGCCGTACCCTGTTCGGGAAGGCTCCCGCCAAGGGCCAGCAGTTCGACGATCACTACTTTGGTGTGATCCCCGAGCGCGTCCAGGTCTTCATGCAGGATGTGGAGGAAAAACTCTACCGCCTGGGCATCCCCGCCAAGACCCGCCACAACGAAGTGGCCCCCGGTCAGTTCGAGATCGCCCCGATCTACGAAGCCGCTAACGTGGCCAGCGATCACCAGCAGTTGATCATGACGATTCTGCGCCTGACCGCCAAGCAGCATGGCTTCATCTGCCTACTCCATGAAAAACCCTTCGCAGGCATCAACGGCTCCGGTAAGCATGTCAACTGGTCCGTCGGTAACTCGACCCAGGGCAACCTGCTCGATCCCGGCGACAACCCCGAGAGCAACCTCCAGTTCCTCACCTTCTGCGGCGCGGTGATCCGTGGGGTCCATACCTACGGTCCCCTCCTGCGGGCTGTGGTCGCTAGCGCCAGCAACGACCATCGTCTAGGTGCCAACGAAGCGCCTCCTGCGATCATGTCCGTCTACCTAGGCACCCAGATCGAAGGCCTGTTCCAGCAGATCGCCTCCGGAAACCTCGGGGCTGCGGACAAAGCCGGCACCATGGAATTCGGCGTCGAAACCCTGCCGACTTTTATGAAGGATCCGGGCGATCGCAACCGCACCTCCCCCTTCGCCTTCACGGGCAACCGCTTCGAGTTCCGCGCCGTGGGCTCCAGCATGTCTGTCTCGGGTCCCCTGGTCGCCATGAACACGATACTCGCCGACTCCCTCAACTGGATCGGCGATCAGCTTGAATCCGAACTCGGCAAGGGCAGCGACCAGCGCACCGCCGTGGTCAACGTGCTCAAAACCGTCATGGAGAAGCATGGCGCTGCCGTATTCGGCGGCGACGGCTACTCCGAGGAATGGCACAAAATGGCCGTGGAACAGCGGGGCCTCGCCAACCTGCGCACCTCCGCCGACGCCCTGCCCGCCTTCAAGATGCAAAACGTCAAGGACCTGTTTGCCAACGCAGGCGTCCTGTCCAACGCAGAACTCGAAAGCCGCTTCGATGTCTACGCCGAACAGTACATCAATACGATCGCCGTGGAAGCCCGCCTGGTCGTCCAAATGGTCAAAACCAGCATCTACCCCGCCGCCGTACAGTACCTGTCTGACCTATCCCACACGATCGGCAGCCTCAAGGACATCGGCGTCGAGCTCGACAACAGCGTCGCCCAGTCGGTGGCGGGCAATGTCACCAGCATGATGGCTAGCCTTGGCAAGTTGATGGACGTGATGGACAAGCATGACTTCGCTGACACCGAAGCCCATATGCAGTTCTGCGCCAACACCATTCGTCCTTTGATGGATGAAGTGCGCACCTTCGCTGACGCCCTCGAAGGAGAAGTGGCCAACAACCTTTGGCCCCTGCCCACCTACCAGGAAATGCTGTTCCTGAAGTAGGCGATGATTCGGGAAACGCCCTCCTAGGCGTTTCCCCGGCCACAAACAAAAGGGGGCCGTGGATGTTTAACCCACGGCCCCCTTTTGCTGTTTGTGCTAAACCGAACTTACTTCAGCGTGGCCATTGCCGTCTCCAAGCCAGTCAATGCCGTCATCGCCGCTGCCTTGTCCTTGCTCTTAACCGCAGCAACCACCTTGGGCACCGCACCTTCGATCATTGCATAGACCTTAGGCGACTTAGCCTTGATCCCATCTTCCACGGGCTTCCAAGCCGCTTCAAACTTACCAATCGAAGCCGAGGCCTTAGCAAAATCACCAGCGGCGATCGCCGTCTTCGTCTCCGTCACCACAGATTTCAGGCCAGCAACCCCACCCATCGCAGGTGCAGCAGGCTTAGCGGACATGGCAGCCGCAGGAACTTTCTCTGCTGGCACTTCGGCCACTTCTTCCTTGTTACCACAGGCAGTCAATGCCAAAAGTGCCACAGCGCTAGCGCTCAACAATGCTTGGTTTAGTCCTTTCATGGGAATCGAACACTCCTCTAACGTACACAGTTATTGCCCAATTATAGGGGGCCGATCGAATTTGAGCTCGTTTTGGCCGATTTTTTCAGTGACGGTTGGCAACATTCAAGGGATCAGAGCGGCCCCTAACCCGCTACAATTCAAGCACAACAGTGGTTTAGGGGAAAACACCATGAGTCAACAGCAGCCAATTCCAGTCATCGTCAATGGAGCCACGGGCAAAATGGGCCGCGAGATTATCAAGGCGATCCATCAGGCCAACGACATGGTGCTGTTTGGCGCGATCGCCCACAACCCCAAATGGGAAGGCCAGGACATCGGCGAAGTCGTCGGCATCGGTCCCATTGAAGTCCCGATCACCCGTGAGGCCGAGCCGCTCCTCGCCATGCTCTCCCAGGAAAAGCAGCAGGGTGTGATCATTGACGTCACCCACCCCGACGCGATTTATCAAAACATCCGCAGCGCGATCGCCTACGGCATCCGGCCCGTCGTCGGCACCACCGGACTGAGCGCCGAACAGATCCAACAGCTCAGCGAGTTCGCCGACAAGGCCAGCACCGGCTGCATCATCGCCCCCAACTTCTCGATTGGCGTGGTTTTGATGCAGCAGGCGGCGATCCAGGCCTCCCAATACTTCGACCATGTGGAAATCATCGAACTCCACCACAACCAAAAGGCCGATGCCCCCAGCGGCACCGCCGTCCAGACCGCCCAGCTCCTGGCCGAAATGGGCAAAACCTTCAATCCCCAGCAGGTCGAGGAAACCGAGAAAATCCCTGGATCGCGCGGTGGTTTGGCGGCGGAAAACATCCGCATCCACAGCGTTCGTCTGCCGGGGTTTGTCGCCCACCAGGAGGTGATCTTCGGAGCCATGGGCCAAATCTATACCCTGCGCCATGACGCCACCGATCGCACCTGCTACATGCCCGGTGTGCTAATCTGTGTGCGCAAAATTCTCGCGCTCAAAACCCTGGTCTACGGATTGGAAAAAATTCTATAGGGACCAAACGCCCTTTAAAAAGAAAACTGCCCGACTCTCTAAAGCCCCCAGAGTCGGGCATAAGACCTGCAAGGACGCAATCTACCTAGAAAAGCTAAACAATCTGTAGTTGCCCCCTAGTTGTTTAGCGCTTCTTATGTGAGTAGCGCGTTCCTCAGATTTGATCCCATTCTCGCCAATGATCATCCCAACCCCCTCCTGAGATGTACCTGTCTTAGAACATTGTTTTCCCCAGGCTTGGGAGCGAAGATCCGTACAACCACCCTGAACAGGCCCCCCTTCTGTGCCAAACAGCCTAGTCCCCGGTCATTTGCTGCCGTAGGCCTGCCAGGCCAGATCCACCAAGCCCTCCATTAGTGCCATCCCCACGATCGCATTCCCCTTCCGACCCTCCGTGCGAATATGGGGCACCAGGGAATCCTGGAGCTTCTGCCGATTGCGATCGCCATTCAAAAAGGTCGTCGGCGTACTGATGATCAAGGCCGGACGAACTTCCTCGGCCTCGATTAGATCGATCAAGACCGTCAACGCATTCTGATCTTGACCAATCACAAAAATTGCCTCAGGAAACCGCCGCGCTAAGGTTGCCAAGCCCCAAGCGGCGGTGGTTTGAGTATTTTTGCGGTCGGACAGGGGTTTCCTGGCCGCAGTAGAGGG
>JAAUSA010000198.1 GCA_012031975.1 Alkalinema sp. RU_4_3 | reverse complement strand
TCATAAACCTTAGACATGGCGCAAGCGTTCCTAAAAATGATTGCTGTTCATAACAAATGTAACACAGTGCAGGGGGGCTTTGGGTCAGGCGCTCGCCCACATTTTTGGCCTATTATAGATAACCATATGAGCTATCCAGTGAATCGAATGCGGCGAATTCTGAATGCAGTCCTGACCCTGGGTCTTCTGTTGCCTCTTCTGTGGGTAGGTCAGGGGGTTTGGTCGGGGCCAGTGTTGGCCCTGACGGAGGAGCAGCAGTTGGTAAATGAGGTTTGGCGGATCATCGATCGCGCCTACGTGGACCCCAGCTTCAACCATCAGAACTGGTGGGCTCAGCGGGAGAAGGTATTGAAGAAGACCGACGGCGATCGCTCCCACACCTATGATCAGGTGCAGCAGATGCTGGCAGTGCTCGATGACCCCTTTACCCGGCTATTGAAACCAGAGCAGTACCGCAGCTTGAAGAGCAGCACCTCTGGGGAATTGACGGGGGGTGGGTCTGCAGATCGCCCAGGAGATCGGCTCCAAACGCCTTCAAGTGATCGCCCCGATTGCCGGATCCCCCGCCGATCGCGCCGGAATACTCGCCCAGGACATCATTCTTGCCATCGATGGTAAACCCACGGACCAGCTTTCCCTTGATGAAGCAGCGGAGCGGATGCGCGGCAAAATCGGCACCGTGGTGGAGCTGAGCATCGAGCGGGGCGGCAAAGCTACGGACTATGACCTGGTGCGCGATCGCATTGCCCTCAACCCCGTGATCGCCGAACTCAGACCCCAGACCAATGGCAAAAAGGTGGGCTACATCCGCCTGACCCAGTTCAATGCCAATGCTACCCGTGAGGTCAAGAAAGCGATCGAGCAGCTCGAAACCCAGGGGGCCTCGGCCTACCTATTGGATCTGCGCAATAATCCTGGGGGCCTGCTCCAGGCGGGCGTGGACATTGCCCGCGACTGGATTGACGAGGGAACGATTGTCTACACGGTCAATCGCCAGGGCACCCTCGACAGCTACGAAGCAGCGGAGACGGCCATTACAAACGACCCCCTGGCCGTCCTGGTCAACGGCGGCACCGCCAGTGCCAGTGAGATCCTCGCCGGAGCCATCCAGGACGATGAGCGGGGCCTAATTGTGGGGGAGAAAACCTTTGGGAAGGGGCTGATTCAGTCGCTGTTCGATCTGTCGGATGGGTCGGGTCTGGCCGTCACGGTCGCCAAGTACGAAACGCCCAACCATCGGGATATTAATAAGCTGGGGATTATGCCCGATCGCGTCGTCCCGTTTATGCCGATTCCGCCGGAGGAAATTGGCACCGATCGCGACAACCAATACCAGGCGGCCATCGATCTATTACAAAACCGCTCATAGTATGGCCACAGGCGAACGGACCTACCACGATCCGCTCCATGGGGCGATTACGCTGACGGCCTCGGATCCGACGGAGGCCTTGCTGATTCGACTGATCGATACCCCGGCCTTCCAGCGGCTGCGGCGGATTCGGCAGTTGGGTCCGGCCAGCCTGACCTTCCATGGGGGAGAGGGATCGCGCTTTACCCATTCCTTAGGGGTGATGTTCGTGGCGCGGCGCTGTTTCGATCGGCTGGTGGCCAGCTATCCGCAGCTATTGCCCCATCGTCCGGTGGTGCTGGTGGCGGCACTGCTCCATGATCTAGGCCATGGTCCCTTTAGCCATACAGCGGAGGAGGTGTTTGGCAGTCACCATGAGGGTTGGACGATGCGGATTATCCGGGAGTCGCTGCCCATTCGGGATTGCTTGGATCAGTTTGACCCGGCGTTGGTGGAACTGTTGGGGCTGGTGTACGAGAAGAAATTTCCGATTCCGGCCATTGCGCAGCTAGTGTCGAGTCAGTTGGACTGCGATCGCCTGGACTATCTGATGCGGGACAGCTACCTGACGGGGGCGACCTATGGGAATTTGGACCTCGATCGGATTATTCTGGCCCTACGCTATGACCCGGTGACCCAGCAACTGGTGGTGGCGAGTAAGGGGATGGCAGCCATAGAGCATTACCTAGTGGTGCGCTACTTTATGTATGCCCAGGTCTATAGTCACCCCAAAAATCAGGTGGCCACTTGGATGCTGAACAGTGCGATGCGACGGGCCAGGGTTTTGATGGCCTTAGGTCAGCTCCAGGCTGACCCCACGGTGACCGCCTGGCTGACCCAGGACTGTAACGCCATGGCACTGTTTGACTACCTGCGGGCGGATGATGGCACCTTTCTCTACCACTTGCAGCAGTGGCAGGATTCGGAGGATGGGATTTTGGCGGATCTGTCGCGGCGGTTTCTCGATCGCGATCTGTTTAAGGCAAAGGATATTTCCGACCTGAGCGATGGTGACAGAGCCGACCTGCTCCACCAAACCCAAGACAAGCTGCAAAACCAAGGTCTAGACCCGGAGTTTTACGCGGGGCTACGCTATGCCAATAGTCGGGGCTACAGCCTGTATCAGCGCGGCATTAATCTGCAAACCCCGGAGGGTTTGCGGGAGATCAGTGAGCGATCGCCTTTGATTAAGACGCTGATTCAACCCCTCAGGCGAGCTTGGTTAATTCACCCGAGAGGAATGGTTTAGCCTATTGGACTGGCTTGGGGCTACCGCCTTGGCTGGCTTTTTGGGTTTCGTTGCCCGCGATATTGGCGGTGCCCTGGATGATCTGCACGGCCTTGGCGTACTGGGGATCATCCATGGTGGCGATTAGCTTGGGGTTTTTCGACAGGATTTTGCCCTGTTCTTCGGTGAGGGCGACGACCACGTCGGGGGCGATGCCCTTGTGGCTGATGTCGGTGCCGTTGGGGGTGTAGTAATGGGCGATCGTCACCGCCAGTCCCGACTTGTCGGGCAGGGGATAGACAGACTGCACGAGGGCTTTACCGAAGGTTTGGGTACCGACGATGGTGGCGCGCTTGTTATCCTTGAGAGCACCAGTCAAGATCTCGGAGGAACTGGCGGAGTTGCCATCGACGAGGACCACCATGGGCCGTTGGGTCAGGGCGGTGCGGTTGGCGCTGACCTCTTCGCTGCTGCCCTGGCGATCGACCGTCTTGACGATGCCACCCTTGTCCAGCCACATGCGGCTGATCTCAATGCTGGCCTGGAGCAGGCCACCGGGGTTGCCCCGCAGATCCAGGACAAAGCCCTGGGCATCCTGCTTGATCAAGTCCTTCAGGGCGTTGCGCATCTGGTCGGCGGCATGGCTGCTAAACTCATTGAGCCGCAGGTAGCCGATCGGTTTGCCGCCTTCATTGCGCAGGTTGTAGCGAACGGTAACCAGCTCAATCCGGGCACGGGTCAGGTTCAGGTTGAATTCCCCTTCCTCGGAACGACGGATCCGGAGAGTAACGGGGGTACCTGCCTTACCGCGAATTTTACTAGAGGCATCTTCAACGGTCATGCCCTTGGTAGGTTTGCCGTCGATGGCGATTAATTCATCGCCCGATCGCACCCCTGCTTTGATGGCGGGGGAGTTGGCCAAGGGCTCCACCACCGTGAGCTGCTTGGTGATTTCCTTGGATTCAAGGCGGATGCCGACTCCGGAGAGTTCGCCGGAGGTCTGACTGTTCAGGGATTCAAACTGCTGGGGATCCATGAAGCGGGTGTAGGGATCCTCTAGCTTCTTGAGCGCCAAGCGCAGAGCGTCGTAGGCCTCCTTCGTATTCTTATAGTCTGGCTTCAACAGGGTCTGACGGACGGCCTGCCAGTCATTGCGGTTAAATGTGGGATCCACATACTCACGGTTCACGATCTGCCAAGCTTCTTCAATCACGGCCTTGGGGCTGTCCTGAAGGGTGGGGGGAATGGCGGAACTGTGGCTGACAAGCGCCAAGGTGGCCGTCAAGGAAACCAAGCCCGTGGAGAGCAGAAACTTAGGGGACAGGGATTTGAGCAGAAGAGCGCGCCGCACAGATAACTTCATGTAGGAATGGGCCGTGAAGGGACTAAGTGAGACAGGAGATGGGACAAACTGAAAGGGGAACGAGCTAAAAACTTTGATGCAAAAGATAACCTGACGGAAACTTGCCTTGGGCGCGATCGCAGACTGCAACCCCGTCCCATGTAAGCACTTGATGTTATGCGCTTACAGTGTAGCGAAACAATTGCCATCCTAACCGCAGGATTGTGACAGTTTTGCAAGATGAAAATCAGCGGGTACAACAGTAAGGTTAGAACAATGCATATCCCCTAGCCACAACCACGACCTATGGCTTCCCCTCTCCTGCGCAAACTCCTTAGAGGACTGCTCTCGGCTGGCATTCTCGGATCCTGTGCCCTCGGCATTTTAGGCCTGGGATCAGTTCGGCTCAGACAACTCCAGACCCAGGCCCTGTCGCCCGCCCTGGCCGAAGCCCAGCAGGCCCTTAGTCTGAATGCCCTCAATCGTCTGCCGAAGGGGGGGTTGGGGTTTAATAATATGATCGCGGACTGGGCCTTTTTGCGGTTTTTGGACTATTACGGGGACGAAGAGGCGCGGGATAAAACGGGGTTTGGGACGAGTCCGATCTTTTTTGATGTGATCACATCCCGCGATCCTCGCTTTGTGGATACCTATCTGTTTTTGTCCGGGACCCTGTCCTACCAGTTGGGCCAGCCAGAGCTGGCGATGAAGTATATGCAGCGGGGACTCGATGCCCTCTCGCCCCAAACCCACGCCCGCGCCTATCAGGTGCCGAGCTTAATGGGCATGGATCAACTGCTGCTGCTGGGAGATACGACGGGGGCCAGCCAGTCCTATGCCAAGGCCGCTAACTGGGCCGCCGGATCGATCGATCCCCAGGAACGAGAAGTGGCCCAAATCTTTAATCGGGTCTCCACCTACCTCAATGGCGATCCCGACAGTAGCCGCGTCCGGTTCTGGGCCTGGAGTCAGATCTTTGCTCAGTCGAGGGCCATCGACGATCGCAAAACCCAGGCGCGCGCCGCCAAGAACTCCTCACCCTAGGCGCCCAGGAAACCCAGGACCCCAAAACAGGCCAAACCACCTTCACCCCACCGATCCCCAAACCTAGCCCGACCGCAACGCCCAAGGCTTCACCCTCACCGAGCATCAGCCCCAATGGCCAGTAAGCACCCCTGGGGCCGCTGGTTAAAACGGGGACGGTGGCTGGGGCTGGGGCTATTGCTGGTCTGGCTGGGGGCGATCGGCCTGGGCCTATGGGGGGCGGCGCGATCCCCCTGGGATGGGGTGCTGGTGCTGGGGGGCAGCATTCGCCGAGAGATCCATGCAGCAGAATTGGCCCATCAGTTTCCGGAGCGGCCCATTTTAATCTCCCAGGGGGCCTCGGATCCTTGCGTGAAATCAGTGTTCGATCGGGCATTGGCCCCGGATGATCGCGTTTGGGTCGAACGCTGTGCCAACTCAACCTTTGGGAATTTCTACTACAGCCTGCCCATTCTGCAACGCTGGCAGGTCCGGCGGGTCAAACTGGTAACCTCCCCCAGTCACCTGCCGCGCTCCCTCTGGATGGCTCGGATTATCCTCGGATCCCATGGCATCTGGGTGGACCTCGATGCTGTGACGGAGCCTGGCATCCCTGGGAATAAAGAGTCTGGGCTGAAAACAAGCCTAGATTTGCTCAGGAGTCTAGGCTGGGCGATCGGCAGTCAGTTCTATCGGCCCCACTGTCAGGGGGTCTGGTCGGTGGCATCGATCGACATGGCCCCTTGGCGATCCCAGGGGTTCCATTGTGAACGGCAGGGGGGCATTGAGGGGCGGCCTCGGCCCTAAGGATTACTGGGTTGATTGCGTCAGGAGAATGACGCCGAAGAAAATGAAGCCGATGCCGACATACTGCGGAATCGAGATTTGGTCCCCGAAATAGAAACGCCCCAGCAGCACAGCAAAAATGTAACTGGTGGCAAGGGCCGGGCTAGCTACACTGATCTTGACCTTATTGAGCAGCAAAATATAAGTCACCACCCCCAACCCATAGAACGTCAAACCCACCAGAATCTGCCAGGTGGTGACCATCGAGACGATCGTCCCCATGACATTACTCGCATTGACTTTGCCCAGTTGATTTGCCCCCATCTTGAGGAAGAACTGCCCACCCACGCTGGCGAGGACGGAGGCAATCAGCAGACAGAAGGAGGCAAAACTCATGGGACATAAACCTCAAATTTAGAAATATCTCTCAAGGAGAAAAACACGGAGCCAGCCTCTATGTATATCAGAGTTTTGCCAGCGTGCGGCTTGGGAGTTGGAACCGAGGCTGGTGGGATTATTACAAACTGTTACAGTCAGGGAGATAGGTAGACGTTAGCCAAAGAATGTCGGTACTATAGGCAAATCTTAAGAAAAGATTAATATTTTCCCAGCAGTGAACCACCGCTGGACGCATTCCCCGTTTTGCTTTGGATTTTCAACAAGGGCTGAAGTTTTCTGACTGGCTGGTTAGAGGGACTTTAGCTAAACAATTAGGCTAATTTCCCATTCATATCACCCTGGTAGGTCCTAGCCCATGCATATGTTGTCCAAACCCATAGGGCAGAATGGCTCAGCCCGGCAGATTAGCCCGATGAAGCGGGATCAGGCCGTCATGGATGAAGGCCCCGCCATGCAGGGGAGGCCTGGGCAGGTGACGGAACGGATCGCTATTTTCATCGACGGCTCCAATCTTTTCTATGGGGCCAACCAGTTGGGCTGCGAAGTAGACTACCGCAGGCTCTTGGTACGTCTGACCCAGGGGCGAGCGCTCTTGCGCGCCTACTTCTACACAGGCGTCGATCCCCAAAACGACAAGCAGCGGGGGTTTTTACTCTGGTTACGCCACAATGGCTACCGAGTGATGGCCAAGGATCTGATCACCATGCCGGACCAGTCCAAGAAGGCCAATCTGGAGGTTGAAATGGCCATCGATATGATCGGTCTCTGTGGCTATTGCGATACCGTGGTGCTGCTCAGCGGCAATGGCGATCTGGCCTATGCCTTGAACCAGGTGAGTTACAAAGGAGTCCAGGTGGAGGTGGTGGGGCTGCGATCGATGGTAAGTGAGTCGCTGTTGACGGTGGCCGATCGGTATACCGATTTGGCGGAGATTAGGACTGAGATCCAGAAGCCATAGAGAGGGAGATGATGGTGCCTTTCTGTCGGCCTCGCTTGGACCGTTTCAGCGGCACCATCCCCGAAACTCCAGCTTCAACCTGGTGGAGGCGATTGCTCCGGCGCAGTTGCTCTAATATTCTCAAGGCATCTTTTTGAGTCATTACCGTGGCGAGCAAGCGCCCGTCATGGTAGAGACCCCATCGGTTGGGACCGATTCGGGCAGTAGTATAGGGCATTGGTCTTTTATTAAAAAACATTGAGTAATGTAGCCAAGTATAACAATATTGTTAAGAATTGGGGGGTAGCAAAAACCAGTCGATTCTCTATCGTAACAATAGAGGATCGACTGGTTTATCGGGGTTTTATGGGAAATTAGAGGTTGCTGAAGGCGCGATCGATGGTTTCGAGGACTTCGTTGATTTCCGATTCGGTGATGATCAGCGGGGGCACGAACCGGACGACCTTAGGACCAGCGGGGACGAGTAGTAGGCCCTCTTGCATGGCGGCTTTAACAATGTCAGCGGCGGTGGTGGGGACATCCTCCTGAATCACCAAACCATTGATCAGACCCCAGCCACGGGCTCCGGCAATCCATTGTTTGTGTTTCTGGGCGATCGCTTCAAGTCCCTTGCGTAGTTGTTCGCCCCGTGCGATCACGTTTTCGAGCAGGTTGTCGGTTTCTAGGGTGCGGCAGACGGCCAGGGCAATCGCACAGACGAAGGGGTTGCCGCCGAAGGTGCTGGCATGGTCGCCGGGTTCGAAGACGGCGCAGTGGGCCTTGGACAATAGGGCACCGATGGGCACGCCGCCGCCGAGGCCCTTGGCGCTGGTGAAGATGTCGGGCTCGATGCCGAGGGTTTGGTGGCCCCAGAGCCTGCCGCTGCGGCCCATGCCGACTTGGACTTCATCAAGGATCAGCAGGATTCCTTTGGCGTCGCAGAGTTCACGGACTTTCTGGAAGTAGGTGCGATCGCCTGGGTTGACCCCGCCTTCGCCTTGGAGGGGTTCGAGGAGAATCGCCGCGACCTGGGGTTTGTCGCGATCGAGTTCGGCGATCTTAGCTTCGAGGGCGGCGAAGTCGTTGTAGGGGACGTAGGCAACCAGGGACCAGGGGATGGAAATTCTGGTGGTACTTGGGTTGGGCGGTGGCGGTGACGGCGGCCAGGGTTCGGCCGTGGAAGCTGGCATTGGCGGTGATGATTACGGGGTTGTCGATGCCGCGCTTTGTATGGGCGTACTTGCGGGCCAGTTTGATCGCAGCTTCGTTGGCTTCGGCGCCGGAATTGCAGAAGAAGGCTTTGTCGGCGCAGGAGTTTGCACCAGCAGCTTGCCAGTTCGCCTTGGTTGGGGATGTAGTAGAGGTTGGAGACATGGCAGAGCTTCGCCATTTGGTCGGCGGCAGCTTTGACCATGGCTGGGTGGCCGTGGCCGAGGGTGCATGTGGCGATCCCCGCCACACAGTCGAGGTAGCTCTTACCTTGGTCGTCCCAGACACGACTGCCTTCGCCTCGCACCAAGGTCAGGCCGAAGCGCCCGTAGGTGGTCATGACATGACGATCGAATTCGCTGCGATCGTACTCGGGGTTGGCAAACGTGGGGATCTTGGTAAGGGTTTCCATGCTCACTGCGTTAGTACCTCGGTAGTTTAGATAGAGAGGACCCGCCTTTACGGCTGGGGGTAGGGATCAGTGTAGCGGAAAATTTTGGCTTCATGGGAAGGCTGACCTGTCGATAAGATGGTGGGTGATGCTTGGGGAGTTTTATTCATGTGGTATTTGGGGGCGATCGGCGTAGACCATAGCGATGTGGCGCAATTGGTGCAGGCGGTGATTATTTTGCTGCTGGTGGCGACGATGGTAGCGCTGCTGTCGCGGCGGTTCCGGTTGCCCTATGTGGCGGGGCTGGTGGTGGCAGGGCTGGCGATCGCGGAGCTGCTGCCTCGGAAGATTGGGCTGGATTCTTCGCTGATTATTAATTTATTTTTGCCGATTTTGCTGTTCGAGGCGTCGCTGAATACCGATATTAGTCGGCTGCGCATTACGCTGAAACCAATTTTGCTGCTGGCGGGTCCGGGGGTGGTGATTGCGGCGGGGGTGGGGGCGCTGGCCCTGAAGTTTGGCCTCGGGCTGGCTTGGGTGCCAGCGATGCTGTTGGGGGTGATTTTGTCGATTACGGATACGGTGTCGGTGATCGCCGTGTTTAAGGAGGTGGCGGTGCCTTTCGCGGTTGATCACGATCGTGGAGGGGGAGAGTTTGTTTAACGACGGGATTGCGCTGGTGATGTTCAGTTTGATTTTGAAGTTTAATCAGACTGGGTTCGGTGGCAGGTTGTTCGATGGGGTGCGGGA
>JAAUSA010000197.1 GCA_012031975.1 Alkalinema sp. RU_4_3 | reverse complement strand
GGTAGCCTTCTCGCATTGCTGGGCTCCTCCAACTGGGTGAGGTTAGAATGTCCTCATATTCTACAGCCTTGACGCTAGATTCGCAAAAAGTAGAGCATATGGTCTACTCATACCCATGGAGAACCAGGAATATTCCTCTGTTTAACCTGCGCGAAGAAGGAATAGATGCTATTTCATTGCTCATTTCCACCGGGGTTCTGATTTATCAGACCCGCCAGGAGGAAGTCAGCGACGAACGAACCCATCTTATGCTACAGCTAAATCTAATCACAGAGCAAAAAATCGCCAAGCTGATCGCCCTAGTTGAAGAACTACGCCTAGACTCGCCTAACATCAGGGATCGCCTAGATTTAGAAGCAGAAGCCATGCAGCAGACAACCAATCCCCAGGTTGTCATGGACATACTGCAAGTTACGCTAAAGCAAACGTCTGAATCCAGTAGCTCAGAAAAATAGACAAAATAAAAGAGTTAGCTTTGAACAAGAGCTAACTCCTAAGACCCGTACGTAATGATTTAGCCAGAGCTATTCGCCGATCGGGGCCACCATCCCCGGCATCACGCCCTGTTCTGGATCGAACTCGGACCGCTCAGCATTGCATTTGGGACAATGCCAGTCCTCGGGCAATGAAGCAAAGGGCAGACCGGGCTCAATGCCTGCTTTTGCATCGCCTTCAGCGGGCTCGTATACATAACCACAATTTTTGCAAACGTAATTGTCCATGGTTTTTCCTCAATATATGGGAAGTAAGCTGTTTCAATCTACGCCCATGATTGTACAGAAATCAATTTGGGCTGAAATCTATCAAAAGTGAGTGAATTGCCTCACACTATGGTCGTGGTGGCAGCGGTTAGGACTGCGGCACCCACACAGAGACGGATCCGGCCGCGCAGAGGAAATCTGCCCAGCCGTCTTGATTTGTTGTGATCGGAACCTTGATATGTTCTGTAATATCAACATAGACAGTGTCAGGCTGCCCCACTTCCATCCATTTTGTGCCCATATCGCCGTTACTTAGCACCACGGCCATCCCGCCGGGTTTTTCTGCCGTGCCTAGTCTTGTCCAGCCGATCGTATTCTCGTGATCAAAATAGTCATATTGGTCGCCAAAGGCAAAGGTATGACGTGCTTCCAGGAATTTATCAATTAGCCAGCGGTGGCTATCGATCCAAATTTCGTACTCATTGCCATCGTTGCCTGAGTCCTTATAGTGGGCACCGTAATAGTCCGCATAGAAAATACAAGGATAGCCATCTCGCCTCAACAAAATCAGCGCATAGGCCAGGGGTTTGAACCAAGATTCAACGACTGATTCTAGGGATTGCAGTGGCTGAGAGTCATGGTTGTCAACCAGCGTTACTGCCAGAGCTGGCTGTTGCAGGACCAATGTATTGTCAAAAATTTGCCGCATATCATAGCTACCGCCAGACTTGCTCGCCTCAGTAAAGTTGTAGTGCAAAGGCGCATCAAACAACATCACGTCGCCGCCCGTAATGTCAATAAAATGATGCAGGGCTTCAAGTTCCGTAGACCAATATTCACCAACGGCAAAGAGCTTCCGGCCCACATGTCGCCGACAGTGCTGTAGCCACTCAGGAAAAAAGCCCGCCCGAACATGCTTCACCGCATCAAATCGGAACCCATCTACCTTAGTCGTATCGAGGTACCAAGTGCCCCATTCGTTAAGACGCTGGCGTACCTCGGGTGCTCCACATCCAGATCGCACCCCATCAAATAGTCGAATGCGCCCTTTTCGAGATCGACCTGTTCATCAAAGTGCTTGTCCTTAAATAGGTAGACCGCATCCTGCCCGTCATTCAGAGCATTATAATCAACCGCGTCAAAGTGCCACCAATGCCATTCAGCATCGGAATATTTGCCATCTCGTCCGGGGAATGTGAAGTGGGTCCAAACCTTGACGGGTTGAAGGTCCCCGATCGGCTCATGGCGATTTTCAGGATTCATTGGAATTGCCTCGGCCTCTTCGTCGTGATCGGCACCCATCATGTGATTGATCACAACGTCGGCATAGACTCGGATGCCTGCTGCCTGGGCGGTTTCGATCGCCGCCAGATATTCAACCTTAGTCCCATACTTCGTCCGAACGGAACCCTTCTGGTCAAATTCACCCAAGTCGTACATGTCATAGACGCCGTAGCCAACATCCATGCCGCCGCCGATACCTTTATAGGCAGGGGGTAACCAGACGGAGGTCACACCAATGGCGGCTAAGGTTTCAGCCTCTGCGCTGAGTTCTTTCCACAGGGTACCATCAGGCTCGTTATACCAATGGTAAAACTGCATCATTACGCCGTTGAATTCGGTCATGGGTTCGCTCCTGGTGATCTATATATAGGAGTCAATCTAGTGGGTTAAGCTAATTTTGTAGTCTGCCCTATGGGAGAAGTTGGCTGGCTTGACCTGAATCTAAAGGAATAGCTACTGCGATGGCGATCGTTCTCTAATGGGGTAGGGCAGGCAGGCTAATCGTGAAGGTTGTGCCCTGGTTGACGATCGATTCAACCTGAATCTTACCCTGGTGGCCCTCAATGATTTGCCGCGACAGGTACAGTCCAAGTCCACTGTTGGATCGTTTGTGGCGACCCCGACGAAACCGCTCGAAAATCTGGGTCTGGTCTTCTTCGCTAATGCCAATCCCCGTATCCTGTAGGGTCATTTTCAAGCAGGGATTAGCCGGACTGCTACCTTCAAGGGTGAGGGTAATGCCGCCCAGCTCGGTGAACTTCAAGCTATTGCCGATCAGGTTAATCAAAACCCGCTTCATTTCTAGGCGATCGACCAAAATCTCGTGGTTCAAACCCGGATCGCTCACCACTAATTTGAGATCCAACTGTTTATCCTGGGCCAAGGGTCCCAACTGTTGAAACACCTCTTCGACAATGCTGCGAATATCGATCGGCAGGCGGTTCAGCTCCTTGCAACCAGCATCATAGGTATAGACTTCGACTAAATCTCTAACCATCTTGAGCAAGTCATGGTTGCTACGCGTAATGATACCGATCTTGGCCTTGACCGATGCAGGAATATCGCCAAAGGCATCATCTTGGATCAGTTCTAGCATCCGATTGGCCCCCACCAAGGGGGTTTGCATATCGTGGGTCATGCGGGAAATGAATTCTTCCCGCTGGGCTAGGAGTTCTTCGCGCAGCAGCTTGGCGCGTTCGGCTTCTTGTTCCGCCTGGTAAATCCTTAGACATTGCTGGACCACGCGATAGAGGAGATCGGGTTTGATTTTGGCTTTGCTGATGTAGTCCGAAGCACCCGCCTTCATCAGATCAACCGCGATTTGCTCATCGCCCTGGCCCGTCAGCGCAATTAAGGGAACACGCAACCCCATCTGTCGCAGTTGCTGCACTAGATCGATCCCGTTGCCGTCGGGCAGATTGTAGTCCACGAAAATGCAGTCGAACACCTGCTCTCGGATCAGCTCCAAGGCTATCTGGCAGTTTTCTGCCTCCACAACCTGGAGATTTTCCTGGGTGCTCTTGAGGTGGCGTCGGACGGACATGCGATCGATCGCATCGTCATCTATGACCAGTACATTCAGTCTTACCGAGGCTGCTTTCATACCTGATCCCCTAGGTCGGCATCGCGCAGAGAGACCAGTAACCATTGACGATCTTCATGGCTTCGACAAAGCTTTGGAACTCCACAGGTTTGACAATGTAACCAGCGACATTCAAGCTATAGGCGGCCTCCAGGTCCTGCGGCTGATCGGAGGTCGTCAGCACAATCACGGGCAGCACTCTAAATCGCTCGTCATTGCGGATAGCCCGGAGGAACTCGATCCCGTTCATCTTGGGCATATTCAGATCTAATAGAATCACTAATTGGTCAATATGGCCTGTCGCTTGAAACTTTTGATTCAGGAATTCGAGGGCTTCTAGGCCATTGGCAGCCCGGTCAGTGGGCAAACTCAAGTCGTTTTTTTTCAGTGCGCGCTTAACATTCATGACATCTACGTCATCGTCGTCAACGATTAATAAACTAAATTGTCGTTTTTTCATAACATTTAGGGTATGCATCACTCGATTGCCGTTAGACTTCAGTAACTCCAGATAGCCAATTTTGCTAAGGGCATTACCCCAAAGCATGGTGACCGGCCAGGTGAATCGCCGCACTCCGCAGGAAAATACCCCGCATGGTACCACAAAAAACAACCCAGCTAAGTCAATATTGGCACAAAACGATGTCATCCACCTCTAACTAAAGTATCAAAATAGACCTTTACAAACATTTCTTTACCCACAGTCCGAACGCAACTTCAACCCGTTGAGGTTTGTTCCAAGAAAGGCCAGGTGAAGGAAACCTCTAGACCACGCCCAATGGTTTCACCGCTAGAATCATCTATAGAAGCTGTTTTTAGATCAAGTGTACCACCCGCTAGCTGAACGGCTCGATAGACTAGGGCAAGCCCCACACCAATATTTTCAGAGACATCGGGGTTCTGGTCTAGGACTTGAAACATCTGCAGGACCCGATCGCGGTAGGCCAGCGCAATCCCTGGCCCATTATCCCGCACGACAAATTCAGTACAGTGTTCCAATGGAGTCGCAAGGATTTCGATGATACCTCTGCCTTGATCGTGGTGATCGATCGCATTGCGGATCAACTGCTTAAAGACTAGCTTTAAGGCGAGGTGGGGGGTTCTGAGGGTGGGCATTGCTCCTAGAATGCGGACAGAGAAGGACTCGGGTACTGGAATTTGGCGACAGATCTCCTCCACCAGGGCACGCGTGTCCACGGTTGCCTGCTGGTCGATCCAGGCCTCAATGCTGGCATAGTTGAGCAACCCATCGGCGATCGCCTGCATCCGTAGGACACGCTGATTCAGGAGCCGTAGAGAAGTCTGGCTTTCCGGGGTCAAGCTCTCACTCAAATCCGTTTCTAGCCATTGGGCCAGGCTGGCAATCCCCCTAATGGGTGTTTTTAGATCGTGGGCAGCGGCTCTGACGAAGGTTTCCAAGGATTGGTTTTTGTGCTGGAGGAGGATATTGATGCGATGGAGCTGTTGGTTCAATTCGTCAAGCTCGATCAATTTGTCCGACAGGGCTTCGGTGAGCCGGACGCGCTCGGACACATCCCGAATCAGCACGATCAAATTGGACCAGGCGGAGCCACTGCGACTGACGGATAGCTCGATCGGAATCATCTGCCCGTTGGCCTGCTGTGCTTGAAGCTGCTCAACAATCCCCGATTCTGCCTTAAACTGGACCCAGGTCATGGCGTCCATATTCGGTGCCGAACTGGCAATAGAAGTTCGATCAGATGCATGTTCTCCCGGCATTGTCATAAGTTCTGGTGGAAACAACACATTCATTAAGGACTGCCCAGTCAAATCCTTGGAAGAGTGAGCTAATATTCGCTCTGCAGCGGGATTGATGCTTTCAATCCGACCACTCTGATCGACCATGATCACGCCATCGACGAGGTGATTCGTCAACGCTTGAATCGTATCCTGGGTCTGCCGAATTTCTCGATCCCGCTGAGTCATGCGCCGATCGAGCACTTGAAACAATCCCACAACGCCCACATAGCTCAACACACTCAATAAAGCCCCCAGTAGTTGCACCAGATCGACAAATCGCTTGCTTCGTTTGAGTTGCTCATTCTTTTGGTACAGCATCTGCTGCTGCCGCTGTTTGAAAGTTTCGATGATCTCGCGAATCGCATCCGTCGTCTTTCTGGCCTGCTGCAACTGCTGCAACAGTTCCACTGATTTTGCCTTTGATAAAACTTCCCTGGGACTAGCAAACAGCGATGAATTGGATGGAATGTCGATCGCCTCAGCAAATTCTAACAATCCCTGGGCTTGCTGAAGTCGCAGCATGATCTGCTGTTCCAGTTGCTGTAAAAGCTCCCCTTGATCGGCGGCCTGCTGTTTCAAGATAGCAAGTTCAGGAAACAGATCTTTTTTGCGGCATGGTAGGGTTGCAGGAATTGCTTATCCTGGGTTAAGAGATAGCCCCGCACCCCGGTTTCTTGATCGATCACATAGCGCAACACCTGCTCGCTCAATTTGACCCGTTGCTCAATCACCCGAATATCAGCCTCAATCCGCTGCTCCTTTTGCCGCACATCCGCTACACCCAATAGCACCAAGGCCAGACAGGAGGCTGGAATGGCCAGCAGCACAGAACCCACCTTGCCGATTTCACGTCGCTGCCAAACACGTTTCATTTTTTGCTGAATTCTTTCCTTTAAACCGCTGACCATATTTTTCAAGACTTTGGCCAGGTAAATTCAAAACAGCTGCCGCGATCGGTTTCGGATCGCAACTGAATAGAACCACCACCACCCTCAACAATTTTCTTAATCAGCGCCAGACCAATCCCTGTATTGGCAGCGGACTCGCTGCCACTGAGGGTTTGGAAGATGCCAAAGATGCGCTCATGCTGGTGGACAGGGATACCAGGACCGTCATCGCTCACAGTGAATACGTAATACTGATCCTCCTCTGTCCAATCTACAACAATATGCCCGCCGTTGCGATCGTGGTGCTTAATTGCATTACTAAACAAGTTAGCGAACACTTGACTTAGTAATAGCCGCTGGGCCTGCAACTTAGGCATCACCTGAGGCAATTGAATTTGAAATGATGTTGGCGGATCTAGGGAATCAATGATTTCGAGCAGCAGTTCCCGCAGGTCCACCTGGGTGGTCTCCAGATCTTCACGCCCAACCCGCGAATATTGCAGCAGACCGTTAATCAAATTTTCCATGCGCTTAACCCGACTGCGCATCAATACCAACTGTTCCTGGTTGTCCGGCGGCAATTGCGCGGCTAAATCTTCTTCTAACCATTCGGATAAATTGGCAATCCCGCGCAGGGGGGCCTTCAAGTCATGGGAGGCAATATACACAAATTGGTCTAACTCTTGATTGCGCTTCTCCAAGGACTGTTTGGCTTTTTCCAGGGCCTGCAAATTGGCCTCATTTTGAAATTCTAACTGCTTGCGATCGCTAATATCTTCGACCATCGAAATAAAGTAAAGTGGTTTCCCCAGAGAATCTTCTGCATCAGGGGCCAATCGCCGCAGGGAAACCGTGATACGCGCCCAGACGATCGATCGATCTCCTCGGATATATCGTTTTTCCAAAGAATAATTGGGGATGTTGCCTGCCAATAATTGCTCCACCAGGGCCAGATCCCCGGCCAAGTCCTCTGGGTAAGTAATATCCTGAAAGGTCTTTTGCAATAATTCCTCCCTTGAGTAACCCACAATCTCACATAGTTTCTGGTTCATCCGCAGCCAGGACCCATCAAGACCCACATGGGCACAGCCGATCGCCGCCTGCTCAAAGGTCGTACGAAACTGGTCCTCCCGCTCGGCTATTTCCGCTGTGCGTTCTTCTACCTTCGCTTCTAGCTCTGATTTAGCTGCCAATAACTCGGCTTCAAGCTGCTTCCGAGCAATGATATCGCACTCTAGGGCCGCCATGGTTTCGCGATGGTCCGTCACATCGCGCATCAGCACCACCGCCCCCAGGCAATGCCCGGCCCCATCGATAATTGGATCAGCATTGGCCAGGATCGATCGCGCCTTTCTCCCCTTGGGCTTAATCATCATCTCCGCCGATCGCACCTTTTCCCCGGTCAAGGCCCGCATTAGCGGAATAGCCTCCGTCGCCAAGGGCCGTTCCCCTGTACCATCATATAGATCGTAGTACTCGGACCATCGATCGGGACTAATCGGCTCCGGGGGCAATGCATGGAACTGCTGGGCCGCTCGATTGAACAGGACAATTTCTCCAGCCGAGTTACAAGCGACCAAGCCCTCCGACAGATTTTCAAACAGAGCCTCCAAGAATTCCTCCCCCTTGAGCAATAGGAGGTTGCCTGACTGCTCCAACCCTGACTGCTCCAACAATGGGGCTAATAGTATCGATACGGTAGGCAAGGAGGAGGAATGATTCATGTTTTATTATTGCCGTGGGCGAAAAACGTCCTATCAAGTGATAAAAAGCTCGCCATAGCTTAGCTTAACACTATTTCAAAGAATTGGGTGTTAATATAAATCATAGAAACATCGAATTAGGTTACTATGTCAGACATTCGTGTGGTCGTTATTGAAGATCACGATTTAACCCGAGCTGGATTAGAGGCAGCCCTCCATCGGCGCGAAGGCATCAGCGTGATTGGCGATGCTGGCAACGGGATTCAGGGACTGCGGCTGCTGGAGGTCGAACAGCCCGATGTGGCGGTTGTGGACATTGGCCTGCCGGACATTGATGGCATCGAGTTGGTCCGGCGCTTCCTGAGCAGCCAAGCCGAAGCCAATCAGGGCAAGACCAAAGTGATTATGTTAACCATGCACAAAACCCCGGATTCTGTGCTGGCAGCATTTGCAGCGGGGGCTGATTCCTACTGCATGAAAGACATCAGCATGGATCGCCTAGAAGAAGCCGTCAAAGCTACCCATGCGGGCAATCCCTGGATCGACCCCCAAATTGCTGACATCATCTTGCAGCAGGTTCGTCAAAGCAATGCAGACCCTAGCCAGGGTTCGATCGAAAAAACCATTGCCATTAAGGCTCTGGATCCGGAGTATGAAGAAATCGTAGATAAGGCTGACTTGACCGATCGCGAAATCGGCATTTTGCAACTGATTGTGCGCGGCTATAGCAATGCCGAGATTGCCGATGCGCTTTTCCTGACCGTGGGAACCATCAAAACCCATGTGCGGCATATTTTGAATAAGCTCTGTGTGGACGATCGCACCCATGCCGCCGTGCTGGCCCTGCGCGCGGGGATTATCGAATAGAAATATTTTTTCGAAGTATGCTGGGTGAAGGATACCATGGATGGATCAATCGAGATGGAAATAACCGCAACATTCGATTTGGCCCAGTTGCCATTGATTCTAGCTGGCCCAATTCTCCGCCGCACCGAAGCGCAGTCTGTATCGGTCTGGGTAGCATTGCAGACCGCCGCAGAGATTCAGATTCAGGTCCTACCAGCCCAAGGCAATACGGTGGACCACAGCCAACCCCTATTGCAAGGGACAGCAACCACGATCGCCCTAGGAAAATCCCTACATATCGCCCTAATCACGGCGCAGCCGCGATCGCAGCAAAGTCTCCTACCGGGTGTGCTGTATGCCTACGACCTAAAAATCTATCCCCGGCAAAATACCAGCCATGCATCCCCTGTAGACCTAGGGGATGCTCTCCAGTCAGCGGCCTTGCCTAGGGTTTGCCTGAGCTATTTTTCCCATGGATTACCCACCTTTGCATTGCCCCCGGAGGATTTAAATGACCTACGGATTCTCCATGGCTCCTGCCGTAAGCTCCATGACCATGACCTGGACGCATTGCCGATCATTGATCAAATGATTGCTGAAGCCGCCGATCGGCCCAATCTCCGACCCCATCAGCTATTTTTCACAGGCGATCAAATCTATGGCGATGAAGTTGCCGATCCCTTTCTTTGGGCAATCGTAACTACTCAGGTTGAGCAAGAAGGGGAATAGACTGACCCGAGAACAAGGCAACGAGTGCTTCCACAACTGAATGACCCTGTTTACGCAAAGTGGAAAAATAGCCACGAATGCGACAGAAGAC
>JAAUSA010000196.1 GCA_012031975.1 Alkalinema sp. RU_4_3 | reverse complement strand
TCTGGGGTTGATCGTTTTGTTGGAGACATGAGATGAAGACGGATAAGTTGTTTTATAAGATGCTGTTGACGCAGGCCGGGGGCGGTGGCGGAGCTGGTGCCGGGGGTGTCCGGAGGGGTTTGAGTATGAGTATCGGGCGGTGGTGGTGAAGGAGAAGGAGTTGCGGTTGGATGGGGTGTTGCGGCCTTTGGATGGGGACGAGGCGTTGCCGCTGGTGTTTTTTGAGGCGCAGATGCAGGCGGATGCGGGATTTTATGGGCGATTTTTTGCGGAGATTGGGTTGTATTTGCAGCAGTATCCGGTGAATCGGCCCTGCCGGGGGTTGTTGGTGTTGTGGAATCGGAGTCAGGGTTTGGGGTCGCAGGTGCCCTATTCTTTGCTGCTAGACCATTGGGTGGAGAAGGTGTATCTGGAGGATTTGGTGCCGCTGCAGGATTTGAGTCCGAATTTGGCGCTGCTGAGACTGATTGCGGTGCCGGAGGAAGATGTGGTGGTGGAGGGTCGGAGGATTTGGGCGGGCGGAGGGCGGCAGGACTTTCTGCGCAGCTTGAATGTGGTGGAAGGTATACTGTCTAGTAAGTTTCCAGAGTTAACGATTGAGGAGGTCAGACAGATGTTGGGTCTTAAGTTGACTGATTTAAGTGAAACGCGGTTTTATCGGGAAGTGGCGCAGACGGGTGAGGTGAAGTCTGTGTTGCGGCAGTTGGCTGTGCAGTGCGGAGAGTTGTCGATCGAACAAAAGGGTCAGGTGCAATCACTCTCTGCTGGACAACTAGAGCGTTTAAGCACTGCGCTGTTGCGGTTTACGGGGATGGGGGATTTGGAGCGATGGCTGGGGGAGAATTTGGGGGAGTAGGTGGGGCGATCGCACTTGCTGTGGGGATATTTCTCAGGAGGGAGGCGATCGCGCTTGGGTGTGTTTTAGCATCTGGGGGCGATCGTTTTTGTTGGAGACTGAGATGAAGACGGATAAGTTGTTTTATAAGATGCTGTTGACGCAGCCAGAGGCGGTGGCGGAGCTGATGTCTGGGATTCCTAAGGGGTGCGTATTTGACTATAAGGCTCCGGTGGTGAAGGAGAAGGAGTTTCGGTTGGATGGGGTGTTGTTGCCTTTGTCGGAGGATATGACGGTTCCTCTGGTGTTCTTTGAGGCGCAGATGCAGCCGGAGGGGGGATTTTATGGGCGATATTTTGCGGAGTTGCATTTGTATTTGTCGCAGTATGAGGTGGAACGGCCTTGGCTGGGATTGTTGATTTTGCAGAGTCGGAGGCAAACGTTGGGGTCGGAGGTACCCCATGGGACCTTGTTGCGGTTGAATGTGACCAGAATTTATCTGGAGGATTTGGTGCCGTTGCAGGGGTTGAGTCTGAATTTGGCGCTGCTGAGACTGATTGCGGTGCCGGAGCAGGATGTGGGGGTGGAGGGACGGAAAATCTTGGCGGTGGCGGAGGGACGGGCGGACTTCCTGCGCAGTTTGGATTTGGTAGAAGGTATACTGTCTAGTAAGTTTCCAGAGTTAACGATTGAGGAGGTCAGACAGATGTTAGGTCTTAAGTCCGTTGACATTACTGAGACGAAGTTTTTCCAAGAGGCAGCGCAGATAGGTGAGGCTAAGGTGACGCTACGAATGTTAGCAAGGCAGTGTGGGGCTTTGTCTAGTGAACAAGAGAATCAGGTGCGATCGTATCGAGTGAGCGGTTAGAGCTTCTAGGTGATGCGTTATTAGAGTTTACGGGGATGGGGGATTTGGAGCGTTGGCTGGGGGAGAATGTGGGGGAGTAGGTGGGACGATCGCGCTTGCTGTAGGGATATTTCTTAGGAGGGAGGCGATCGCTGCTTGAGTTAACGATTGAGGAGGTCAGACAGATGTTGGGTCTTAATTCCGTTGATTTCACAGAGACGATGTATTACAAGCAAGCGTCACGGAGCGGTGAGGCTGGGCTAGTCTTGGGTCAGTTGGCTGTTCAGTGCGGTGGCTTGTCTGGTGAGCAGAAAGATCGGGTGCGATCGCTGTCGAGTGAGCAGTTATCACTGTTGGGGGCCGCGTTGTTGCGGTTTACGGGGATGGGGGATTTGGAGCGGTGGTTGGGGGAGAATTTGGGGGAGTAGGTTGATTTGTCGTGAGGGATACAGCTTTCTGGGGGGACTGGGGGGCTTTTTTTGTGAGAAATGTAAAGACGATCGCCCTGTTTTGTGAAGTTGAACTTTTTCTGGGTATTCTTCCTGATCTGTCACCTTAAGGTCTGTATCTTATGTTGTGTCCGTTGGTTATGTGGTTTTGTTATTAGGTTTCTAGGCGTCCTATGAGTGATTCTGTAATTCGGGTTGAGGGGCTGGGAAAGAAGTATGTGCTGGGCCACCAGTCTGAGGGACGCAGTCGGTATAAGTCGCTGCGGGATGTGGTGGCGGATGGGGTTGGGTCGATGTTCCGGCGATCGGCTGAGGCTCGCGCGAAGGATGAGTTTTGGGCGCTGCGGGATGTGGATTTTGAGATCAACCAGGGCGATCGCGTGGGCATCATTGGCCGTAATGGGGCGGGGAAGTCTACGTTGCTGAAGGTGTTGAGTCGGATTGTGGAGCCGACGACGGGGAGAATTGGGATTAAGGGGCGGGTGGCGAGTCTGTTGGAGGTGGGTACGGGGTTTCATCCGGAGCTGACGGGGAGGGAGAATATCTTTTTGAATGGGGCGATTTTGGGGATGTCGCGGCGGGAGATCGATCGTAAGTTTGATGAGATTGTGGCTTTTGCGGAGGTGGAGCGGTTTTTGGATACGCCTGTGAAGCGGTATTCGAGTGGGATGTATGTGCGGTTGGCGTTTGCGGTGGCGGCGCATTTGGAGCCGGAGATTTTGATTGTGGATGAGGTTTTGGCGGTGGGGGATTTAAAATTCCAGAAAAAATGTCTAGGGAAAATGGAAGAAGTCGGACAAGAAGGAAGAACTATCCTATTTGTGAGTCACAATATGGGTATTTTACAAAGCTTGTGCACACGAGGTATTTTAATAGCCAACGGAACTGTTAAATCTGATGACTCGGTAATTAAGACTGTTAGTGATTACCTGGCGCAAATTGATTCAATGTCAGAGGTCAATCTTTCTGACAGGAAAGATCGGAAAGGACGGGGTGGCGTCAGGCTGGAGAAAATATTAACATCTAGTTCGGGATATGATGAAGCTGCGCTGGCAACCGGGAAAGTCGCAATATTCAAGTTTTACCTAAATTTGCTTCTGCCAAACCTGGGATGCATCTTCACTTTATATGATCAGCATGGACAAGCAGTTATCAACTTTAATAGTGCTGTCAGTTGTGAAGTTGATGTTTTGGAACCTACATTAAATCCACTAATAGTATGCAAAATAAACGAATTGGTGCTTCTTCCCGGCACTTACCGCATGAACGTAGCAATTACAAGCAATGGCGAATTACAAGATCATGTCGAAGGCGCGGTATCTATAGAAGTAACACAGGGTGAACTCAATGGTCGATTAGTGTCATCTAGTGCATATGGGGCCGTAGCAATGAAACATCAATGGATTCTTCCCACAGCTGTCTAGCCAAAACTAAACACTATTATTTTAGCCATGAACACAATTTGTTTGTTAGATCCAGGAATTGAGAATAACGCAGGAGATTCTAGCCCTAATTTGGGAGATTTAATTATTCAAGAATCCGTAAATCGAGAGATAAAACAGATTTTTGGAAGTCAACAATTAATTCGATTTTCTACGCACAGCTACCTAGACTACAAGAGTATCTCTAGGATTCAAACGTCTACTAATATTCTTATTGGAGGAACTAATTTGCTCTCTTCCAATATGAATAAGTATTGCCAGTGGAAGATTTCTTTTCTTGATGCTGTCAGAATTAAAAATGCTGTTCTATTAGGTGTGGGATGGTGGCAGTATCAAGGTAAGCCTAATTTTTATACGGCAAAGCTGCTAAGATTTGCACTTTCGGGAAAAATACAACACTCGGTGAGAGACAATTATTCTAAAGAGCAGCTAAGTTCCATCGGCATTCGGAATGTTATCAATACGGGATGCCCTACAATGTGGCCTCTTGCTGGCATAAATGCTAGCCAATTTATAAACCAGAAAGCCAACTCTGCTCTATTGATGCTTACTGATTACAACAAGGAGCCTGACTTAGATAGGCAACTCGCAAATCTACTTTTAAGTCGGTATGAATCTGTCTACTTTTGGCCTCAAGGCCGAGGAGATCTCGAATATGCAAGAGAGATGAATCTTCCTTTCAAATTCCTAGATCATTCTTTCTCAGGATTACAAGAATTTGTAAATTCTGATATATCATTTGACTATATCGGCACTAGACTGCACGGGGGAGTTTACTGCCTAAATAGACGAAAAAGGGCCTTGATTATAGAGATTGACAATCGTGCCAGAGAAATTGGAAAAGATACAGGTCTACCAACAGTTAAAAGAGATGATTTAGCCTATATCGAAAAGTGGATTTCATGCAGTCAATCCCCCCGGATTATTCTCGATGTCGATGCTATTGAAAGATGGAAAAACCAATTTATTTCTGTCAGGGATACAGTGTTGGCTTGAGGGTAGTTTAAATTACCGCTAATTGATCTTTTCTAAGCGTAAACATGAGGTATAACAGAATGTTGTCCAAGATTGCGAGAAAAATTAATTTGATTGTTGAATCATATAATCGTGATCCCGAAGCAATCAAAATCATCAATCAAGTTATAGCTCAGAACTTGAGCTACTTGGAGACCACAGCGCTATGCGATTTGAGTAGTGCTGTCAAGTATATTGAAAAGAAACGAATTGAAGGCTGTATTGTTGAGACAGGTTGTGCTTTGGGCGGTTCCTCGATTGTCATTGCTGCTGCTAAAAATAAGCACAGATTTTTTTCTTGCTATGACGTATTTGGGACTATTCCTGAGCCATCCTTGAAGGATGGTAATGATGTTCATGCAAGGTATGAGGTGATTACTGAGGGAAAGTCTTCTGGTATAGGTGGTGATTTATACTATGGCTACCAGGAAGATCTTTACGGCAAGGTGGTTCAGAATTGGAAAACCATATATCTTTAGTCAAGGGACTTTATCAAGACACTTTATGTCTTAATTCACCTGTTTGCTTGGCACATATTGACTGCGACTGGTACGAATCTGTACTTCTTTCTTTGCAGAGAATAGAGCCGTTTGTAGTTTCTGGAGGCGTGATAATTATTGATGACTATCATGCTTACACGGGCTGCAAAAAGGCTGTAGATGAATATTTCAAGGGCAGAAATGATTGCAAATTCATCCAAAAAAGTAGATTGCAAATCATAAAGCAGTAAGATTCTCTTCTTAATTAAGTAAAAATATCTGAGAACCATTATGAACTTTCTCAATCTTGGTTGTGGTAGACGTTTTAATGAAGGATGGACAAATATCGACTTTACATCATCCAGTAAATTTGTCCTTGCCCATAATCTGACTCAAGGTATTCCCAACCCCGACGAATCTTTTGATGTTGTTTATCATTCCCATGTCTTAGAGCACTTCTCCCAGGCTCAAGCTCAAGCATTTCTCAAAGAATGTTTCCGAGTTCTCAAACCTGGCGGTGTGATTCGAGTAGTCATTCCTGACCTCGAACAGATCGCACAAAACTACCTAGTTAGTCTTGAAAAAGCAGAAAAAGGAATCCTTGGAGAATCCGATAATCATCATTGGATGATCGTTGAAATGCTAGATCAGTCTGTCCGAAATCACTCCGGTGGAGAAATGGCAGCATACCTCACCCAAGAGCATATTCCTAACCAAGCCTTTGTACTCGATCGCATCGGCACAGAAGGCAAAAACTTGATTGAAGCTGGAAAGCAACGACATCAACAGTCCACATCTGCAGCTCCTAATTGGTTGAAACCAATCTATCGGTTTGTCCGTTATCCCCATTATCGTCGCGATGCCTTCCTCAAATTATGTCTCGGCCAATCAGACTATGAAGCGCTGAAAATTGGTCAGTTCCGCCTTGGGGGCGAGATCCATCAATGGATGTACGATCGTTATTCCTTAAAACGCACCCTAGAGAACACCGGATTTATTGAAACCACTCAACAAACAGCCAACCAAAGCCGAATTGCAGATTGGGTTAGCTTTAACCTTGATACTGAACCTGATGGCAGCACTTATAAGCCCGATTCACTCTTTATGGAAGCCATCAAACCTGCACCATGAACATCCTCCACATCAACCAATCCGACATCGGCGGTGGCGCAGGAATCGCAGCCTACCGCCTCCATCAATGCCTACTTGCCAAAGGCATATCCTCACGTCAACTTGTCGGCCACAAACAAACCAAGAGTGATCACATCGCCCAAGTCCCTCACAATAATCGCCACCTCGAACGTAACCTTCAACGCATCACCCACCGTCTGGGTCTCAACTACCTCAACTACCAAACCACCCCCAACATCACCCACCACCCCTTCTATCAAGAAGCTGACATCCTCAACCTCCACAACCTTCACAACAGCTACTTCAACTACCTTGCAATAGACAACCTCACCACCACAAAACCCGCAGTCTTTACTCTCCACGATATGTGGAGCTTCACAGGCCACTGCGCCTACACCTACGCCTGCAACAAATGGCAAACAGGCTGCGGCCAATGCCCCGATCTGGCAAGCTACCCCAGCATCACCCGCGATACCACCGCGATCGAGTGGAAACTCAAAAATTGGGTATACAGTCGATCGAATCTAACGATCGTCACACCCAGTCAATGGCTGACTGACCAAGCAAAGGCCAGTATGCTGAGTCGATTTCCGATTCACTACATTCCCAATGGCATTGATATGGATGTCTATCAGCCTCTGGATAAAATCCAATGTCGTGCCGTCCTCAACATTCCCACAGGCAAACAAGTTTTAATGTTTGGCGCTGCCAACCTTGCTGATTCCCGTAAAGGTGGCGATCTAATCTATAAAGCACTAGTAGACCTCCCAGCCAGCCTCAAAGCCCAACTAGTCATCCTAACCCTAGGCGAAGGTGGTGAATCGATCGCTGAATCCCTAGGCATACCCACCATCGGCCTCGGCTACGTCAGCAGCGATCACCTCAAAGCGATCGCCTATTCCGCCGCCGATCTATTTATCTTTCCAACCCGCGCCGATAACCTACCTCTCGTACTTCAAGAAAGCATGGCCTGCGGCACCCCAATGGTTTCCTTCAAAATCGGTGGTGTACCCGATCTTGTACGCCCCGGTGAAACAGGTTATCTCGCCGCCCCCGAAGACACAGATGACTTCCGCAACGGTATCATTCAACTCCTAGAAGACCACCAGCAAAGAGCCTACATGTCAAAAACCTGCCGATCGATCGCCCTCCAAGAATATTCGATCGACCTTCAAGCCCAGCGTTACATTGAGCTGTATCGATCGCTACTCTAGGAAATTGACCGTGGTTTCTTAAATATTTGACGGCCTGTGATTGCTAGCCTTCAATTTCAACACGCGCTCGCTTTACATCGATAATCGCCCCCTGCGTCTTCAAGAAGTCCATACCCAAAAGACCGTCAACTGCGGCGGCGGCAGGTAGTTTTAAGGCGATCACTGAAAACAGTTCTACCCTTTGCCCAAGACAGTTAAACCAAGGAACTTCAACGATCGGTACTTTGATCATTCCTCCTGCTGCCGCAATGTTCACTGTGCGAATTGGACTGGAAAGATCACAACCTAACTCGATTAGCAAATCTGGTGGGAGAACCGTGTAGGTTGCACCTGTGTCTATCATTAACTTGACAACCTTCGATCGATTATCCATTGAGCCGACAGCGGCCTTGACAAGTAGGAAGTTTTTACGCTCTTCAAGGGGATAAAAGCGCCGACTCATAGGATGAATGCCATATCTTCAGGAACCTTCACAAAACATTCGATCGCCACATCTTTTCCTCGCCCCAAGGACAAAGAGGCATAAAGTGTATCGCGATCGGGAGAATGCGCCAAGACCTCGCCAGAGACCGGAGTAAGGTTATGGTCAATCTCGTTGTAGGCAATCAAAACCCATTCACCATCGTAGCGGTGGCGAATTTGCTCTAGGGTCAGGATTTCAGGAGTTGTAGTGGCCATGGCATGCCTACATCGATTAGGACTCTTCTATTCTAGCGTATCTGTATCCTGGACCGACCTTCAAGCCCAGCGCTACATTGAACTATATCGATCGCGACTACCCACACCATAGGTACAATCGGGATGATTGCGCGCTCGCTGTATTTAAGCTGCCTTTTCAAGTCCAGCAACCTTTTCAGCACAGGCCATTCTAATCCAAGTTTGGCGATCGATATTCTGCTGCGCACATTCAGCATCAATCCGTCGCAAAAGCACCAGCGGGAAATCAAGACTCGATGAAAAATCAAGACCGATTCTCTGCTTCGCTTGAAACTCTCCCGTAAAATACTCCGACACATCGACTCCAGCATGAGCCTGCCGAGCAATTTCTTCAATATCTTGAACCTTAGCGGATTTGCTGGTCATAACTGCTCCGGTTGTTCAGAACGACGATCTTCAATGTATGGCATGAAGAGCAAATCCTGCAACTGCTCAAAGTCAATATCACGTTCTATCAGAACTTGCTGCCGTTTAGCCTCATCCCACTGAACAATCATGAACAGCCAACATAATCATATCAAAGTTGCCATCCTCATAATAGCTCAAAGTTTTCCTATAAACCACTATTACAGATCATTAAAACAGTAACCTTGATCTATCTCAAGGCAGATACCGATCGCCCAGTTCCCCTGATACAATAGAGTTGCCTCACACCCTACCCGATCGGAGAAATCTAGCCATGGTCACTACGATCGCACCCCAAGCCCCCATATCGCAACAACCTACTCATCCATCGTCAGGCATCCTCCTCCACAACATCAGCTGGGAAACATTCCAATCCCTCATCCGGGAACTTGAATCCCAACCCAACAAGCGCCTGACCTACGATAATGGTCGGCTGGAGATCTTTATGCCATTACCACCCCATGAAAGATATAAGCGATGGCTTGGACGTTGTTTAGAAGCCGTGACAGAAGAATTAGGTCTGGAAATTTGCAGCCTTGGAGCCTCGACTTGGAGCCGTAAAGACCTGGCCAAGGGCGTCGAAGCCGACGAATGCTACTACATTCAAAATGAGGCTCTACTTCGGGGCAAAATGGAAATCGATTTAAACATTCTGCCGCCCCCGGACCTCGCGATCGAAATCGATATGACCAGCCTCTCCCTCCCCCGCCTGCCCATCTATGCGGCCCTAGGCATCCCAGAAATCTGGCGATTTGACGGAGAAACAATGGTTTTTATGGCCTTAATGATGGTCAATATCATCAAATATCCACCTCCATTGCCCTGCCGATCGTCACTCCCGCAGTCTTGGAACATTGGTTGATTCAAGCCCTAACGATGGGTGAAACCAGTTGGGTCAAAACCATTCACCAATGGGTGAAAGAGACAACTGCTTAAAAGCACGAAATGATGGGAGAAAATTGCCGATCGATCGCCCTCCAAGCCCAGCGCTACATTGAACTATATCGATCGCGATTACCCACACCATAGGTACAATCGAGATAATTGCGCGATCGCTATATTCAGGTCGATTGCGATCTTCCAAAACAGTAACCTTGATCTATCTCAAGGCAGATACCGATCGCCCAGTTCCCCTGATACAATAGAGTTAGCGAGCCCCCTACCCGATCGGAGAAATCTAGCCATGGTCACTACGATCGCCCCACAATCGGCCACCCCCCAGGCTGAACCCCACATCCCTCAACAACCCATCCCCACAGCGTCAGGCATCCTCCTCCACAACATCAGTT
>JAAUSA010000195.1 GCA_012031975.1 Alkalinema sp. RU_4_3 | reverse complement strand
CCACCCCCGATCGCAAGACAACCCCCCGCCCCTCACCCCGGTGGGTCAATTCCACCTGCAAAAAACAATCTGGACCATAGGCGAGACACTCGGGCCATTCGATCGCCGTAATACCGGGATCCACTTCGATCGCCTCCCAATAGTTCTCCAAATAAAGCGCCGCCACCTCCGATGGTTCTAGCCGATAGAGATCCAGATGATACAGCGGCAACCGCCCGTCTAAATACTCATTAATCAGCGTGAAGGTCGGCGAATCGATCGACTCTGTGATCCCCAACCCCAACCCCAACCCTTGGATCAAACTCGTCTTCCCCGCGCCCAGATCCCCCGCCAGCAGCAGACAACTGCCCGCTGTTAAACGCGCTCCTAAATACAATCCCAAGGCCCTGGTCGCCGCCGCATCCCGCAGCAACCCCGTTAACTCATTCATCTCAATTCGGCTTTAGCATCTTCTCTAACGCGAGCATACCAGCGCAGCAGCACCCCGGCCAACTGCTCATGGTCGTGGCGCACCAGCCCCGTCTCCAGATCCTCATCGATCACATCGGCCCGAATCACCCGCCGCCCCAGCTTCGTCACCTCATCGAGATCCAGCTCCACACCGTGGGATCCTTCCTCCCGGTAGCGGGCAATCGACTTCGCCGAAGGCATCCGCCGCTGCACCAAGACAGCATCAAACAGGCGGCGGCCACAGATGCGATCGATGGCCCGGATATGGTCCGCCACACTGTAGCCATCGGTCTCCCCCGGCTGGGTCATGACGTTACAGACATAGACACAGGGGACGCAGCTGCGGGCGATCGCATCGGCAATTTCGGGTACTAGCAGATTTGGAATGATGCTGGTGTAGAGGCTGCCGGGACCGATGATGATATATTCCGCCTCCTGGATCGCTTGAATGGCCTTGGGCAGGGCCGGAGGCGCCGCTGGCGTACAGCCAATTTCCACGATTTCGCCCCGCGCCTTAGTGATATTGGATTCCCCTTCGATGTAGCGACCATCGGCCAGCTTGGCCCAAAGGTCCACATCACTCAGGGTTGCGGGCAGGACCTCCCCCTGGATCGCCAACACCTTGGAAGAGGCCGCCACAGCCCGCTCCAGATCCCCCGTCACCTCGCTCATGGCCGTCAAAAACAGGTTGCCAAAGCTATGGCCCTGGAGCCCATCCCCCGCCGTAAAGCGGTACTGAAACAGCTCCGTCAGCAGGCGCTCCTCATCGGCCAGGGCCGCCAGACAGTTGCGAATATCACCGGGTGGCAGCACGCCAATTTCCCGGCGCAGGCGACCGGAGGATCCGCCATCGTCGGCCACGGTGACGATGGCGGTCAAATTCGTACTGTTCACCTTGAGGCCCCGCAGGAGGGTCGATAGGCCTGTGCCACCGCCGATCGCCACAATCCTCGGGCCACGGTTCAGGCGGCGATGGCTGATCAGCATGTCCACCAGTCGTTCATCCCGCTCGGGCACCAGGGCGTCGGTAATTGACCCAAAGGTGCGCTTCTGGCCCCAAAAGACAAAAGCCAGCCCCAGCAGAATCACCAGTGGCCCACTCACATAGTTGGGTACGTTCCGGGTAAAGGTTTCTAGGAAGGTGCGGGCAAACAGCGTCATGTAAAAGATCGGCGTCAGCTTGACCCAGATCGCCAGCCCCAGACTGATTAGCAACACCCCCCCAGCACTCATCAGCATCCAGCGCTTGACGGACAGTCCTGGGGCCATCCACTTGACGCTCTGGCTAAACCAGATAGGCGGGGAGAGCGATCGCGTTGAAGGCCGAAGGGTAGTTCGCATGGGTTGGTGGGGAGAACTGTGGGTGATCATCACTGAGCGACGCCACAGAGGGTCAGGGATGGGTCAGGGAGCGCCGGGGATTGTGGGAGGAGGCTCGCTTAGCTTACGCAAGAAGGCGCTCCGCCAAGGTAAACCAAGATACTGTAATTCCGAAGGTCTCTGAATCCTAATTTATTTATTCGTAGCTGAACGATAACCGATGATTTTGAGGGGCCAAGCCTTTATTCCAAAAGGATTCAGAATCCCCCACTGTTGCCAAATCGCACTTATCCCCTGTATCACTGCCCAAAAGCCCTTGGGTACTATTAGATAGTTCGGGTATAAAAATGGCCTTTGCTCCCATTCAATGCTTGCCCTCTAATACATTTACCCAACTATTCAGGATCTTTCCATGAAGATCTCGCGCAGGTTCTGTAGGGTTTGTACGAGTTTTCTCGGGTTAGAGGGTTTTAGCAGGAATTAGCGGTATCTAAACGTACCCAAATTTGGCGAAAGTGGCACAGTTGCCCGAGACGACAGACCTATCATAAGTTACGAAATGTATAAGCGTAGGTGATCGAGATCGCCCCCAAGTTTCCCCAAGTCCCCTGAATTTGTAATCCCAAAGGCTGAGATAGTATGGGTGATAGCTGGTCCCGTGCGGAAGGCACACAGACAACATTGAATAGTCCCCTGCCGCCAAACCTGGATCCCCTGATTGATCTGCGGGGCGTTTCCAAGCGGTTTGGTCAGAATGTGATTTTGGATGGGGTGGATCTTTGTGTCTATCCCGGTGAGGCCCTGGCGATTATTGGGCCTTCGGGCACGGGCAAGTCCACCTCCCTGAGGATTATGGCGGGGCTGACGGCGCCGGACCAGGGCGAGGTCTATGTGCGGGGGGAGCGGCGCATAGGTCTGGCGGAGGACCAGCGCAAACCCACGGGCATCGGCATGGTCTTCCAGCAGGCGGCCCTGTTTGACTCCCTGACGGTGGATGAGAATGTCGGCTTTTCCCTCTACCAGAATTCCCGTCTGCCCCGGCGGCGGATTCGCGAACTGGTGGAGGAACGGCTGGAGATGGTGGGTCTTTCGGGGATTGCCCATCGCTTTCCCGCAGAACTGTCCGGCGGCATGCGCAAGCGGGTCAGCTTTGCCCGTGCCATCATGGAAAATCCCGATAGACCCGAGGACAATCGCACGGTGCTGCTCTACGATGAGCCGACGGCGGGGCTGGACCCGATCGCTTCGACGGTGATTGAGGATTTGGTGCGCAGCCTGCAACAGGGGCGGGCGGGGGGTGGGAGCTATGTGATGGTGACCCACCAGGAGAGTACGATCCGTCGCACGGCCGATCGCGTGGTGTTCCTGTTCCATGGCAAGGTGCAGTGGGATGGACGGGTGGCAGAGATCGACACCACGGACAATCCCCTGGTCCGCCAGTTTTTTAGCGGCAATGTCCAAGGGCCGATCCAATTACTGGGCTAAGGCCTCAGATTCCAAAACATTACGGTGAAAGCATATGGGTTCGAGATTGCTGCGGGAAGGTTCGGTGGGATTGCTCTTAATTTCTGGGTTGCTGGTCCTCGGGGCTGGGGTGGCCTGGATTCAGGGCTTTAGCCTAGGCAATCGCAGCTATCACGTCTGGGTGAATTTTCCAGCGGTTGTTGGGGTCCAGACGGGTTCTACGGTGAACTACCGTGGGGTGAAGGTGGGCCGGGTCCTGGAGATGGTTCCAGACAGTGGCGGGGTCCGGCTTAAAATTGCCATCAATCCCGCTAACCTCCAAATTGCTGCCAATTCCACCTTCACCATCGATCAGATCAGTCTGCTCGGCGAGAGCGTGCTCAATATCAATCCACCCCGAGACAATCCACCCCTCAGCACGGCCTCCAGACCCCTCGATCGCAACTGCGATCGCACCCAGATCCTCTGCGAAGGATCCCAAGCCAAGGGTGAAGACGGCGTCAATACAGACAGCCTAATCCGCTCCATGATGCAGCTCACCAATGCCTACGCCAACCCAGACTTCATGCGTCAGCTCACGGCCCTCACCAGCAATTCCACCAAGGCCGCCGCCGACATTAGCATCCTGAGCAAAGAGTTCTCTAGTCTGGCGCGATCGCTGCGCAATGACTTCAGCGGCCAAGAAGGTGCGGCCCAAAACATTTCCCGCGCCGTCCAGCAGATCGGTGGAGCCGCCGAATCTTTCCGGGGCACCGCCCAGGGGTTTAGCGCCGTGGCGAACCAGGCCCAGGGTACCACCACCCAAGCCACCCAGGCCCTGGTCCAAATCAATGACCTGCTGGCGGCCAACCGCACCACCCTAGTTTCGACCTTGGATAATCTCAACGCCACCTCCGGGGGACTGCGGGACACGGTCAGCAAACTGTCACCGACGGTCGATCGCCTCAGCAATGGCCAGGTGATCCGCAACCTCGAAGTCCTCTCCAGCAATGCCGCCGTCGCCTCCGGCAACCTCAAGGATGTCTCCCAGGCCCTCAATAGCCCGGCCAATCTGACCCTGCTCCAGCAGACCCTCGAATCTGCCCGCGCCACCTTCCAAAATGTTCAAAAAATCACCGCTGACCTCGACGATCTGACGGGCGATCCGAAAACCCGCGCCAACTTGAAAAACATGATTAACGGCCTCGGCAAGCTCGTCGCTACGACGGAGCAACTGCAAAAGCAAGCCGAATACGCCCAGGTGCTCCCGGCCCTCCAAGCCCATACCCAGCAGCAGGTGGCCCTCTCCGCTCAACAGCCCGCGCCCACCGCTTCCCCGGCAATTACCCTGCCTGCACCCATACTCCCTCCCCAGATGTCCCTGACGCCCCAACAGGCTCAACCAGTGACCCCCTAGCCCTCCCCGGCATGGTAGGAGCTGCGCACCAGGGGACCCGATCGCACATGGCTAAAGCCCAACCCACGGGCAATCGTGCCTAGACGCTCGAATTCCTCTGGGTGCCAATATTTTTGCACGGGTAGATGCTCCAGGGAGGGTCGCAGGTACTGGCCAATCGTCAGGCGATCGCAGTCCACGGCTCTCAAGGCTTCCATGGCTTCCACCAGCTCCGCCTCGGTTTCCCCATGGCCCACCATCAGGCCGGACTTTGTTGGGAGGTCGGGGTTGAACTGCTTGACGAGGGAGAGGAGGCGGAGGGATCTGTCGTACCTGGCGCCCCGGCGGACGGTGGCCTGGAGACGTTCTACGGTTTCGATGTTGTGGTTGTAGCAGGCGGGTTGGGCGGCGACAACGGTTTGGACGCGCTGCTCCTGCCATCGGTCGGGGTCGAGGCCGTCGCTGCGGCCCCCCCAAAAGTCCGGCGTCAGCACCTCAATCTGGGTCTCGGGCATCACCTCGCGAATCGCCGCCATGGTCTGGGCGAACCAGCTAGCGCCTTGATCCGCCAGATCATCCCGCGTCACCGAGGTCAGGACCACATAGCGCAGCCCCAGTAGCTGTACCGATTCCGCCACCTTGCGGGGCTCTTCGGGGTCGATCGGCATGGGGGCATGGCCCTTGTCCACCTGACAGAAGCCACAGGAGCGCGTGCAGATCGGTCCCATCAGTAGGAAGGTCGCCGTGCCCTGGGCGTAGCATTCGCCTCGGTTGGGGCAGCGGCCCTCTTCGCAGATCGTATGGATGTTGCGCTGCTTAATAATCTGCTGGACCTGGGAGATTTCACTGGCGGTGCCCAGGCTTGATCGCCGCAGCCACTCGGGCATGGCCTGGATGTCCGATCGCTTCAATGCGGCTGTGCTAACTGGTTTATCTGCCTCAGAGGCTACGGGGGAGACGAAAAATTGTTGGGCTGCCATAGAAAGTCCCTGGAAAAATATGGGCACACTTTTGCGTATCAGGTGCAAGAACCATCCATCATCCCTCAGGGATGTCAACCATCTAGGTTGTCCGGTTTGGATAATGGTTAAGGGGATATTTTCCTCGAATTTTTCTACTTTGGCTAGGATAAATATCCTGGGATATTTTTGCTCTAGCCTGCAAATTTAGTGTTAGAAGTAATGGGTATATTGTGGGTGATGGCGGCTACTGTCTGAAAAGGGTTCGTCTTGGGACAATCACAGTTCATGGGCTATTGCTATCTAATCCCCCCATCTATACGTACATCTAACGTGAATTATTAATTCTCAGAGTCCATCTCTCTGTACGCAGCCTGAAAGGAGTTTAGTCGTGGCGAGCCATAAGGTCTTGGTAATTGATGATAGTGCCGTGATTCGCAACATGGTGCGGGATATGTTGCCAAAGGGTAACTTTGAAGTCTTGGAGGCCAAGGATGGCGTTCAGGGGATTACGTTGGTGCAGCAGGAGCGGCCCACCCTGATTATGTTGGACTTCTTGCTGCCTCGGATGAGCGGTTGGGAGGTCTTCCAGAAGATCCAAGAGCAACCTGAGCTTCAGAGCATTCCCTTGGTGCTGATGTCAGGCCGTAAGGAGGAAGTCACGGAAAAAATTCGTGAGCCCTTTGAGTATTTCGAGTTTGTCCAGAAGCCCTTTGACCAGCGTCAGCTAATTGAGGCCATTAAGCTGGCGATGAGCAAAGCAAAGCGTCGTCCGAACATGGCGGTCAAAGCGCCTGCGGCGGCAGCGGTAGCCACAGCCGGTGGTGGTGACCTAGCGGCCCTCACGGCCCAAGTGGGTCGCTTGCAGGCTGAAGTTGATGCCCTGAAAAAGCAGCAGGCTCAAATTTTGGCGTTTATCAAGCAGAAGCTGAAGTAGGCCTGAAGCACCTCAGCTTTAGCGATCGCATCTGGTTGATGGGTACCTTTAGGGTTATCGATCTGTCTAGGTACGATCGCTGTTGTGTGATGTTTTTCCTATTTTTTTTTGCGATCGACCCCCAAAAATCTGCTTTTGGCGTTACAGTGTAAATAGCTCAGGAAATTTGCACCACAAGCTTTATCTTTCTCCAGATTTTTGGGTACACTGGATTTTAGATAAGTGAAGGACTGCAGAGCCAGACAAGGTTAATACTTTGATCGCTCCGCCCGCATCGCCACCGTCAGGAGTTTCTCAGTTGTTAATCTGCCTAGTCATGTTTGCTAGGCCACCTTGGAATTGTTTGATCACAGGACCAGGCCAAGGGATTTTTACAAGTTTTGTACCGAATCCTTAGAAATATGCGCCTTCGGGGTTGCAACTTGCCAGTTCGCTAACTGCGGTTGGGCCTTGAGTTTGGCTATCGAGGGTTGAAGCGATGTCTCAACCCTGGTCGATCTAGCGCAGTCCATCGGTACTTGTCTTGCATCTACCAATTGCAAGTGGGGGGTGAGGTAAATCGGTTCGGCTGAGAGTTGCAGGTAGATAGAAGCTACCTTCTCGCCGGAACCCTTTTCCTTGCCCCTTCTTCCTATCTATACAGTGCCCCCTTGACAGAATCCGGCAAAACTTAATTTTTTTTGGCTAATCTAAATCCCTTCTGCCCTCTAAGGCCCGCGCTAGGGTGACTTCGTCGGCGTATTCTAGGTCCCCGCCCATGGGTAGGCCGAAGGCGATCCGGGTGACACGGGTGAAGGGTTTGAGCAGATGGCCGATGTAGAGGGTGGTGGTTTCGCCTTCGATGGAGGGGCTGATCGCCATGATCACTTCTTTGATGGGGGTTTGGCTGACGCGGCGCACGAGGCTTTGGATGTTGAGCTGTTCGGGGCCGATGCCGTCGATGGGGGAGATCAGGCCGCCGAGGACGTGGTATTTGCCTTTGTATTCGCGGGTTTTTTCTAGGGCGATCAGGTCGCGGGAGTCGGCGATCACGCAGAGCATTGTGTCGTCGCGGGCCGGGGCGCGGCAGATTTCGCAGACGGGTTCCGCTGACAGGTGGCCGCAGGTGGTGCAGGTGCCGACGAGTTTTTTGGCGTCAATTAGGGCCTGGGCAAGGGCGGCGACTTCTTCCTCGGGCCGCTTGATAATATGCATGGCGAGGCGCTGGCCGATTTGGGGCCAATGCCGGGGAGATGCTGGAAATGTTCGAGTCAGTCGGGCGAGGGGACGGGTGTAGACCATGGGATTTGGGTAGGGATGGGAGGCTTAACCGGGGGGCCAGCTCAGGGCTCGACCGCCGAGGATGTGGAAGTGAAGATGGTACACTGTCTGTCCACCATCTTCACCAATGTTAGTCACCACACGGTAGCCGTTGCTGAGTCCTTCCTGGGCGGCGATTTGGCTAGCCATCAGCATCATATGGCCGAGGACTGCTTGGTCTTCGGGTTCAAGGGTAGAAAGATTGACGATCGGCTTTTTAGGAATTAGTAGAATATGCACAGGTGCTTGGGGTGCGACATCCCGAAAGGCCAGGCAAAGATCATCTTCATAGACAATGTTGGCCGGAATTTCTCGACGGATGATTTTGCCAAAAATCGTGTCACTCGGGGCGTTCATAGGCAAGCTGTAGCGTTTTAGAACTTCACCCATTATGACAGAGATCATCGGCGGCCTACTGCTGCTTGTCGTCGTCCCTTTGGTGGGCGCGATTCCCCTCAAGACCCACAACCGCAACTTGAACCGGGGCCTCGAACTGCTCCAGGGGCTGGTGGTGGTGGCGATCGCCCAATATTGCTTTGCGGGCCAGCGGGAGTGGGACTTCATTGCGCTGATCGCCTGGAGTGCGGGCCGCTACTGGACGAACCAAAGCGTCGGCTGGCTGGGGGTGATCGCGGGCTATCTGCTCCATGACCCCTGGGGTGGTGGGTTTGTGGGGCTGCTGGGCTTGATTAGTTTGAGTCTGCTCAGAAGTCCTGTCCAGGCGCAGTTTGGCCTAGCGATCTTGATTCCGCTGATGGAGCTGCTGCGCAATCCGTTGCGGGGGAGTTTGGTGGTGGTGGCGGCCTTTATGACGGGGCTCCTCTACTGGATGGGCACGAAGACTACGGGGCAGACAGCGACCTTCCAGGCGTTTCGGGGTACGACGCTGGATGATGATTTGGATGGGAAGCGGGTGGGGGAAAAGGCGGCTCGCTTGGCCCAGCTCAAACGGGCGGGGATTCCTGTGCCTGCGGGTTGGGTGTTGCAGGCGGGCCAGGACCCGAGCACGATTCTCTCCCAGCTCAATCCCTTTAAGGACCAAACCTGGATTGTCCGGCTTTCACCGATCGGTGGCGGCCACTATGATGCCCTGCCGAATCTGCGTGATCCAGATTTGCTTTGGCGATCGATCGTCCGGGCCTTTGAGATCTACGACAGTAATGTTTCGGTGCGGTATCGGAGCGATCGGGGGTTTGCGGACCAGGGTACGGCGGTGCTGATCCAGAAGCAGATTGTCCCGGTGCGTTATTCGGGCATCAGCTACATCGAAGAGAAGCATCGAAATAGTACTAATCGATCGGATGTGCCCCTAGAAATCCTGCTCCGAGTCGAAATCCTCACTAAAGAAGCTGCCACGAAACTCAAACCCACCCCAAAGTATTTGGAATGGGTTTATGACGAGCAGGTTTGGGTGATTCAGGTGGAAGGGTAGGGGCTGCATCTCGCTCAGCAAGTTCGCTAGAATGGGTCCAAACTAGTAGACATAGTCAATGCCGCCATCTGGATTCGAGTGGAATGAAGAAAAAGCCCAAATCAACCTCAAAACCCATGGCATTTCCTTCACAGAGGCCACCACTGTTTTCGACGATCCCAACTGTCTGATTATGGATGACGATGAGCACTCCATTGGTGAAGCTCGGTTCCTCATCCTTGGCTACTCGATCGCCAACCGCTTGCTCCTAGTCGTCCACTGCGACCGAGACAAAAACATCCGTCTGACCTTTTACGACATCGCGGGCGAGGTCTTCACCGACGACTCGAAGACCCGCGAGTACGCGCCGTTCGTCTCCGAGGCGGATGATTTCATTTTCCTCTTCGATCCGACTCACTCGGATTTCAGCGCGCTCGCCGCGGCGCTGGTCCTCGCGCTCGCGACTCGCTGCTGCTCTTCGCCGTGTTCGGGATCGAGCCGGCTGGATCCTCGCGCTGATCGGCATCGAGTCCGAGGTCGCGCTGCGACCACGATCTATCTGCGTCTCGTGATGGCCGCCGCGATCCTGATGGGCCTGTGCCTCACGATCGAGAGCGCGCTGCGCGCGAATCGC
>JAAUSA010000194.1 GCA_012031975.1 Alkalinema sp. RU_4_3 | reverse complement strand
TCGAGGCCGCCGTTCGCCACAGCTGGGACCGCTGGCTGCTGGGCGAGCGCGGGTCGGAGAAGAAAGCCGGGTTCGTCGGCATGGAGGGCTTCGGCGCCTCCGCCCCGGCCGAGCGGCTCTATGCGGAGTTCGGCATCACGCCCGAAGCGGTCGCGGCGAAGGTCAAAGCTCTGCTCTGACCATCCGCCAAGATCCCAATTTTTCGTCCGAAAAATCGTGCTTAGCTGCGCGCGACCCTAGACCAGAGCGGCCCCACCACCCGCGTCGCGAACGGATCAAGCAACGAGCCCGAGGCCAGCCCCCAGCACCCCGTCGCACAGCGCCGTGACGGCCCATTCGACGAACCCCTGCGCCACCGGCACTGCATGCGCCGCCATCTCGAGGAACCGGCTGACCAGCGGCACCACCGCCTCCCCCATCACCCCCATCGCTTCCAGGGAAAACGACTCCCCAAAGGCGATCGGCCATTCACCCATCTCCGCAAAGGTGGAAGCCTCCAGGGACACAAACTGCCACTTCTGGCCCCGCAAAGCATCCGGCAAAGGCTGGGGCGGCGTCTTCGGAAACACCACCGACGCATTGCTTCCGGCCTGATAATTCGGATGCGCCGGATAGATCGACTCAATCCGCTCCTGCAACCAAGTACTTAAAGCAAAGGTCCGCCGACTCGGCAGCGCCGGAATCCCCAAATCCCCGCAGGCCTTCGTAATCATATTGTTCATCGACTGGCGGAAAAACCGGATGCGATCGGGCGTCTGACCCGAGGCAGCAATCGCCTTCTCGATCGCCTGCCCCAACCAAATCGAATTCACACTGCTATTGGCACAATATTCCGAATATTGGAAAAACCCCTCTGCTACACCTGCTGCAGGCGTTTCACAAATCAAGACTTCCCAAAGCTTCTTACCATTCTCATCCACCAGCGGACGCGAATAAAAATCCAATTCCCAAATAGTCGTCATGATTGTAAAACAGGTATTTCTTAATGGAATTTATGCGCCCCCGAAGCGCTCGGGGGCCGAAAAAACAAACCCTAGGCGATCGGCGGATTCAGCAGATTCTTCTGGGCGCGATCGAGCCGCTCCTCAGCCTCCGCCATCACCTCCGCCATCTTCTCCAGCACCTCCCCCGGATAGAACTCAAAGTGCTTCATCGAAAGGGCAATCCGACCGCGCCCTTCTTCGAGGTTGGCGATCATCGCCGTCACAGGCTGACCCACCTTGAACAGCTCCTCCAGATTGTTCACCCGACGGTTACTAATCTGCCCGATATGCAGCAGCCCCGTATTGCCATCGAAATCGACAAACGCCCCAAACGGACGGAGCCCCGTCACCTTCCCATTGACCAACTGACCCACCGTCAACTGGCTAAAGGTCGCCGCCCGGCTGGCCAACCGATTCGACAGCACCAGCTTTTCCTTAGCGCGATCGATTTCCAGCACCACCACCGTCAACTTCTGACCCTTCAGGGCCTCAATATTTTCCTTCTCGACCAGGTGCGATCGCGGAATAAAGCCCTTCACCCCCCATGGCATCCACCGACAGGCCCCCCTTATTCGCCCCCAGCACCCGCACCTGCAAACTCGTATTCGCCTCCTGCATCTCCTCAAAACGGCCCCACATCAGCCGAATCTCCATCTGCCGCAGGGAAACCGTCACCTGACCATCGGCATTCTGATCCTTAATGATCACAAACTCGCGCTCCTCACCCTCCGGCACCGCCAGCTCCAAATCCACCACATGGTAGACCGAAGCCTCATCACGGGGCAAAAGCGCTGGCGACTTCGCCCCAATATCGATCAAAACCAAGTGGCTTTCATAGGCGACAGCCTTGCCCTTCACCACCTGGCCCGTCGCAAACTGATAGTCGAATTGCTCCAGGGCACTGGCAAAGTCCTCCATGGAGAAGGCTGCTGAAGATTGAGTCATGGGAGAGTCGCTTATATGATTTTTAGTCCGGCTGTTATTTTAGTACGGATTTGTCCAGCGGAAACGGTGGATCCGAATCCGCACCTAGGGCGATCGATTCCACCGAGAAACCATGGGCAAACCCCTGATCCGGGGCTACCATACTAGATGGGGGTTTTGTGCCTCCGCCTACCCCTGCATCTGAGGATTTTCCCGTCGTGCAATTTAATATCCAGCAGGATAGCGACATCCCCGCTTCTAACCAGCTCTACAATCAGATTCTCTTCGCCATCGCCTCCCGGAAGTTCGCTCCCGGACACCGCCTGCCGAGTACCCGTCAGCTCGCCATGACCACGGGCCTCCACCGCAACACTATTAGTAAGGTCTACCGCCAGCTCGAAGAAGCGGGCGTTGTCGATGCCCACGCCGGGTCCGGCATCTACGTGCGCGATCAGGTGGCCGAAGGCGCCGCCCGTCTACGATCGCCCCTGCTCGAACAGCACCCCGAAGCCCACAAGCTGATCCAACAGACCCTCGATGATCTGCTCAAGCAGGGGCGATCGCTCAGCCAGGCCCGTGAATTATTCCTCGCCGAGATCGACTGGCGACTGCGCTGTAGCGCCCAGGTTTTGGTCACAGCGCCCCGCCATGACATTGCCGCCGGGGAGATGATGCTGCGGGAACTCAAGAAAACCTTAGAAATCCCCATGCAGCTCGTGCCCATGGATGAGCTAGCTGACCTCCTAGACAAGAGCCAGTCCAGCACCGTCGTCACCAGCCGCTACTTCATCGCCCAGGCGGAGGAAATCGCCCTGCCTAAGTCCGCCCGTGTCATCCCCATCGACATCTACGACTTCGAAAAGGAAATCAAACATATCAAACAGCTCCCCAAGGGCCATAGCCTCGGTGTCGTCAGCCTGAGCGGTGAAACCGTCGGCGTGGCCGAAGTGATCATCCACAGTTTGCGCGGCGACGATCTGCTACTGATCACCGCCTCCGCCGGAGACACCTACAAACTCTCCGCCATGGTTCGTAACGCCCAGACGATTATCTGTGACGAAGTCAGCCAGCCGATCGTCCGTGCCGCGATCTCCAGTGCCCGTGAAGACATCATCCGACCGCCCCAGGTTTGTGTTTTGAGAAGTTCATTGACGAGCGATCAGTGGGGCTTTTGAAGCGAGAATTGGGCCTCGAATAGGGCGTATTCAAGCAGGTCATTTTGCGTAGCGCTACGGATGCACAAATTAGGTCCTACCTCCATCCCCCAACCGAGGGATCTACTGAGTGCGCATAATTACCCAGTTACAACATGTAATGTCTCGAAACATTGCAAAACAATCTCCGTAAAATCTCCGAAAACCACTGCCCAGATGGGGTTTTAGCCAAGCCCAAACTTCATCCCCCGGACTTTAAAAGACACGAAAAAACTACAGAAAAGCCTTCTATTTGACAAACAAATTGCCTAAGCTAGATACATAGCAAATCTCACAAGTGCGAAGGGCAACCGTGGTCAGTAACTGGGTCAACTCTACAACAGGTTTTTCATTTATGGACGTGGCGCTGCGCCCCACCATGAACGAGGCTGGGTGGCAGTCTGCTCTCCGGCTTACGCAGGAACGCACCCAGGCGAAGGCCGTGGTGTTTGATTTTGATGGCACCATTGCCGATAGTCTGTCCGTGGCGATTGAAGTCGCCAATCGGCTGGCGGGGGAATTTGGCATGGAGCCGATTACACCGGAGCAGTACGATCGCTGGCGGCACCTGAGCAGCCGAGAGATTTTGAAGGAACTGCGGTTGCCCGTGTTGCGACTGCCCAAGTTGATCAATCGCTTTAGCAAGGAATTACGTCAGGAAATCCACAAATTTCCTTTGATTCCTGGCATGCGGGAGGCGATCCTAGAACTATGGGATCGCGGCTATGTCCTAGGCATCGTGACGTCAAACTCCGCCGAAACTGTGCGAGCCTTTTTGGAAGCTCAGCAGTTGGAGAACCTGTTTGACTTCATCGAGTCCTGCCCCAAGGTCATGGGCAAGGATCGCATGCTCAAGCGTCTGGCCAAGCGCCACGCCTTGAACATGAACAAAATGCTCTACGTCGGCGACGAAACCCGCGACATCGATGCCGCCAACCGCTGCAAAGCATTCTCCGTCGGCGTCACCTGGGGGTTTAATTCCTCCCAGGCGCTCAAGTCCCACCAGCCCGATTACTTGATCGATCACCCTAGCCAACTGGTGGCGATCGCCAGGAACCTCTAGATGCGCGCCAGGGTCACCTGTTCGGTCTGATCCTGGTACTTGCCCTTGCGATCCTCGTAGCTAACTTCACAGGGCTCTCCGCCCAGGAACAGCAACTGTACAATCCCCTCTCCGGCATAGATCCGGCAGTCCGCACTGGAGGAGTTGGAAAACTCTAGGGTCAAATGGCCCTTCCAGCCTGCTTCTGCTGGCGTCAAGTTGGCAATGATACCGATCCGCGCATAGGTAGACTTGCCGATACAAACCACCGTCACATCGTTGGGCACCGACAGCCGTTCCATGGCCACGCCGAGTCCGTAGGAATGGGCGGGTAGAATGAAGAACTCGCCAGTTTCATCTTTATGAAGTTCGGCAGGTTCTAGGTTGGCCGGATTAAAATTTTTGGGATCGACTACGGTTCCTGGCACATGGCGGAAAATCCGGAAATCCTTCGGCGACAGCCGTAGGTCATAGCCGTAGCTGCTCAACCCAAAGGAAATCACCGAATTACCTGCCTCCGTCCGCCTGACCAGAGTTGGCTCAAAGGGCTCGATCATCCCATTCGCTGCCATCTGGGAAATCCAACTATCGTTCTTAATCATGGCGATTGTGCAAAAGAGAGAACAGATTAGCAATTTTAGAAGCTTGGCGATTGAAATCGCAGCTACAGAGACAAAGTCCACCTAATGTGGACTCAATCTTGAGTGGGATCTTCAACCTGCGGAGGCAGGTTTTGTTTGTGTAGCCGGGATTTCAATCGCCGGATTATCTAGGGCTGATGACTGCGGCGCATCTCCGTAATCTGGTCCGCCACGGCCAAAATGGACTCGGGCATCTGGGGACCCGTCATGATGATGTCCACCTGACGCGGACGCTTCTTGATAAAATTCAGCACCTCGGCCTCCGGGATCAGGCCGAACTGCATCGCTAGACTCAATTCATCCAACACCACCAGATCATAGCGACCCTGGTGCACCACATTTTGGGTGTACTGCCACAGATCGAGAATCGCACACCTCTCCTCCTCATTGACCTGGCCGCTGTCTACACAGCGAGGCAAATCGCACCGAACCCAGTCCAATTGCTGACCGAGCTGGATTGGGCGATCGTACCCCTGGCCAATGCCCCCCTTGAGAAACTGCACCACCAATACAGGGGTCCCTTGCCCTGCCAGCCGCAAAGCCTGAGACATCACGCCTGTGAAAAAACTCCGATGGCTGGAGGTAAACACTTGAACCAACCCTTCAATGGCAAACTCCAGGGATCGGCTCTTAACAGGAATGGGTCTTTCGACTTGGGCAACCATAGGACAAACGGGGGTAGGAGGCTGAGATCTGGATCCATCGCATTTAGTGGCTGACAGATCGCTATGCCGCTATGAAACACTAGATATGGAGAAGCGTCAATATATTTCTTAGTAGAGCATCTGTTCTATATTCTAGGATTTCTGGGGACAATCGGCACTCGTCAAAGCGATCGCAAACCCTGTATGTTGAAGCTAGATTTAGCCTAGGAGATTGGAGTCTATGGTGTGGCAGCGTCCGGATGGTCGGCAGTATGACCAATTGCGTCCGATTTCCTTTGAGCGAGGGTTTACGAAGTATTCGGCTGGATCCGTTTTGGCCCGCTGTGGGGATACCCATGTGCTGTGCAATGTGAGTATTGAGGAGAAGGTGCCGAGGTTTTTGGTGGGGCAGGGGCAGGGGTGGCTGACGGCGGAGTACCGGATGCTGCCGGGGGCGACCCACGATCGCAAGGAGCGGGAATTCATGAAGCTGTCGGGGCGGACCCAGGAGATTCAGCGGCTGATTGGACGGAGTTTGCGATCGACACTCGATATGAGCATCTTGGGGGAGCGGACGCTGCAGATTGATGCGGATGTGTTGCAGGCCGATGGGGGGACGAGGACGACGGCGATTACGGGGAGTTTTGTGGCGTTGGAGATGGCGATCGAGCGGTTGCTATTGGAGGGGAAGCTGGATCGGTCTCCTTTGGTGAATCAGGTGGCGGCGATCTCTGTGGGTCTGATGGAGGGGAATCCTTATTTGGACCTGAACTACGTGGAGGATGTGAAGGCGGATATTGACTGCAATGTGGTGATGAATGATGCGGGGGGGCTGATTGAGGTGCAGGGGTACGGCGGAGGCGGGAAGTTTTACGCGATCGCAGTTGGACTCGATTTTGACGGTGGCGGAGAAGGGGATTCGGGAGCTGTTTGTGCTGCAGAGGCAAAAGTGAGGGGATGTTTTAAGGTTTGAGGCGAGGGGGATGTTTCGGTAAGTCACAGTTTATGTAACTGAAGTTCAATTGTTGTTGCGATCGCCGATACAGTCTCCTCCTGCCCTGGGCTCTTCCGTCACTATGGGAGAGCTTGGCTTAACAAACGCAGGGGGATATTCCCAGATGAAATTAGCTTATTGGATGTATGCAGGTCCTGCCCATATTGGGACGTTGCGCGTGGCTAGCTCGTTTAAGAATGTCCATGCGATTATGCATGCGCCCCTTGGGGACGACTATTTCAATGTGATGCGATCGATGCTGGAACGCGATCGCAATTTTACGCCTGTGACGATTAGTGTGGTCGATCGGAATGTCTTGGCGCGGGGGTCCCAGGAAAAGGTGGTGGATAATATTACGCGTAAGGACACGGAAGAAATTCCTGATCTGATTATTCTGACGCCGACCTGTACTTCTAGTATTCTGCAGGAGGATCTGTCGAACTTTGTCGATCGCGCTTCCCTGGATGCGAAGGGCGATGTGATGCTGGCGGATGTGAATCATTATCGGGTGAATGAGCTTCAGGCTGCCGATCGGACGCTGCATCAGATTGTGGAGTTTTACATCGATAAGGCACGGCGGCGGGATGAGCTGCCGACGGATAAGACGCCGGAGCCTTCGGTGAATATTATTGGGATTTCTAGTCTGGCGTTTCATAATAACCATGACTGTACGGAACTCAAGAAGCTGATGGGGGATCTGGGGATCACGGTGAATGCGGTGATTCCGGAGGGGAGCTTTGTCCATGATTTGAAGAATCTGTCGCGGGCTTGGCTGAATATTGTGCCTTATCGGGAGATTGGGCTGATGACGGCGGAGTATTTGCAGCGGGAGTTTGGTACTCCTTATGTGGATATGGTGCCGATGGGTGTGGTGGAGACGGCGAAGTTTATTCGTGAGATCCAGAAGCATCTAGTCAATCAGGGCCATGCTTGCGATTTTGAGGCCTTTATTGATGATCAGACGCGGTTTGTGTCGCAGGCGGCTTGGTTTTCGCGATCGATTGACTGTCAGAATTTAACTGGCAAGAAGGCGGTGGTGTATGGGGATGCGACCCATGCGGCGGCGGTGACGAAGATTTTGTCGCGGGAGATGGGGATTAAGGTCGTCATGGCGGGAACGTTCTGTAAGTATGACGAGGCTTGGTTCCGGCAGGCGGTGGAGGGGTATTGTGACGAGGTGTTGATTACGGAGGACCATGGTGTGGTGGGGGATGCGATCGCGCGTCTGGAGCCTGCGGCGATTTTTGGGACTCAGATGGAGCGGCATGTGGGTAAGCGGTTGCAGATTCCTTGCGGGGTGATTTCGGCTCCGATTCATGTGCAGGATTATCCGGTGGGTTATCGTCCGATGTTGGGTTATGAGGGGACGAATCAGCTGGTGGATTTGATTTACAATTCGTTTACGTTGGGGATGGAGGATCATTTGCTGGAGATCTTTGGTGGGCATGATACGAAGGAGGTGATTACGAAGGGGATTTCGAGTGGGTCTGATATGGGTTGGAGTCGTGAGGGGTTGGCGGAGTTGAATAAGATTCCGGGGTTTGTGCGGGGTAAGGTGAAGCGGAATACGGAGAAGTTTGCGCGCGATCGCAATATTGGGGAGATTACGGTTGAGGTGTTGTATGCGGCGAAGGAGACGGTGGGGGCTTAGGTTGGGGGAATTCCCCGCTGCGCTGCGGCCCGCCTTGGGTTAAAACCCAAGGCTAATAGGTGAAACCACGATCAGCAGGTTGGGGGAGTGCAAAAATGGCGATCGAATGTCTGTGATGCTTATGGTGCAGGGGTTGAACCCGTTTTAACGGGTTTGAGCTGTTAGCCTGGGATTAAAATCCCAGGTGGGCCATGCGATCGTCGGTTAGCACCCAAATTGAGTTTGCCAATAGAATCGTTCATTTGTGGTGCGTTTAGGCCGTCATGATTAGAGCCTAGATTTCTGGGTGATCGGATTGTTGCGGGGAGGGGCTATTTGCTAGCGAGTTTGGTGAATTTATAACATATGAGCGTGATCGCGGAGCTAGAGATATCGGGCTACACTTGACTCATCGATCGAAGTCTGGTCAAGAGCGTATGTCATCTGCATTATGTTGGTTTCAGATGAAGGGACTTATGCCGGAGACATTGAGTGCGGAAAAAATTGAAAGTCAAACTGAATTACCAATATCGCTCGAAGTCACACATCTTAAATACTGGTATTTGCAGCCAATCCCCACCTATTTGGTTGTTTATGTTGGTAGTGTCGATAAATTCTTAATTCTAAATATTCAGCATTACGTTGCTGAGCGATGGGGGCGTGGCGTTCTCTTATTGGACCAGAAAACTGCCACGATCCAAGTTCCAATCAGCAGTGAACTTGATGAGCAAGCTTTCGAGCTTATTTTAATAAAAAATGATATTCAAGAATGGCAAAAAGCTTTGGGAGCCGATGGAGAGAACAATAGTGTACAACTTTGCAGAAGAGACTATAACTTAATTTGGCACTTAGGTTCTGCAAAAAACGTAAAGTTCAACACAGATTAGTGTTTTTAGAGTGGCAAACTAAATGTCGTAGTCAGTTATATATTCAAGAGAGATCTTTTGAAAAAGAAGCTGCGTGGGCAAATCTTCGTGAGCATTGGCATCATCATATGGAGATTCAAGATCTAGAGATGGTATATCCTTATATAGAATTCTTTGCTCTCCAAAACATCAGAAATGAAGGACACTCTGAGGTCCCTCCAATATTTTTATCTAATCAAGATGTAATTTATGGAATAAATCCTGGCCACGTTTTTGAATATTTTGAGTATTGTTTTGGTATACGTCTTAATGAGATAGGCGAGGAACTGTTTTCGTGGATTCAGACTCTAGAAAGTGCTAAATTGATTGAAATCAATCCAGGAGAAAATGAGTTCATAAGCCTTGCTCCATGGCATCTTAGAGCAGTCTAACAAGTACAATGTGCTGGAGCTTTGGAGTTTAACAGCCAGCGGTCAGAGTTACTTGAGTCCACTGATCGCAACCCCGATCGCCCCACCCCCAAAAAATCCAACACAATTGGAGCACTGGAGGCAACGATCGCAACCCCAAACTACAAGATGTTGAATTTGCGCGATCGTAATTCATGTCGCTTTGGTGATCATAGCGATCGCGATGCCTTGAGTTAGGAGATTTGGCGCGATCGCTGTATCTAAATCCTTGGGGTCGATCGCACCCACCGATAAACCAGCACTATTGAAACCCCACGCCCTATATCCCACCATCACCCCCCACAGATCACACTTTCGTGAGGGGGGTCTGGGGGGACGGCGGTAACGTCCCCTCAGAAGCGGGGGCGCGGGGGGCAAAGGCCCCCGATCGTCTTTGGATTTAAACAGACATGGATTTGAAGCGTTCAAAACCATGTAAACAAACAAACCGTGCTTCTAAATGGCCCCCCACCTAAGTATCGGTCACCA
>JAAUSA010000193.1 GCA_012031975.1 Alkalinema sp. RU_4_3 | reverse complement strand
CAAGCCCCCCTCACAAAAGTGTTATCTGGTGGGGCAGTGCTCGGGGGTGGTGGAGCGTGGGTTTTCAATAGATCTGACCAGGCAATCTATGATCCATGTATGGCGCTCGTCGTTTACAATGGAAACCCCAATAAATCAATCCCCGTTCCCATGCAATTCATTGACCAAGCAGAAATTCAAGTCCAAGCTGGCAACGGCGGCGATGGCATGGCATCCTTCCGTCGCGAAAAATACGTCCCGGCTGGTGGCCCCAATGGGGGGAACGGTGGCCACGGCGGCGACATCATCCTCAAAGCCGTCGAAAACCTCCAAACCCTCCTCGACTTTCGCTACAACCGCCTCTACAAAGGCGAAAACGGCAAAAAAGGCGGCACCAACAACTGCACAGGCGCCTCCGGCGACGACCTGATCATCGAAGTCCCCTGCGGCACCATGATCTACGATCGCGACACCGAAGAAATCCTCGGTGACCTCACCCACCCCGGCGAAACCCTCCTGATCGCCAAAGGCGGCAAAGGCGGCATGGGCAACTCCTGCTTCCTCACCAACCAAAACCGCGCCCCCGAATTCGCCCAACCCGGCAAAGAAGGCGCCCTAGCCTCCATCCGACTCGAACTCAAACTCCTCGCCGAAGTCGGCATCATCGGCCTCCCCAACGCCGGCAAATCCACCCTCATCTCCGCCCTCTCCGCCGCCAAACCCAAAATCGCCGACTACCCCTTCACCACCTTGATCCCTAACCTCGGCGTCGTCCGCAAACCCACCGGCGACGGCACCGTCTTCGCCGACATCCCCGGCCTCGTCGAAGGCGCCCACATCGGCATTGGACTCGGCCATGACTTCCTCCGCCACGTCGAACGCACCCGCCTGCTGATCCACCTCGTAGACGTCACCGCCCTCGACCCCGTCCACGACTACAAAACCATCAAATCTGAACTCGCCCAGTACGGCAGAGGACTGATCGATCGCCCCCAAATCCTCGTGATCAACAAACTCGACGCCTTCCTACCCGAAGACCCCGACCTCCAAGCCATCATCGAAAGCATCGAAACCGCAGCGGGCGAAAAAGCCCTCTTGATCTCCGCCGTCACCCGCCAAGGCCTCGAAGAAATGATGAACATCGTCTGGCGAAAACTGGACGACATGGCCAAGGCTGAAGCTGAAGCTGAGGCGCAAATCCAACGTAAACTAACCTTGCAAGCGATCCCCCAGGAACTTGTCCAGCCGTAGCCTCAGCCGCCGTAGATTGGGGTACCCTAGAAGCGCAGAATTTACCATCACGAGGCTCGTTTTTCCCATGATCGAAGGTGCCGCTCCCCAAGCCATTGAACTGATTAGCTTCAAGGAAATCCCCGTCTTCAACAGCGAACAGGAAGAAGAAGACTTCTGGGCCACCCACCGCCTCAGCAACAGCCTGCTCGAAAAAATGCAGCCCCTAGAGCGCGAACCCGAGCCCCCCAGTCAATACCACCAAGACTTCTACGCCTGGACCCAAACCCAAGCCAAGGCCCTCAACGATCGCCACCTCGACCACCTCGACCTCGACAATCTGATCGTCGAAATCGAAGCCCTAGGCCGCCAGGAACGCCGTCACCTCCGCAACCACCTAGCCGAACTCCTCACCGCCCTGATCACCAACTCCCACCAACCCAAGGACACCCAACAGGCCCTGATCACCCAGCATCGCCGCGAAGTCCAACTCCTCCTCACCGAAAACCCCAGCCTCACCGCCGCCCTCAGCCACCTCCTGGAACTTGCCTACGAAACCAGCCGCGATCTCGCCGTCCAAGAAACAGGCAAATCCTACGACAGCTTCCCCCCCGCCTGCCCCTACCGCCTCGACCAAGTCCTCGACAAAAACTTCTGGGGCTAAGAACCTTCCTTGCGGCCCGTATAGCCCGTCACCACCCAGACGATCGCCCTGCCCCCATCCCGTACCGCCTTCATCACATCCTCCTCCGGCTGCTCCGACGGGATCACCACCGTCTTCACATCAATTCCATGGCTACCCAGCACAATGTCCCCGATCAACCGCGATCGCCGCATGTGGTAGTCCGACGTCAGCAGATAGACACTCTTTATATTCTTCGCTTCCAGATCCGCCACCAGGGTCGTAAAATTCGTCAGCGTATCCACCGCCCGGTAATCCAGCTTCACCCGCGACAGATCCACCCCCGCCTCCTCAAAAACCCACTCACTATATTCCTGGGGACTCCCCGAAGACACCCACACTGGCAAATTCGGATGGACGAGCGCAAACTGCGCCGCAAACTTCTCCCGAGCCGGCTCCCCCCCCAAGACCAAAACCACCTGGGGCTGCCGAAAATGCGATCGCACCTGCCGAAACCCCACCAACCCAATGCAGCCGAGCAATAGCCATAAACCAATTTTCGATCGCCGACGGAGCGCGATCGCACAGGTTTGGTCTGATCCTGGCGGGAGATCCGCCGCCCTCTTTGACTTACAACTCGTCCCTTCATAGCCCCCGATAATCGCGCCTTCCCCATTGTAGCCAGCCGAACCCGAACTCGTACCCTAGGGTTTTGCGGGTAGTGGAACCTCCTCCTCCTGCAGAACCGCTTGGATGCTCTTCTCCTGGAGGAGTTTTTGCGTATCGGCCACCAGGCGATCGCCCCACAAATTATCCCTCAAAAACTTCACATCGCTGTAGCCCCGCTCACTGCGGAGGACTTCCTTGGCCAGGGTCAGGGATTCTTCGCGATCGCCCTGACGATAGAGCGCCACCGCCAGCGCCAGCTTAGGCTCATCCTTGGCCGCCTCGCGATCGGGCAGGGTGGACTTCTTGGCCAAAATCGATCGCCACAGCCGCACCGACTCCTTCAGATTCCCGGCCTCGTAGCGAATCAAGCCAATGTTATTCAGCGGGAACCAAAAGTCCCCATCCATGGCATAGGCCTTCTCATAGACGGAGATCGCTTCCTTGGACTTGCGCTGCACCAGAAACGTGTTGCCCATGTCGAACAAGGCCCCCGGTGTATCGGGTCTGATTTCTAGGCCTGCCTGCAAAGCGGCGATCGATTGCCCATAGTCCTTCTTCTGGAAATAGACATTCCCCAGCCGGAACAGCACACTCGCATCCTTGGGATCCAGGGCCAGGGCCTTCAGCAGGGCCGCCAGGGCCTCGTCGGTCTTGTCCTCCGCGAGATAGAGCCCACCGAGAAAGGACCAAGCCTTCGGGTTCTTGGGAATCAACTGCGTCGCCAATTGCATCCGCGATCGCGCCAGGGCGAACTGGCGAATCTGCACGAGCTGGAGGGACTCCTGAAAGAGAATATTGCCCTCCTTCTCGAAGTGGGCATAGTCCACATTAGGCAAATGGGGACTGTACACCTGAGCCATCGCCGGAGCCGCCACCAATCCCATCACCACCGCCAGAGCAATCTGCCCCTTCACCGCAAAACCTTTAATCACGAGAGCGCTGCCTATTCGTTCTAAATGAAGCTATCTGACAGCTTAATCGATCGCCGTGGATATTTTCACGCAAATGCGTGGGAGCCTGGGAAATTTTTTGGGTACTTTAACTGAGTACAGGTGCATCGGATTCGAGGTTTAGTCAGTGAAATCCCCTAGTATTTATCCTTTGTCATGTCTCTAGCACCCCAATCTACCCAATCTCTCCTGATTTCCACCGAAGTTAAGGACAATGCGCCCCTAGGCTTGGCCCCTTCGATCGCCAGTCAGTCACTCCTCTTCATTGACAGCACTGTGGGCGGGGCCGAGCGATTTATGACAAACCCTGGGGTTTATCTGCTGGATGGTCAGGGGGATGCGATCGCCCAGATCAGTCAGGTGTTGGCGGGGCAAAAGGATGTGGCTTCGGTGCAGATTGTTTCCCATGGACGGAGCGGGGGGCTGCTGCTGGGTCAGACTTGGTTAGACGCGACAGCTTTGCAAAACCGCGCTGGTGAAATTCGTCTGTGGCAGAATGCCTTGACAGCGGATGCGGATATTTTGCTGTTTGGCTGTGAGGTGGCGGCGGGGAGTTTGGGGCGGAGTTTTGTGCAGGTGTTGGCGGATTTGAGTGGGGCGGATGTGGCGGCCTCCGATGATCTGACGGGGAATCAGCGCTTAGGGGGCGATTGGGACCTGGAGGTACGGACGGGGGCGATCGGTTCTGTGGCCCTTTTCCAGTCTGAGCAATCGGACTACGAAGGTGTGCTCAATACGGTTTATCACAGCCTCGCCACCGAAGACTTCCTCCAAAATTGGAATAGCCCAACGACCATTATTAATAGCGATGGCGACTGGGCTTCTGTGCCGAGTATTGTGGGCTATGAGGGTGGTGGTTTGGTCAGCGCTTTGGGCGTCGATCCGCAAACTGTGCTCGCCGATGGTACTACCGGAGCAAATGTTATTGCTAACCGGACTACGCTGCCGAACCCTCTGGTGGTCCCAGGCGGAATTATCGAGTTCAATGGATCTTTTAATCAGACGATCGCTCTTAAGGCTTCAGATGCTGCCACTGCACCGCATCTTGTTCTGTATATGGACGCCACGGGTCAGCAAAATGTTCGTGTGAGTTTTGTCGCGAAAGATATTGATAATACTGGGACGTCTAATGCGATTACACCGATCGCCGTCCAATATCGGCTTGGTAATACGGGTGACTTCATCAATCTTCCTGATGGTGCGATCACGGATATCACGGCTCAAAGTACAGATGATAGTTTTATCCGGAGTGCTCGACTAACGGTTTTGTTGCCGAAGGAGGCCAGCAATCAGGCGGCGCTGCAAATTCGGATTTTGACGACTAATGCTGTTGGTGTGGATGAATGGGTGGGGATTGATGATATTAAGGTGACAAGTACCACGATCGCATCCAATAACAAGCCCCTGGCGCAGGCCGATCTTTACAAGGTCGCTATTGGTGGTAGCTTAACGACTTCGCCCAGTGTGACGGGTCTCGATTTTGACAGCAACTTAGGAAACTTTGTCGGTCAGCGTGAAACCGCTCGTTATCGCACCTATGACACCTCCTTCACCGAACTATCCACCTTTGGCAATGGTGTCCGTGTGCTTGTGCAACGCCTAGGCAATTTACCGAGGCGCGACGACTGGGATGTGACTGCCTATCCAAAGACAGGCAGTGTCTTAATACCCGGCGTTTATAACAATACACAATCATCGGCATCGGCGACTGCGCCCGGTTTTGATTTCAGCGGATCTGGGCGGAGCGGTAGTAACCCAACGGGAAATTTCACCGTTAATCAGCTCCTTTACGGTGCAGATAATCGAGTGGCCAGTTGGGATATTACCTTCACAGACTACCGTAGCGGGGCTGAAACTGTTGCACAATCGATGAGCGGACGACTGCGCTATAATGCAACCGCCGATGGCAATTTGCCGGGGGTATTGAGTAATGATAGTGATGGAGAAGGCAGTGCCCTGACCGCTAGTTTGGTGACTGGCCCCCAGAGCGGTACCTTGGTATTCAATGCAGATGGGAGCTTTACCTATACGCCCAATGCTGGCTTTGAGGGCTTTGATGCCTTTACCTACACAGCCAGTGACTCTATAGCCAATTCCACCCCCACAACCGTCAAACTTCAAGTGGGCAGCCCTAGCACCGTTAGTATTACCGCCACCGACAGCACCGCCACCGAAGCCCCAGGCAACACAGGCACCTATCGAATTAACCGCACAGGTAACCTCAGCCTGCCGCTGGAGATTAATCTCACCATCGATAGCGGCAGCACAGCATCTGCCACCGACTATAGCCTCAGTGGCGGAAACCTGACCCAGGTAGGCAATACGCTTAAGGTAACGATTCCTGCAGGTCAGAGTTTTGTCGATCTGACGTTGACGACGATCGACGATATCGTTGCCGAAGGGCTTGAGTCGGTTAGATTGAAGGTGGAAGAGGGTCTTTACTTCACCAGTTCCACCAGTCAAACTGCCACTGTCGGAATCAATCCAGAGGACTTTGTTGTCACGAACACTAATGCCGCTGGAGAAGGCTCCCTTGTACAGGCGGTCAGTAATGCTAATACAATTACTGGAACAGATACGATCACCTTCAGTGGCGCGATCTTCACAGATGCCACGCCGGATACGATCACACCAGCGAATACGCTATCTGCCTCCAGCGATTTCAATATTATTGCGCCAGAGGGTTTGATCATCAGTGGTGGTACGTTCAGACAGGTGTTCAATATAAATTCTGGTCGGACAGCCACCTTGCAGAATTTAACGATCGCCGATGGTTCCAGTGCCTCGGGTGGTGGGGGAATCTCTAATTCAGGAACGCTAACCCTCCGTAATGTGACGGTCAGAAATAATCTAGCCAATGGCACTAGTGCTGATGGTGGTGGTATCTCCAATCGGACTGCCGCAAGCTTGACGATCGAGAACAGCACGATCGAAAACAACACCAGCGGCGACGACGGCGGCGGCATCAGCAATAGTGGCACCCTGACAATTCTCAATAGCACCATCAGCGGCAACACAGCCACCAGCGCCAGCAGCACAACCAGCGGCGGCGGGGGTTTGCTCAATACGCTTTCCGGGACAGCTACGATTACCAATAGTACGTTCAGTGGCAATACGGCCCTCAATGGTGGTGCCATCCGCAACGATGGAGTATTGACCTTGGTTAACAATACCATTACTCAGAATACAGCTAGTGGCGCTGTGGGCGGGTTGCTCAATAGCTTTGACACGACTACGTTTGTGCCGATCGGTCGCGCCACGCTCAAAAATACAATTATCGCTGGAAACATCGACTCAACACCCACACCCCTAAACATCATTGACTTGGTTGGAGGAAGCAATTCCTTCACCGATCAAGGTAATAACCTGCTGGGTGCCGCAGATACTAGCAACAGCCCGTTCAGTCTAACCACCCTCAAAGGCACCACCGCCGCGATCCTCGATCCCAAACTCGATGTCTTGGCAAACAACGGTGGCAAAACGAAAACCCATGCGATCCTAGCAGGCAGTTCTGCGATCGACGCCGGGACAGCCACAGGTGCACCGGGGAGCGATCAACGGGGCGCTACTCGTAATGGCCCCACCGATATTGGGGCCTTTGAATTCAATAGCATCGTCAATGCCCTGCCTACGGCGATCGCCTTCAAAATGTTGTGGATATCGCGATGCTCAAGACACGATCGTTCCTGTTAAGGTGGCAGATATCGTCATTGCCGATGACGGTGTGGGGACCAACATCATCACCCTCAGCGGCCCGGATGCAGCCCGGTTTACCCTCTCGGGGAACCAACTCTTTCTAGCAGTAGGCGGAAGCATTGACTTTGAAACCAAAAGTCAATACAACATTACCCTTAGCGTCGATGACCCCACCATTGGCACTTCCCCCGATCTGACGCAAAACTTTGTATTCAATGTTGTTGATGTCAACGAGGCACCTACGGCGATCGCCCTAACCAATTCAGTCACCCAACTCCCCGATAGCACCGATGCCACCACAGGCGTCAAAGTTGCGGATATTGTGATCACAGACGATGCCCTTGGGACGGAAACCTTCACCCTGACCGGGGCCGACAGCGCCAATTTTGAAGTGCGTCAGGTCGCTGGGTTGCCTGTCTTGTTCTTCACGGCACTGAGCCTCAATCCTGGGACAAAACCCACCTACAATGTCACAGTGAATGCCAAGGATTTAGACTTACCCTTTTCGACGGCACTCACCAGAAACTTCTCCCTCAGCATTTTGGATGTCAACGATCCACCGACCAATCTAGTCCTACAAAACCCCATCACGACGATCGCCGAAAATACTGCCACCACCGCTCCCATCGAATTGGCTACTATCACCTTTACCGATGACACAACGGGCATTAATACGATCGCCATCAGCGGGGTCGATGCCGGAGCCTTTGAACTCAGTGGCAACAAACTCCTCCTCAAAGCGGGCACCGTCCTCGATTTTGAAACCAAACCCAGCTACGCAGTAACAATCACCGTTGACGATGCAGCCCTCGGCACCACCGCCGAACTCACCCAAAACTTTGTCCTCACGGTCACCAACGTCAACGAAGCCCCCACAGTCCTGACCTTAACAAACCCCGTCACAACCCTACTCGAAACCGCGAACACCGCAGGGGGTGTGAAGGTCGCAGATATCGTGATTACGGATGATGCCCTCGGGGATGAAACCATCACGGTGACGGGCAATGACGCGGCTAGCTTTGAACTGCGCGATGGGGTTGGTGGCAAGGAGCTATTCTTCATCGGCACCGGACTCAACGCTTTGACCCAACCCAGCTATAGCGTTTCTGTTGCGGCCATTGATTCAACGATTATTGGATCGACCGCCCTCACCCAACCCTTCACCCTCAGCATCACTGACGTCAACACACCACCCACTGGGTTAGTTTTGCAAAATGCCGTCAATGAGATTGACGAAAATACCAGCACCGCCGCAGATGTCAAAATCGCCGATATTGCCTTCACAGATGATGGGACGGGCACCAATACGATCGCCATTGGCGGCGCCGATGCAGCGAAGTTTAAGCTCGTCGGTAATGCACTGTTTCTAAGAGCAGGCACGGTCCTCGACTTTGAAACCCAGTCCAGCTACGCCATCACCATCACGGTGGATGATGCCAGCTTGGGCGCCACGCCGGAATTGACCCAAAACTTTGCCCTCACCATCCGTAACATCAACGAAGCACCCACGGCCCTAGCGCTGACAAACCCGGTCACAACCTTGAGCGCCACCACCAATACAGCAGGTGGGATTAAAGTGGCCGACATTACCATCACCGACGATGCCCTGGGGGATGAGACGGTTACGGTCACAGGCGTAGATGCGGCGAGCTTTGAAATTCGGGATGTGGCGGGTGCCAAGGCTCTGTTCCTAATCGCTCCGACCTTAAACGCGGTGACAAAACCCAGCTATAGCGTCTCGGTTTCGGCCATTGACCCAACGATCGCCGGATCGACCGCCCTCACCCAACCCTTTACCCTGGCAATTACCAACGTCAATGGGGCTCCGACTGCACTGACCTTCCAAAATGCGGTCACCTCGATCGCCGAAAATACCAGCACCACCAGCGCTGTCAAGGTGGCTGATCTGGTGATTACGGATGAAGGCTTAGGGACGAATGATATTACGATCGGTGGCGCCGACGCTGCGAGGTTTACCATCGTCGGCAACGAGCTGTTCCTAAGAGCAGGCACGGTCCTCGACTTCGAAACCAAACCCAATTACGACATCACCCTAACCGTCGATGACACCACCGTGGGTGCGACGCCCGATCTCACCCAAGCCTTCAGCCTGGCCGTCACCAATGTCAACGAAGCCCCCACGGCCCTAGCGCTCACAAATCCACTGACTTCCATTAACGAAACCGCCAACACAGCGGCAGGTGTGAAAATCGCCGATATCGTGGTGACGGATGATGCCTTGGGGGATGAGACCTTTACGCTGGTGGGTGCCGATGCGGCGAGTTTTGCGATCCGCGATGTCGCAGGCGCCAAGGCCCTATTCTTCATCGGCACTGGATTAAATGCTGCCACTCAGCCAACCTACGCTGTCACGGTCCAAGCGGAAGATGTCACCCTAGCACCAAGCACCAAGGTTTCTGCTGGATTAACCTTGACCATTACGGGCAACAATGCGGCTCCAACGGCGTTGGCACTGAATAACAGAGTCCCAGCGATCGACGAAAACAGCAGCACTGCAGTCCGCACCAAAGTTGCCGATCTAGCGATCACCGATGACGGCTTAGGCATCAATACCTTCTCGATCGGCGGCACCGATGCAGCCAGTTTTGAAATCAGCGGCAATGCCCTTTACCTTAAAGCTGGCACAGCCCTGAACTTTGAATCCAAACCCAGCTACAGCATCACCGTCAATGTCGATGACACCACCGTCGGCCTGACCCCGGATCTGACCCAGGCCTTCAGCCTTACGGTCACCGACGTCAACGAAGCTCCAACGGCCTTAACCTTCACCCCCGCCAACCTAACCCTGGCGG
>JAAUSA010000192.1 GCA_012031975.1 Alkalinema sp. RU_4_3 | reverse complement strand
GCTGACGCTTGTACTCATGGATACGCTTGGAATGGATGTCGAAGATCGAATTGACATTCAGCTTGACGCCATAGCTCGCCTCGACATTCTGGGCCAAATCCTGCTTAATGGCCTGCTTAATGGCGCGCCATTCCTGACGGAACTCCTTGTCCTCCGCAAAGGCTTCAATCCGGCGAATCTCTTCGAGCTTTTTGATCCAGCTATCACCAATTTTGCTGCTGATTAGCTGGGTCAGCCGGGGGTTGCTCAGGACCACAAACCGGCGGGGGGTGACCCCGTTGGTCTTGTTGCTAAAGCGTTCTGGGTACATGTCGGCAAAATCGCGCATCACGTCCCGCTTCAGCAATTCCGTATGGAGGGCAGCGACCCCGTTGATGGCGTAGCTACCGTAGGCGGCCAGGTTGGCCATGCGGACATAGCGCTCGCCCGACTCGTCGATCAGCGACATACGGCTAATCCGCCCTTCGTCGCCCACAAATTTCAACCGCACGTCATCGAGGAACTGACGGTTCAATTCGTAGATGATCTCCAGATGGCGAGGCAACAGGCTACCAAACAGCTGGATCGGCCAACGCTCCAGGGCCTCGGGCAGCAGCGTATGGTTGGTGTAGGCGAAGGTATTGCGGGTGATGTACCAGGCCTTCTCCCAGGCGACATCATAGACATCCAGCAGCAGGCGCATCAGCTCCGCCACGGCGATCGAAGGGTGCGTATCATTGAGCTGCAGCGTGAATTTCTCATGGAGGGTCTCCACGGGCTGACCTCGGTGCTCACAGTGCAGACGAATCATGTCCTGGAGGGAACAGGAAACAAAGAAATACTGTTGCTCTAGGCGCAACTGTTTCCCCTGCATCAGTTCGTCGTTGGGGTAGAGCACCTTGGAGATGTTCTCGGAACTGATCTTGCTATCAACGGCGCCGTAGTAGTTCCCCGAGTTAAAGGAGGCAAAGTCAAAGGACTCGATCGCCTCCGCTGCCCAAAGTCTCAGGGTCACAGCAGTCTGGGTCTTGTAGCCCAGGATCGGCGTGTCGTAGGGAATGCCATTGATCACGCGATCGGGGTACCAGCGCACCCGGTAGCGGCCCTGTTCGTCGGTGTAGGGGACCGTATGGCCGCCGAGTTTGACCTCCTTGGACCATTCGGGCCGGGCGATCTCCCAGGGATTGCCGTAGCGCAGCCATTTGTCGGTGATCTCCACCTGCCAACCGTCTTTGATCTGCTGGTCGAAGATCCCGAATTCGTAGCGAATACCGTAGCCCACGGCCGGAATATCCAAGGTGGCCATGGAGTCGAGGTAACAGGCGGCCAGACGACCTAAGCCCCCGTTTCCGAGGCCCGGTTCTTCCTCCTGGGCGATGATCGCATCGAAGTTGAGGCCCAGCTCTGTGACGGCTTGGCGGACTTCGGATTCAATGCCCAGGTTGATCAGATTGTTACCCAGGTGGGGACCGAGGAGGAATTCAGCGGAGAGGTAGCAGATTTGACGGGGGGCTGATTCGGCGTAGGTCTGGGCGGTGGCCAGCCAATTGCGGACGAGGCGATCCCGCACGGTGTGGGCCACGGCCATGTAATAGTCGTTGAGGCTGGCTGTCTTAGAAAATTTGCCTTGGGTGTAAAAGAGGTGATCAACGATCGCCCGCTTCAGGGTTTCGACAGTAATACCAGTGCGATCGTCTTCAATCACAGCCGAGGTCTCATGGTTATCCATACCGATGTATCAGGGTTGAAGGAACATATTTCTACTCATCGCACTATAGACGCTCCCCGCTCCAAAGCACTAAAGATTAACTTCAACTTAAGAAGTTCTATTGGGGATTATTACAAGCGATCGATAATGAATCAGTCCCGCAAATCAGCCCTGCATAGTTGATTGCAAAACGATGTATTTTATTTGGCATTTTAATAGCGATCGCTTAATCGGGCAAAAGCGCCAACACGGATTTAGGCAATAGCTGGTCCTTGAACCAAATAATCTGGGCTGGGGTTTCGCTGATTTTGATGCCCGCTTTTTCGAGGTTGAGGCGTTGGGATACGGCGAGGATGAGGTCGTCGCGGCCTGATTTGCGGACCTGGGCGAATTTCTTTTGCAGGTAGTCCGTGCGCCAGTAGCCGACGATTTCCAGGAGGTACGATCGCCCATCGGGATGCACCAGCCGAAAATCTGGGATCATCACGCTACCGGGAATTGGTACCAGATCAACCTCGCGCTCCAGCTTCCAAACCGTCTTGGCCTTGTTCCAGCGCTCGACGAAGCTCTGCTCCAGCATGCTGTCGTAGGTTTTGCCGGGGGGATAGTGGCTCACCAAGCCGCAGTCGGACTCCAGGGTGAAGCGGCCCTTGCGGATCGTGCCGGAATAGCTGTCTTTCATCTGGAGGTCGGCTGCCAAACTCCATTTACTGACATGCAGGAGCGCAGGCAGGAGTTTTGCCAGGGCGAGGCCGTAGCGGGTGGAGGGGTTGAATAGGCTGGTGGGGCCGTCGATCGTCAGGCTAAAACCATGGTCGGCGTCACCTTCGATGTAGGTCATCAGCTGGAAGAGCTTGACGTAGCGAAACAGCAGTTTGTATTCGCCGGGATCGTTGCGGTGGGCGTCGAGGCGGACGTCGCTGGCCCGGTAGAAGATGCCCTGGACCTGGGAGAGGTTGTAGCGGTGCAACAGGGCCTCGGGCGTCGGGGCGGCAAACTGGGTCAAAATCTGGTTGTCCGGCAGGTCGGCGTAGAGTCCCGCTTTGACTTGTTCGGGGAGCACCTCGCGATCGAGTTCCTGACTAAGCTGATGAGCAACCGACTGTAAGGTGGTTTTCGTCTGATTGGGGCTCGGTTGGGACTGGGCAGAGAGGGTGAAGACACGATCGCGCAGCATCGGTGGGTCCAGGGGACTGACGGTCTCAAATTCGCTAAAACCACTACTGAGCAGATGGGCCAACCCGCGTTTCAAGCGATAGTCAGTTTCTTCGCCTTCGAGTTCTAGGAGTTGGCGGTTTAGTTCGCCCTGGGTCATGCCCTGGGCCAGGGTGAAGATGGCGATCAGTTCCTGGGCAAGATCGAGATGTTTTTGATCGATCGGCAGGCGGAGGGGTTCGACGGTCTCGCCCCGGAGGCGGTTGCTGAGAAGTTCCGTCGGTAGCATAGAAGCGATCGATCCCCCAAGGCGGCTGGCATAATCATTGTATCTCGATGTTTAGGGGGGATTCATGGTTAAGTCTCGGTGGTTTTTCAGTGCGATCGTCCTGGCCCTACTCTGTATCCTAGTGTTTGGGGTGTTTTGGTGGCGGGATCAACAGGGTGGCAAAACCCCAGTGGTCTCCCTGATCGCCCCCCAGGATGTCCACCTGCGCCTCGGCAATCCCAGCAAAGCCACGCCCGATCCGATCACCAACGGCAACAATTTCCTAATCCCCAGTCCCCAATACACCATTTCCTACAACAACGCCAAGCGCACCCTCAACTGGCCAGTTGGCAGCTCAACAGTAGCTGGATTGGTGACACCCCCAGACAAAACAACTTCCGCCCCAACCCGGCACTCCCCGAGAATTGGTACAAGGTCAAAAGCAGTGACTATAGCGGCAGCGGCTACGATCGCGGCCATATGGTGGCTTCCGCTGATCGGGATCGATCGGCCGACGACCAATCCACCACCTACCTGATGACCAATATCGTCCCCCAGGCCCCGGACAATAACCAAGGCCCCTGGGCGGAGTTTGAAATCTACTGCCGTACCGTGGCCAGTAAGGGCAAGAAGGAACTGGCAATGATTGCCGGACCCTACGGCAGTAAGGGGGTCCTGGCCAAGGGCAAGGTGAACATTCCGGAGACCGTCTGGAAGGTGGTGGTGATCATGGACAGTCCGGGTCAGGTGGATGAAAATACCCGTGTGATCGCCCTGGAGATGCCCAATAGCCAAGGCATCTCCAGGGCCAACTGGCGGGACTACCGGGTCAGTGTGGACTCTATAGAAAGCAAAACAGGCTATGACCTCCTATCGGATCTGCCCTCCAATCTGCAAAACAAACTAGAGAGTCAGGCGGACAAACGATAGGGGGCTTGAACCCGTGAAAAAGCGATCGGGGGTTTTGAATCAAAACCTCCGATCGCTTCTCTTTAACGGTATGAGATGTCTATCCTAATTTCCACCCGACGACAACCTAGGCGCGGCTACGACGCTTGAGCACGAAGGCGGCGAGGCTCACACCTGCCAGGCTCATGGCAGCAGCGGGCTCGGGCACATCCTTACAGCTACCAGCCTTCAAGCAGCGGACGTTGGCTTCGCCGATGTCCACAACGAACACGGTGTCGTTGAAGTCACGGTCGGACTTCTCACCGAACTTACCTTGATTGCTCGTGCCATCGCCGTAGAGGTCCTCAAAGCCGAGCATCAGGTAGCGATCGCCCACGGTGTAGGCCACCACATGCTGCAACCCATCAGGATTCTGGGAAGAAGGCGTACCGAAGACGTAGGAGTCGGTTCCACGGTTGAAGCCATTGGCGCGCAGACCGAAGTCAAGCTGTGTACCGCCTTTAATCAGGCCTGTTTGGACGGTGTCACCGAGCTTGAGGGCCTTACCACCCCAGTCACCGACGCAGCCTGTGCCTGTGCAGGAGATGTCGTTGAAGAGCATCCCGGAGGTGTTGGTGGTACCCTTGGCGCGGAAGCCCAACTGGTTACGGTAGCCTGCACCTTCGTTGATGAAGGAAACTTTCACATCATGGTCATACTTGAGGAAAAGATTGTCAGCGTTGACCTTGAACTGGTCGCTGTTGGTGAGAGCCAGGCCTTCCTTCTGGACGAATTGCTGGAAGGGTTGGTCATTAAAATTGGCCTGAGCCTTGGAGAAGATTTGGCGGGGCTGCCAGCTAGAATCCCAATCAAACGCAGATGCAGCAGTTGCATTAGAGAGTGCGCCAGTCAAAGCAGCAGCAGAAACGATTAGAGCCGAGGTGAACTTCTTATTCATGACAAACTTCCGAGCAATAGTAAAGGAACTTAAAGGTGCGTGATGAGCGGCTAGGGGATGGTGTGTCATCTCTCTGCCTCCCATGTGACATTTATAGCTTTGCCGATCGCCCAATGGCATCCCAAAAAGCCAGAATTCGCAGGGAGTTTACGGCTTTTCGGAGTTTACAGAGATGGTTTTCGGAGAGAGTTTTATGGCTTTGACACTATGGGAAATGAATATTCTAAATCTACGTATAAACCCGTATTTTATGGGTTTGAAAGATTACTTATTGCAGGCTGTTCTGTGAAGGGCGATCGAATTACGTAAAGTTCGGTTCAGGCTTACGGAGGTTTAAAACGAAACCGCCGACCCCAAATTCTAGAGGTCGGCGGTTTGTATCTATACATATGGAGCTAAGGAGACTCGAACTCCTGACCCCCTGCATGCCATGCAGGTGCGCTACCAACTGCGCTATAGCCCCGTAGGTCCTTACCTATAATGCAGCAAGCCTGCCCAGTTCGTCAAGCCCTTTGGTCTGAAACTTGGCAAAACCCGATCGCGCGCTTTGCGGTAGGGTTAGAACAAGCGAATTTTTTCATAGGAAGCACCATGGTCGGGACGCCCCAACAGGATAAACCCCAGCTCACGGAGGAACAGGCCCAGGAACGGTTCCAGGCTCTGCGGCGGAAGCAGGGCAATTGGGTGGAGTGGGCGGACCATTGTCAGGCCTTGCAGGCATCGGGCTACAATCCGCAGCAGATTTTCGAGGGGACGGGCTTTGAGCCGATCCAGCAGAACCAGATCATGGGGGCCAGCCAGGTCTATGCCTCGATGCTGAAGGTCGGCGTGCCCGATGACGTAGCCCAGCATTTCCAGCATCGGGCCAGTGATGTGCTCTATGAGTTCCGGGTGCTGTCCCCCCAGGACCGGGCCAGTGCGGCGAGTTTTGCCTTTGAGCGCAAGATGGACTCGGATGAGGCCAGGGAGCTGGGCAAGTCCATGAAGGACTTCACCCGCCTGCCGAAGGTGCCGGAGGGGTTTTCTTCGCTGCCGGGGGATGTGCTGGCCTACTATGCCTGGTTTGCGGCGCGGCAGAAGAGTGATTTGCAGCAGCGATCGATCTATATTGCCAAGGGTCTAAAATCGGCCCAGAGTCCGGAGGCACGCCAGCAGATCGAGAAGCTCTTGACGGATTTCTCGGTGGTGGCGGCGGCCAAGGCCCCGCGCTATCCGATCTATCGGCTGGAGGCGGATGAGGAGCTGCCTCGGATGATTCCGGTGGTGGGGACTTTCCCTGGGGTGGACTTGGCGGCACCGAAGATTCTGCCCGAGGGTCCCTATGGTTTGGTCCAGGTGGATGATGTGAAGCGTTGGGTGCCTGTGCCGGGTTGGCAGGTGATTCGCAATGCGGCGGATCCAGTGGCGGTGCTTTGGCCGATCGATCAGTTGCCGCTACCGCTGCCGGGTCCGGTGGAGGAGGCGCTGGTGATTATCGATCGCGCCGATCGCCGTTGGACGGCGGATGCCTTTTTTATTACGGCGGGGATTGAGATGGCTTGGTTTGAGACCGATCCGGGGGAGGATGTGATTTTGGGCAAGGTAATTTTGATGATCCGACCGAAAAAGGTTTTGGATGAGGGCCATACGGAGCAGCTATGGCAGTTTGATGAATAGTACGTTTGTGAAGGAAGCCTGTCGATCGCGGCGGGCTTTTAATATCTGTGAGATAATGCATTGTCAATATCGGTTCTGGCGGGGAGCAGCCGTCAGGGGTAAGGGGGAAAGTCTGGTGGGAATCCAGCGCTGTCCCGCAACTGTGAAGGTATGAAAACCACAAGTCAGGACACCCACCGAGACGTTAATTATCTGCGAGGTACAGATTCAATGAGTAATGTGATGAATTTGCGATCGATCGGTCGGAATGCCGCTGTGATCGGCGGAACGGTTTTGTTGGCAAGTCCGGCTTTGGCACACCATGCCATGGGGGGTGGGACACCGACGAATGCGATCCAGGGATTTTTGTCGGGGTTGGCGCATCCGTTGATTGGGCCGGACCATTTTGCGGCGATTGTGGCGATCGGTCTTCTGGCCGCCTTGAAACGTCAAGGCGCTGCAATTCCGGTGGCCTTTGTGCTGTCGGCCATGGTGGGCACGGGGCTTCATCTGGCCAAACTTTCGATTCCTGGGGTAGAGCTTTGGGTTTCAGCTTCAATCTTGATGCTGGGGGCTTTGATCTCACTCAAGAATAGTCCGAATACGGCTATTGTCGCAGGTCTAGCGGGTCTGGCTGGATTGTTCCATGGCTATGCCTATGGGGAGGCAATTTTCGGGGCACAGGCGACACCTTTGGTGGCCTATCTGGTCGGATTTACGGCGATTCAGGCGGCGGTTTCCCTCGGGGCTTTTTGGTTGGGTAAGCAGGTCTTACTGAGTCGGGAGTTTGGGGTGCGATCGGCGGGGCTGCTAATCAGCGGAATGGGTTTAGCATTTTTTGCTTCCCAGGTCATGGCGGTGGTGTTCCCGTTGCCGAAGATGTAGTTGAAGTTTAGGTTTGATTGATGCAGCGGGTGAGCGATCGCCTGCTGTTTTTTATGAGGCTAGCTTGTTGGCTAAATAGTGCTCATCCAGTGCACGGCGGAGCATCATATTAATCACGGCTTGGCGAGTGATGTTGAGGTCAGAGGCCATTTTGTCTAGCTCGTTGATCAAGGGTTTGGGTAACTCGATCGAGGAACTTGAGCTGTCGGCCTGTCTGCGCGAGGTCATTGGGCGGGGTGTTCCGATACGGGTTGTTGTTGGGTCAAAGAATCGATCGATCACTTCTTCCCCTGCTTCTATTCTCTGCTCTAGCTCTTCAGTGGAAATACTGCTCATAGATTTCTCGCTCCCGCCTTGTGCTATTCCAATAGGTAACCAGCCAAATGTATTCTCCATCCACATCATAGCGAATCTCGTAGATAACTGACAAGAGCGTTTCTTCTCAGTAGCCGATCGCCAGAAATTGTTCTGGATCATCTTGTTTAATCTGCTCTACATATTCACCTCCTAAGACAGCCGATACTTCTTCTAGAGAATAACCTCGATTGTCTAGAAGAAGTTCACTTTTATGACTATCCCAATCAAACCGCATTTTCGCCTAGCAATCCTATATTAGTGGGGAAGAAATTTGGCCTTCAAAACGATAGTATATTATGCCCTCATCTACAATGGTGTCGGTTCGATCGCCCTCAAAAGCATTTACTAGGGAGTGACAATCGCTTCTTTTCGGGGTCTGCCACCTTTTTGCCATTTTCAGCGGACGATCGCGCCTTGGCACTGGAGGTCACTTGACCCCCTGCTTTGCCGAGTTCTGCCATCCAGCGTTTTGTTCCGAAAATCCCTCACCCGCTTGGGTAATAATCCGACTACTATGAGATGAGATCGCAATCTCAACCCCCATGGCAGACCATTTCGTCCAACAATTGATTGAATCTCTCCACGAAAAATATCTTCCCTGCCGGGAAGGTAAAGTTGCCAGCTATATTCCGGAGCTGGCTAAGGCGAATCCGGATTGGTTTGGGATTTCGATCGTTACCGTAGACGGTCAGCGCTTTGAAGTCGGTGACATCGATCAAACCTTCACGATTCAATCGATTTCCAAGGTCTTCACCTATGGCATGGCCCTGGCGGAAAGGGGCCGTGAAACCTTGCTCTCTCGGGTGGGGGTCGAACCCACGGGGGATCCCTTCAATTCGATTATCCGCCTGGATGAAAACTCTAAGCGTCCGGATAATCCGATGGTGAATGCGGGGGCGATCGCGACCACCAGTCTAATCCCTGGTAAGGATATTACCGATCGTCTAAATCGAATCCTCACTATGTTTGGGCAATACATTGGCCGGACGCCCTATATTGATGTGCCGACGTTTTTGTCGGAGCGGACATCGGGCGATCGCAATCGGGCCTTGGCCTATCTGATGCGGCATTTTTCGATGATTGAGGGGGATATTGATCTAGCGCTGGATTTGTATTTTCAGCAATGTGCGATCGTGGTGAATTGTCAGGATTTGGGGGTGATGGCGGCGACGATCGCCAATCGGGGGGTGAATCCCTGTACGGGGGAGCGGGCGATCGAGTCTGACTATATTCGCGATCTGCTGAGTACGATGTATACCTGTGGTATGTATAACTTTGCGGGGGAATGGGCCTATAAGGTGGGGCTTCCGGCCAAAAGTGGGGTGTCGGGTGGCATTATTGCGGTGGTGCCGAATCAGTTGGGAATTGCGGTGTTTTCACCGCCTTTGGATGGGAATGGCAATAGTGTGCGGGGGATTAGGGTTTGTGAGGAATTAAGTCATGGTTTGGATCTACATATGTTTTCTTCCCAAATGCAGTGTCAGCAGATTCTCGATCGGATCAGGGGATGAGGTCTATCTAGAACCAGAATTATTCCCGAACTTGCATATCCTTTCCGCAGCATGATTGATGGGTCAATGTACAGGAAAACCTGCATAACATACCAATCATTCAGGAGACAAGGTCATGTTCCCCCACGTCGTCAATCCATTCCAGCCTGCGCTACGTTGACCCTCGGTGGAGTCGCCCTAGCCCTATCGCTCTCGGCCTGTGGCAAAACCGATCGGGCTGATCTCAAGCCAGAACAAATTGTTGAACAGAATAAAGCCGCCACTGTTTTAATCAAAGTCAACAACAAAGTTGAGTATAGCTATCCCCGTCCGGTCTTTGGTTCCGATCGGCAAAAAATTCTTATTGAAAAACTGTCCAGTCAAGTCGCTAATGGTGATATCAAATCTCAAGCTGATGCGTTCGAGCAATACCTGCGTGAGGTTCTGAGTAATCCCGGCCAGTATGCCACTCCAGGGAAGAAGATCTCTGGGGAAGCGTAACTACTCAGGCTTAAGAAAATGAAAAAGAATCCAGTTCTTATGAATGAGTAGAGTAAAGTCATAAAGATTCATAAGACAGGAGAGACCTTTGCCTCAACAAACACCGCCAACGAGCATGAGTCGAGAAGAAATCCGTGCGGTTTATGCGCAGGGAGAGACTGCGGTGATTGAGCTAGTAGAAAGCCTGTTGCAGCGCATTCAAGCCTTAGAGA
>JAAUSA010000191.1 GCA_012031975.1 Alkalinema sp. RU_4_3 | reverse complement strand
TCCACCATCAAATGAGTTCTGATGCCTCGGCATTGTCAGAAAGCGAACCACCCACTAAACCCAAGAATCGGCGCAATGGCTACAGCAAGAAGGAGATCCAAGGGAGCTTTGGGGCCGCCGAGATCAAACCATATTTCAGCCTTCCTCCTTCATCGTTCCTACTTAGCCTGAATCGAATACCCACACCGATGCTCCCCATCCACCAACCAATGCGTCCGCTCCACCCGACAATCCGGCAACGCAAACTGAAACATCTCCAACTCATGGCCGCACACCACCGGAAACGACTCCGCAATCTGCGCGATCGCACAGTGATACTCCGTCAACACAAACCCCGCCGCCGCATTTCCTTCATCCGCCAAATAACATTCCGCAATATAGCCCTCCGCCCGCCGCAGCGCCACCAGCTTCTCCACCCGATCGGCCAGCACCCGCCCATCATCCACCGCCGCCCGATACAACTGAGCCTTCTGCTGCCACTGCTGCTGCAAAATCTGCTCCATCTGCTCCGGGCTCACCGTCGCCGCCAAAGTATCCAGCAGCGAAACCGCGAAGTCGCCATAGCGATCGGGAAACTGCTGCCGACCCGCCGTACTCAACGCATAGACATGGTTAGGTCGCCCCATGCCGCCCTGGAGGGCCTGGTGCAGAATCAATCCCTCTTCTTCCAAATCCTTCAAATGGCGGCGAATCCCCTGGGGCGTGATCGCCAACCGGTCCGATAGCTCATGGGCCGTCTGCTGTCCCTGCTTGAGAAGGCACAGCAAAATATCTTGCTTGGTCGTTGACTGCTGACTGGTCACCATGGCACTTGACTCCTATTGCCCCCATTCTAAACGGGCGATCGGGCCGTATGACAATCTCTTATCAATTGACTTTGACAACCAAACTGTTGCTAAAGTACAATACATGATCATTAAACCAACTTGGTGGTTGTTTTAATAATAAGATTGAAAGCGCTTGTTGTTATCGATCGCATCAAAAGAAGGCTAAACCAGATGTCCAGTACTGCTCTGACCCCCGAATACGAAAAGTCCCTCGACACCGTCCGCAGCTTTGCTGAGACCTACGCCAAGCGGACGGGCACCTACTTCTGCGTCGATCCCGGCGTGACGGCGGTGGTGATTAAGGGTCTGGCCGATCATAAGGAATCCCTCGGTGCAGCCCTCTGCCCCTGTCGCCACTACGAAGACAAGGAAGCCGAAGCCGCTGCGGCCTACTGGAACTGTCCCTGCGTGCCCATGCGAGAGCGTAAGGAATGCCACTGCATGCTGTTCCTCACCCCCGACAATGCCTTCGCGGCCCAGAGCCAAGAAATCACCCTGGAAGAAGTCATGCAGCACACCTAAAACCGCTTCCCCTCCACCCTCCCATACCCCTCCACCCCACAACACCATGACTGCCGCAGTTCAAAACCCAGTCCAAAGCCCAGTCCAAAACCTGGTCAATCAACCCTATAAGTATGGTTTTGTCACCGACATTGAGTCTGATGTGATCCCCAGAGGGCTGAGCGAAGACGTGGTGCGGTTGATTTCGGTCAAGAAGGAGGAGCCGGAATGGATGTTGGACTTCCGTTTGCGAGCCTACCGGACCTGGCTGAAGATGACGGAGCCGACCTGGGCCCATGTGCAGTACCCGCCGATCGACTACCAAAACATTATCTACTACTCGGCCCCCAAGGTGTCTGAGAAGAAGAAGAGCCTGGATGAAGTCGATCCCGAGCTGTTGGATACCTTCGAGAAACTGGGGATTTCCCTGTCGGAGCAGAAGCGGCTGGCCAATGTGGCGGTGGATGCGATCTTTGATAGTGTTTCGATCGCTACCACCTTTAAAGAGAAGCTGGCGGAGCATGGGGTGATCTTCTGCTCGATCTCCGAGGCCGTCAAAGAGCATCCCGAGTTGATTAAGAAGTACCTCGGCAGCGTCGTGCCCGTGGCGGATAACTACTACTCGGCCCTGAATGCGGCGGTGTTTAGTGATGGCTCCTTTGTCTATATTCCGAAGGGTGTCAAGTGCCCCATGGAGCTGTCCACCTATTTCCGAATTAACAACGGTGATTCCGGGCAGTTTGAGCGGACGCTGATTGTGGCCGAGGATGGCGCATCGGTCAGCTACCTAGAGGGCTGTACGGCTCCCATGTATGACTCCAACCAGCTCCATGCGGCGGTGGTGGAACTGGTGGCCATGGATGATGCTGACATCAAATATTCCACGGTGCAGAACTGGTATGCCGGAGATAAGGACGGCAAAGGCGGGATTTACAACTTTGTCACCAAGCGCGGCATCTGCCAGGGTAAAAACTCCAAGATCTCCTGGACCCAGGTAGAAACGGGTTCGGCGATCACTTGGAAATATCCGAGCTGCATTTTGATCGGCGACAATTCCGTGGGTGAATTTTATTCCGTGGCCCTGACCAATAACCATCAGCAGGCCGACACGGGCACCAAGATGATCCATATTGGCAAGAACACGAAGAGCACGATCGTATCCAAGGGCATTTCCGCCGGGCAGTCCCACAATAGCTACCGGGGTTTGGTCAAGATGGGGCCGAAGGCCGAGGGGGCCAGGAACTATTCCCAGTGCGACTCTATGCTGATTGGCGATCGCGCCGAAGCCAACACCTTCCCCTATATCCAGGTGCAAAACAACGCCGCCAAGGTGGAGCATGAAGCCTCGACTTCCAAGATCGGGGAAGACCAGTTGTTCTACTTTCAACAGCGTGGTATTTCCATGGAAGATGCGATCTCGATGATGATCAGCGGCTTCTGTAAGGATGTGTTTAGCCAGTTGCCGATGGAGTTTGCGCTTGAGGCGGATAAGCTTTTGGCGCTGAAGCTTGAAGGGAGCGTGGGGTAACGCGTATGGTTACAACCCTACAGGCCAGTCGAGTGGACTTGGAAACCCTGACGGCGGAGTTTCAGCTTAAGGCGGTTCAGGTGGATGGCTTTTTTGAGGAATGGCGATCGGACTTGCCGTTGGTGTCTGAGGCCGATCGTACGTTTTTAGATAAGGTGCGATCGGGGTTTTGGAATGCGATCGAGCATCCGCCCCTTTTGGAGAAGGCGATCCAGATTTTTGTGCTGGGGCCTCTGCTGTTGCTGGCGGATTTCCACCTGCCGCCGTTTCACATGAAGGTGGAGAAATCCGTTGAGATCACCGCCCAGGATAATGAAACTATTGTGCGAGGCCAGATTGATATTCTGGTGTTGCGGGAGGGGTTTTGGGTGTTGGTGATTGAGTCGAAGGAATCGAGCTTTTCGATCGAAGTCGGATTGGCCCAAATCCTTTCCTATATGCTGGCTCAACCGGATACCTCCCGCCCGACCTTCGGATTGATCGCCAGCGGCGGCAGCTTTGTGTTTCTCAAGCTGGTTCGGGGTGCGGTGAATCGATATGCTCTATCACGGGTGTTTGAGATTCGGAATCCTGGTAATGATCTATATGAGGTGCTGGGTGTTTTGAAGCGGTTAGCTTCGGCTGTTGGGGAAGACCTAGAACTTAATGGGAGGTTATCTTAATGGTGACTACATTACAGGCGAAGGATGTGGGCTTAAATGTCTTGGAGAAATCCTTTGGGTTGCAGTGGATTCAGGATGATGTCTTTTTCCCGGAGTGGGAGGAAGATCTTGCTGAAGTCACGCCCCAGGAAAGACAGCAGATTGACCAGATTAGGGCAGGTTATTTCTACCAGATTCAAGACCCGCCACTGCTGGAAAAGACTATCCAGATGATCGTGGTTGCGCCACTGTTGTTTTTAGCCGGGTTATACCTGCCGCCGTTTCGGATTCATGCGGAAAAGTCTGTTGAGATCAGTGCCATGGACGATGACATTCTGGTCAAAGGCGCACTAGATATTCTGCTGCTGCGGCATGGGTTCTGGGCCATGGTGATCGAGTCCAAACGGGCTAGCTTCTCCATCGAGGCAGGCTTGGGTCAGTTGCTGGCTTACATGTTGGCCAACCCCGATCGCGATCGCCCCTGCTATGGGTTGATTGCCACCGGCAGTGACTTCATCTTTATCAAGATGGTCCAGTCTGCAACAGGTCCCCAGTACGCGACTTCCGATCAGTTTGCGATGCGGCGATCGGGGGACTTATACGAAGTCTTCCGCATTCTAAAGCGGTTAGCTAGTTTGTCGCCAGGAGGATAAAACGATGGAGACTGCTGATATGGGTTTGGTGTACGTCAATCCTGAAAGTCCTGAGGTGGCGAAAATGCTGCTGATGTGAGGTTCGATGCCCCGTATCCAATTCGTTAAAAATTTACTAACAAGAGAACTCCTTCCGTGATTAATGCCAACAGTCCAACAATTTTATCGGTCAAAAACCTCACCGCCGAGATCGACGGCAATCCCATTCTGAAGGGCCTCAACCTGGAAGTCAAAGCGGGAGAAATCCACGCGATCATGGGCATCAATGGTTCTGGCAAAAGTACCCTGTCGAAGATCCTCGCGGGTCACCCAGCCTACAAAGTCACAGGCGGCACTGTCGAATTTATGGGCAAAGACCTCCTCGATATGCCCGCCGAAGATCGCGCTCGCAGTGGTGTATTCCTCGCCTTCCAATATCCAATGGCGATCCCCGGCGTGACAAACCTCGATTTCCTACGAGTCTCCTACAACACCAAGTGCAAACATGAAGGGCGTGAGGAGATCGATCCCTTTGACTTTGATGAACTGGTCGAGAGCAAACTCGAACTGTTGAAAATGGACCCCTCCTTCCTATCGCGCGGTGTGAACGAAGGCTTCTCGGGCGGCGAAAAGAAGCGCAACGAAATTCTGCAGATGGCTTTGCTAGAGCCCAAGCTCGGCATTCTCGATGAGATCGATTCCGGTCTAGATATTGATGCTCTGCGGGTTGTAGCCAGTGGCGTGAATGCTTTAGCAAACACCGACAATGCCATGCTATTGGTTACCCACTACCAGCGACTGCTCGACTACATCACGCCTGACTATGTGCATGTGATGGCCGACGGGCGGATTCTTCAGACCGGGGACAAAGCCCTGGCCTTGGAACTGGAAGCAAAAGGCTACGATTGGATTCTTGAGGGGGCCGCATCATGATCGAAGTTTCTGTAGTACCCGAAGTCGCCGATCGCGGTGTCAAAACCAAAGTCGATCGCGCCGCCTACCTCTCGAATCTGCTCAAACTCCGGGGCGACAGTGCTGCTTGGCTCGGTCCTTTGCGGGATGGGGCTAAAGCGATCGCCGAGGAATTAGAAATTCCCTCCACCCGCGATGAAGCCTGGCGGTTTACGGATCTGGCACCCTTGTTGAAGGAAGAATGGCAGCGCCCAGCGGCGGATACAAACCCCGCCAGTGGTTTAGAAATCGCCGAGGCGAAGATTTGCCTGACCTTTGTGAATGGCCATTACCGAGCAGACCTGTCTGAAACCACGGGTTTGCCAGCGGGGGCGATCGTCTCACCCCTGACCAAACTCACCCCTGACCAAACCAAGCAGATCCAAACCTATCTCGGCCAACAGCCCGGTTGGACGAGGTTTTCACCGCGCTCAATACAGCCAGCCTGACCGATGCCGCGATCGTTTGGCTCCCGAAAAACCTCAGTGTGGAAACGCCGATTCATTTGGCTTACATCACGACGGTTAAGGGGGCGATCGTCCAGCCTCGGGCGCTCGTGGTGGCAGAATCCGGTAGCCAAGTCACCCTGGTGGAATCCTTCACCCATGGCGATCTCAAAGACACTTATTTCACAAACAGCGTCACCGAAGTCGTCGTTTTAGACAATGGCTCGGTAAACCACAGCCGCATCCAGTGGGAGAACCCCAAGGCAATCCATGTCGGCAAAACCGTGGTCACCCAGGGTCGGGATGCCCGCTATGTTTGCAACGCGATTTCCCTGGGGGGCAGCCTGTCGCGCCATAACTTGGAAGTCCATCAGCAGGGTAGTCAAGCGGATACGCAGCTCTATGGATTGTCGCTGTTAGCGGGCGATCGAACCGCCGATACCCACAGTTTGATTGTGTTTAACCAGCCCCATGGTATGGCGAAGCAGTTGAATAAATGTATTGCGGACGATCGCAGCCATGGCGTATTCAATGGTCGAATCTACGTGCCCAAGATCGCCCAGGAGACCGACGCTTCCCAGCTCAGTCGGAATTTGCTGCTGTCCTCGAAGGCGCGAATTGACACGAAGCCCGAATTGGAAATCGTGGCCGATAACGTCAAATGTGCCCATGGTGCCACGGTCAGCCAGCTTGAAGAAGACGAAGTTTTCTACCTGCAAAGCCGGGGAATTGATGCGATCGATGCCCGCAAGCTGTTGAAATTTGCCTTTGCCGTCGAGGTGATTAACCAGATTCCTGTGGTTTCCCTGCGCGATCGATTGATTGCACTGGCCCGCACCAAGGATTAGGAGGCGATCATGGCCTACAGTGACTTCACCCTAGAGGCAATCGTTGATCAGCAACAATTGACACTCCATACGCAGATGGTGTTGTTTCAGCAACTTCCCCCGGTGGTGCCGAGTGGCTGGTTGAAGGAAACGCTCTCGCTGAGTGAAGATCTGGGGCTATTTGGGGGGACGGAGAAGGCGCGATCGGAGTTTATTGTGGTGCCGATTTTGCTGGAGATTGAGCGGCGCAATCCGGGGAAGTTCATGACCTTTTCGGGGAAGTCCCTGGATGTGGATAAGGAGAAGGGGCTGAATGGGGAATGTGATTTCATCTTGAGTAAAGGTGAACATACCCGGATTTTGCAGGCTCCGATTCTGTCTATTGTCGAAGCGAAAAAACAGGATATTGATATTGGCCTCGGTCAATGTGCTGCCCAAATGGTCGGTGCCAGCCTGTTTAACCAGCGTAAAGGTCAGGTGATTCCGGAAATTTATGGCTGTGTGACGACGGGCGATCGCTGGCAATTTCTTCAGCTCCGGCAGCAGAATTTGACCATCGATCGGCGGGTATATGGTCATCCGATCGAGTTGGACCAGATTTTAGGGGTGTTTGAAGCCCTGCTCAACTAATATTTAGCGGTTTATTCACCATGGCAACTGTCAAAACACCTTCGATCGCCTCTTCTGTCCGCCAGGATTTCCCGATTCTCCACCAGGAAGTCCATGGCCACCCTTTGGTTTATCTCGACAACGCCGCCACGTCGCAGAAACCCCAGGCGATGCTGGATGCGCTGATGCATTATTACCAGTGCGATAATGCCAATGTCCATCGGGGGGTGCATAGTTTGAGTGCGCGGTCCACCGATGCCTACGAAGGGGCACGCGATAAGGTGCAGCAGTTTATTAATGCCGCCCATCGCGAAGAAATTATCTATACCCGTAATGCCTCCGAAGCGATCAACCTCGTTGCCTATGCCTGGGGTTGGGCCAATCTCCAGCGGGATGACGAAATTATTCTGACCGTGATGGAGCACCATAGCAACTTGGTGCCCTGGCAGATGATCGCCCAGCGGACAGGGGCGGTGATTAAACATGTGCCGATTACGGAGACCGGGGAGTTCGATCTGGAGGTGTTTAAGACCCTACTCAGTGACAAAACCAAGCTGGTTTCCGTCGTCCATGTCTCTAATACCTTGGGCTGCATCAATCCTGTCAAGGAAATCTGTGCCCTGGCCCATAATTGGGGCGCGAAGGTGTTGATCGATGGCTGTCAGAGTACGCCCCATATGCCGATCGATGTGCAGGATTTAGACTGTGATTGGTTTGTGGCTTCGGGGCATAAGATGTGCGCGCCGACGGGGATTGGGTTTTTGTATGGCAAATTGGCGCTGCTTGAAGCGATGCCGCCTTTCTTTGGGGGTGGGGAAATGATCGCGGATGTTTTTCTCGATCGCTCTACCTATGCGGGATTGCCCCATAAGTTTGAAGCGGGGACTCCGGCCATTTCTGAAGCGATCGGCCTAGGTGCGGCGGTGGATTATTTGACGGGCATTGGCATGGATCGCATCAATGCCTATGAGCATGAGATGACGCAATATCTCTACCAGCAGATTGCCAAGGTGCCTAATTTGACACTCTACGGGCCAAAACCGCAGAAGGATGGTTCTGGACGGGCGGCCTTGGTTACCTTCACGGTGCCAAACATCCATGCCAATGATCTCTCGACGCTGCTGGACCATGAGGGTGTGGCGATTCGATCGGGCCACCACTGCACCCAGCCTCTCCATCGGCTTCTGGAGGCTAACTCTACTGCTAGGGCTAGTTTGTACTTCTACAATACTCGTGAGGAGGTCGATCGATTTATCAAGGCGTTAGTTGAGACGATCGACTTTTTCAGTGGCATGGAGGCCTAGATTGTGAATTCCGGGCATTCCTGAATAGAACTGATATACTTGTGGCCAAAATAACTCTGATTGAGTAAAATTACGTAGGGGCATCGTTGAGTCTAAAAGTAAGATTCTAGGTGTTGTTATGACAGAGCGATGCAAGTTTCAAGTGACGATCGGGTTTAGTGATACGGCGCTATCCGATGAAGAAAGGGATACGGCAGCGGTGCGGCTGATGGAGCAGTTACGGGATTTGGATGAGATTGAGGCTGTGGGGCGTGTGTCGGAAGTGGCACCGGACGGTAGTAAGTCAGGGTTAGGATTTTTGACCGGATTCTTGATGGCGGAGGTGAATAAAGAGAATGGGTAACTACTCAGGCTTAAGAAAATGAAAAGAATCCAGTTCTTATGAATGAGTAGAGTAAAGTCATAAAGATTCATAAGACAGGAGAGCCCTTTGCCTCAACAAACACCGCCAACGAGCATGAGTCGAGAAGAAATCCGTGCGGTTTATGCGCAGGGAGAGACTGCGGTGATTGAGCTAGTAGAAAGCCTGTTGCAGCGCATTCAAGCCTTAGAGAGTCGGCTGGATGCCCTCGAAGGAAAATTGAGCAAGGATAGCAAGAATAGTAGCAAACCCCCATCAGGAGATGGTTTTGGTAAGCGCACGCAGAGTCTGCGTGGCAAAAGCCAAAAAAGTAGTGGTGGCCAGGACGGTCATCCGGGTCAGACCTTAGAGTGGTGTGAACAAGCCGATGAGATGATTCGTCATCGAGTCGAGCACTGTGCTGGATGCGGCCTATCGTTATTGGAGGTGCCGCTAGAGCAGGTATTGTCTCGTCAGGTCCATGATCTGCCCGAGATCAAGATCAAGGTGAGGGAACATCAAATCGAACTGAAAAAATGTCCTGACTGTGGGCATGACAACGCAGGGGAATTTCCATCGGGAGTGAACAGTGTGGTGCAATATGGACCAAGAGTGAAGGGGTTGATGGTGTATTTGATGCATGGCCAACTGTTGCCCTCCGAACGCACAGTGGAGTTGCTGCGAGAGTTGTTGGGATTAGAGGTATCAGAAGGGACTCTATATAACGTGGGCCGCCAATGTTATGAGGCCCTAGAAGCGGTCACCCAGCAGATTCAGCAATTGCTGTTGGCAAGTCCCTTGATCCATTTTGATGAAACAGGCTTGCGGGTTAACGGGAAGTTGTGGTGGTTGCATGTAGCTTGCAGCGCCGGATTGACCCACTACTTCGTCCATGCCAAACGGGGTCAAGCGGCGATGGAGGCGATGGAGATTTTACCGTCCTATGGTGGCAAAGCGGTGCATGATGGCTGGGCCAGTTATGCTTTGTACACTGCCTGTGCACATTTTTTGTGCAATGCCCACCACTTAAGAGAATTGCAGTTCATCCTGGAGCGCTATCAGCAGTTTTGGGCGTTTCAGATGAGCCTGTTACTGGTGACGATTTATCTGGAGGTGGAGACTGCCAAAGCGAACAAGCAGACGGCCTTATCCCCAGAGCAATTGAGTGCCTTTGAAACTCGTTATCAGGCAATTTTAGAGGAGGGACGGCAGGCCAATCCACCCCTGACTGTTCCTGGGGCAACTCCCAAACCGAGGGGAAGACCGAAAAAATCCCCAGCCCAAAATCTGCTGGGGCGTCTAAGTACCCAGAAGCAGTCGGTGCTCGGTTTCATGTATGACTTTGAAGTTCCGTTTGATAATAATCAGGCGGAGCGGGATATTCGTATGATGAAATTGAAGCAAAAGATTTCGGGGTCGTTTCGCTCATCTGAGGGTGCCCAGGTCTTCTGTCGCATTCGTGGCTATTTT
>JAAUSA010000190.1 GCA_012031975.1 Alkalinema sp. RU_4_3 | reverse complement strand
TGACAACGCACTTGGGGGGATGCACGGGGGGCCAACCCATGAAACAACCGTCCAAACTATGCCTTTACAGCCTCGATCAAGCTGGAGAAGTAGAACGGAGCCTTGTTAACTGTGCGACGACCGATCGTCCAGCCATTCTCCTTAAGAATCTGGATCACATAGGACTCCGGATGCAGGTAGGCACGGGTGGCCTTGCTCGGGCCGGGGAAGAAGTCGCCAAACCGCTTGAGGGCAGTGTAAAACATGGTTTTAGGCGCAAAGCTGAGGATGAGGCGATCGTTGGCCAGGCTGCTCAAATGCTTGATCATCTCCCCGGCCTTCTCCGGCGGATAGTGGATCAGCACATCCAGACAGATCACCGTATGGTAGTTGCCCGTCAGCTCCTCCAAGTCCTTGGCCTCAAAGATCGCATTGGTGGCACTGCCCATGCCCCCTGCCGCGCGCTCCTTGGCTTCCCCCACCATCTTCTCGGAGATATCGCTGGCATAGACCCGCGCCCCACCCTGGGCCAGGGGCAGCGCCAAACTCCCCACCCCACAGCCCGCATCACAGATGGTCAACTGGGCCAAGTTCCCATCGGCCTTCAGCCAACCCAACACCGTGTCGATGGTCTTCTGATGCCCCTCGCGAATGTAAAACTGAACTTTGTTGACCTCGCCGTCTCCATAGATCCGACGCCAGCGATCGAACCCCGTGGCGTTGAAATATTCGCGGACAACGCTCTTATCATCGATTGCGTTCATAAACCTTGACTAATCTTTATGCGTTTAAATCTATCGCCCATCATATCTGACATCCGACCTCTGTCCGCCTAAAGTACCCCGTTGATGATGACAATTGTCAATATTTTGCCAAGATTTTGGTGGGTTTAGTGAGGATTCTGTGAAGGCTTCCTGATGCGCTAGACAAAACTTACTGTGTTGGTTTTGTGGGCTATTTGCCTGGGGGGCTCGGGGTCTCTGAGTCTGCATTGCAGCTAACATGGGATTTTGGCATCTATCTTGCGGTAGAGGTTTATAAAGTTTTTGATATTCTCCATGACAGATTTGCTTTTTTTGATTATTCTACTCATATGCAAGAATTCAACTCCGCAACCTTTCAGGATAACTGGGAGATTAGGTCAGCCTAAGTCTTATCTAGCAATCTGTGGATGTGTAAAGTGCGAGAGGGAGAGTATTGCTGTGACAAACTGAATCTGAGTATCGGGGGAGTGAGCCATGCTTGCTCCTTTTTTCGTGTCTAAAATCTGCTCCAGGTCAGGGTTTCATGGTCACTATGCCAGCGCAGGAGCTGGGAAATGGGGGCGCGGAGATAGGCCGTGGGTAAGCCGATCGCCTCCCTAGGGGCCACAGTCGCCAGGGCGATCGCCGCCTCCACGGAGCAAACCCCCCATTGGACAAGGTTTTGGACGCCCGTCAGGAGGCTAAGGGTGGTGCCGGAGAGGGTGCCATCTCGGAGCCGGGCGGTGCCGTTGATCACCTCGATTTCCCGACTGTCCCAGGGATAGCGACCATCAGCCAGACCCAGGGGTGAGAGGGCATCGCTGACGAGGAACAGCCCCTGGGGATTCGATCGCCACAGAATTTGAATCATCCGGGGATCCAGATGCTGGCCATCGGCAATGAAGCCGCAGCGGACGCGATCGTCGAGTATGGCGGCGCCCAGTAGTCCAGGTTCGCGGTGGTGGAGGCCAGGCATGGCATTGAAGGCATGGGTGACCATGGTGGCGCCCTGGTCAAAGGCCGCTTGGGCCTGATCGGCGGTGGCTATGGAGTGACCGAGGCTGACGGTGATGCCTAGATGTCTTAGATAGGGCAGGACCTCCCCGGTGGGATCGAGCTCTGGGGCAAGGGTGATAATTTTGACCCAGGGAGAATAGTCCGCGAGTATGGTTTTGAGTCGCTCGATGGTCAGGGGCTGCAAGAACTCCGCTGGATGGGCGCCCCGTTTTTGTCGGTTGAGGCAGGGGCCTTCGAGGTGGATGCCGAGGATTTCGGCGGTGGGGTTGGAGGTTGGAGAGAAACTGGCGATCGCCTCGATAGCTTGGTGGATCTTGTCGATCGAGGTGGTGACGAGGGTGGGACAGTAGCCATTTACACCCTGCTGCCATAGAAACTGACCAATGGCATCCAACTGACCGACATTGGTGGGGTTGAGATCGGGGAAGGCTAGCCCCAAGGCGCCATTGATCTGCAGATCCAGGCCGCCGAGACTGACCCAATCCCCCGCTAAATCTAAGGCATCCTGGGAGGGCTGGACCGCATCCATTGGATCAATCGCGCTGAGGCGATCGGCTTCGAGGGTCAGTTGATGGAGACCTGGGCGATCGAGCAGTCGGGCATTCTGTAGGCTGTACATAGTCGAGCAAACCTCCCTGGGGACGGGATCGCCCCAATAGCGCCCTCCCATCATCCCACATGCCGTTTTTGCAGCCTCCTTAGGAAGAGGCATCGGCTGCCAGCAGGCGTCGCAAACTTTGACCACGGGAGGTGCTAATCATCTCCTGCACATTGGACAACTCATCTAATAGGGCTGTGCCATGAAGACATTCCTCTTGCAGTAAGGGGAAAAACGGCTGGAGCTCCGCCGGAATCGGCTGCTGCTTGAGCAACTGGAGGGCAATGCTGACGTTGCCGAGGGGGTGGCGCAGGTCGTAGGAAAAGCGATCGAGCACCGCCCCGTAGAGTTGATTTTGCTCTTGGCTGTGTTTGAGCTGTTTTTCCAACTCAGCGATGCGTTGCTCCTGCTGTTGGACCTGGTGGGTTAGACGGCTGTGCTTTTCGAGACATAGGTGAATCGCCCGCAGCAGGTCACGGATTTCAAAGGGCTTGCGTACATAATCGTCCGCGCCTAATTTCAGACCGGATTGCATATCTTCAAATTCAGCCTCCCCGGCCAGAAGAATCACCGGAATATTAGCTGTTTCACGATGGTGGCGAACTTGCTTTAAAAGATCATGGCTATCCGATTGCTTGCGGCGACCCGGTTCATCCCTATAGGCGAGATCAGAAAGAATCAAATCTGGCCGTTTTTCTCGGGCAATCTGTAGCCCAATCACACTATTCGTTGCGGTTAACGTGTCAAAGGCATGACCTGCTAGAACTGCCTGTAGCCGATCGCTACCTCAGAATCATTACCGACAACTAAAATACTCGTCGTCATATCAACTGTCATAGGTATGTTGAAACTATAGATAATAAAATCCCAAGGCAATCCCCATGGAGATTGGAAATACTGATAGACTTAGAACAAGCAGGCCACAAAAACCGCCAATTAATGCCTCCGAGAAACTCAAAGGCAAAATTCGGAAATTGCAGCATTCATGCCCTAGCGGTCGAACAGACTTCCTAGACTCTACATGAGGCAGGCCCAATTCAGTAGAGAGAAAATCTCAGTACGTACGCATGTCGTACGTAGCTCGCTCCCCTTGTAATTTTTACCACGGAAAGCCTGGTTGAAACCACCCACACCGTAGACGATCCGGAAGCTTTACAGGATTTTGCACAAACTTCATCAAAACTTCACAGGCTGGATTTCCGTATGGCTAGGTCTCAAATTGGTTTTTGGGCGAAATAGATCAGTATGTTGTACGCATGGCCCCTTCGGGAAAATCGGTACTTAGCCGAATAGTGCTTTATTCGTAAAGCTTTTATGATTAGGACCAATTGCTACGGATTTTATGACTTGTTGACGACAAGTAATTTGTCTTCTGCAATGCAGGCATCAAAGCTTGATTAATTCTGGGTCGTCCTGCCCGACTCGAATGAATGGGTTCTTGAGTAGTTCTATTAATTAATGCATCACGGGTGATTTGAGTTTTTGTTTGTTCTGGGTTGAGTCTCTACCTCCTGGTCCGTTGCAAACTCATACAGCTAGTTGTCTCGTTGACAAATAATGAGTTTATGAATCTTATGAATACTGCAACTTACAAGAAGCGAACTGGGGTGATTCCAGATGTCCATCCTCTGCTTGGCATTCCGCACATCCCTTTTCTGCTCCTCCTAAGCGATATTTCCGGGCTGTTTTTTGCCTGGCAGTTTGCCCATGTTAACCGTTTGAACAAGACGATCGCCCTGGCGGACCCTTTGCTGTATGGCTGTCTGCTGGTGGTCCTCGCCGCCTTCTACCTGGCCGATACCTACCATCCGAACAAGCAGATTGGCGGACTGCGGGCACCGACTCGAATTTTACTGAGTGGGTTAGTGGTGATTTGTGTTCTGGCCAACATTATTTATTTTGCAGGTGCCTTGCTCGGTCCCTTGCAGAGCACAATGCTCGCTAAGGGCGTATGGCTGGTGGGGTTTGGGATGTTTATTCCCTGGGCTATTGCCACTCGGTTGCTCGGTGCCATGTGGATTCAGAGCCATACCCAGCAGAGCGACTGGTTGGTGTTGGGTATGGATAGCGGGCGGCGCGTGACGGCCCAACGGATGACAGGCAACTTTGCCGATCGCAGGCTCATGCCCCTGACCCAGGTCGGAGCCAGCGGACTGCGCCAGGGAACTAAGCTGGCAACGCTCGATCAGCTAGAGGATTGGAGTGATTACAGCTGGTCCGGGGTGCTGATGCAGAACATTTTGGAGCTGCCCGATCGCCAGGCCACCCAGCTCATGCAACTGCGGCTGCAAGGGGTACCTGTCTACCGTCTGCCGGACTTCTATGAAACCTTCTGCCACAAGTTGCCAGCGGATTTGCTCCATGATGATTGGTTTGTCTTCAGTGCGGGGTTCAACCTGTTGCCCAGTGGGATTGGGGCCAAGTTTAAGCGCCTGACGGATATTCTGTCGGCGGGTCTATTGCTGGCCTTGGTGTCACCGATCATGCTGCTGGTGGCGATCGTTATCAAACTGGAAAGTCCGGGGCCTGTATTCTATAGTCAGATTCGGACGGGTCTAAACTGTAAGCCTTTCCGGGTCTACAAGTTCCGCTCCATGCGTCAGGATGCGGAAAAAGCCGGGGCACCCCAATGGGCCAGCGAGCGCGATCCAAGGATCACCCGCGTCGGCTATTGGTTGAGACTGACCCGCCTCGATGAGCTGCCCCAGTTTTGGAATGTGCTGTCTGGGGAAATGAGCTTGATTGGTCCCCGCCCGGAGCGTCCGGCCTTTGATGAGCAATTGGCCCAGGAGATTCCCTACTACAACGTGCGCTACCTGGTCAAACCTGGGATTACGGGTTGGGCGCAGGTGCTCTATCCCTATGGTGCCTCCGTAGAAGATGCCTACGAAAAGCTAGCCTATGACCTCTACTACATCAAAAATCACTCCCTCTGGCTGGATATTGCTATCTTCTTTAAGACGATCCGCGTGGTTGTGCTAGGGAAGGGGAGATAGCTATGACGACAAATCAGGTTTTGGTGACTGGGGGCGCGGGCTATATTGGCTCCCATGTGGTGCGGCAGTTGGGGGAGGCAGGCTATGACATTGTGGTCTATGACAGCTGTGTCACCGGGTCCCCGGAAGCGGTCCTGTTTGGCAAGCTGGTGCTGGGGGACTTGAATGATCTCGATCGCCTCCATCAGGTCTTTGCCGAACATCAGTTCACAGCGGTACTGCATTTTGCGGCCAGCTTAACGGTGCCCGAATCGGTGCTCAAACCCCTCGACTACTACGCCAATAACACCCGCAATACGCTCAATCTGCTGCGCTGCTGTCAGAATTTTGGGGTTTCGCAGTTTATCTTTTCCAGCACGGCGGCGGTCTATGGTGAGCCTGGGGATGCGCCTGTCACTGAAGATACGCCTACCAAGCCGATCAATCCCTACGGGCGATCGAAACTGATGAGCGAGATGATGCTTCAGGATCTGGGGGCCGCCCTCCAATATGCGCTATGTAATTTGCGCTACTTCAATGTGGCGGGGGCGGATCCTGGGGGACGTCTGGGCAGAACGCCCGTAAGGCAGAACATTTACTCAGGGCCACCTGTGATGCCGCGCTCAAGCGCAAAGCGGGCCTAAACATCTTTGGTACGGATTTTAATACGCCGGACGGCAGCGCCATTCGGGACTATATCCATGTCGAGGATCTGGCCTCCGCCCACCTAGCGGCGCTGCGCTATCTAGAAGCGGGCAACGAAAGCCAGGTGCTCAACTGTGGCTATGGTCGGGGCTATAGCGTCCGGCAGGTGGCCGCCAGGGTGAAGGCGGTTTCTGGCCTGGATTTTCCGGTGATCGAGAGCGAGCGGCGGGCGGGGGGACCCGGCCTGTGTGACGGCCTGCGTCGATCGGATCCATGCCAAGTTGGACTGGCAGCCTCGCTATGCTGATCTCGATACGATTATTCGAACGACACTTGCTTGGGAAATGCGGCGCGATCGGATTCAGGCGGCTGTATTGGCGATTAAGGATGATGATCAGCAACAGGTGCCTTTGGTCGGGGTGCCTGTTTTGTTGGGTTCCGCTGCGCTGCAGCCAACCTACTAGTCAACCTTAAGCAAGATCGTTTTCTAGAATCCAGCGGGAGAGTTCGGTGCGATTTGTTAACTCGGTTTTGCGAAGCATATGGCTGATATGGCTCTCAACGGTGCGTTTGCTGGTGAACATCTGTTGGGAGATTTCTAGGTTAGAGAGGCCCTTGGCGACGAGTTTAGCCACCTGCTGCTCGGTATTGGTGAGTTTGACATTGGTGGGGACTTGGAGTTTGTCTAAGCCGGGCTTTTGCTGGCCCTGGCGGATGTTTTGGCTGTTACGCAGGCAGGATTCGATCTGGGCGTTGAGTTCTTCGAGGCTGAGGGGTTTGGTCACGTAGGCGGTGGCGCCGGCGTTGATGCCTTCGATCCGATCGCGCCGCGCCGCCTTGGCGGAAACAAAGATCAGCGGAATCCAGCTCAGGTCCCCTGACTGCTGGCGCAGGTAGGCCAACACGTCATGGCCCCGCCCCTCGGCTAGGACAGCTCCGGTGATCACCAAATCTGGGGTGCTGGCTTCGATTTGGGCGATCGCCTCTAGGCTATTTTCGGCGGTGGCGACCTGATAGTTCTGGGCTTGGAGATGTTTCTTTAGCAGGAAAACATAGTTGGGGTCACCATCAACTAACAGGATTTTCGAACCCTGTGAGGGTCGGGAAGATAGAGACATTATTGTAATAAATTTCGATGTAGAAGCATTTTAGGACTGGGACCCCTGTGGACGGAGGTCCCTTAAGATACCCTTTAACCTGGATCTTTTTAAAGGCTACCCATTTAAATGAAATAATAATCCTTAATCAACCCAAAATAGCAACTCCTCAGAAAATTTACGGAGGTTGGCTATAAAAGTTGGTTTTTGGTGAAGCCTAGGGGATGTGACTTGCTTCCAGGTCTCCGCCCTGTCATAGTAATGGCGTGGCTAATCGAATGATTATGATCAAGGTAAGACAGGCATAGGTTCCCCATCGGAATCCTATGCAAGTTGAGGATGCAGGTTCAGCCCGCTATTTCAAGTTGGATTTTATTAATGATGTTAAAACGCTCTAGTGGATACTGTTTAACGGGTTTTGCGATCTGTGCCATGCACCTGTCTCCCGCCATGGCCGAGGAGCACTTGGCGACCCTGCCGCCGGCGCGATCGGTTTCGACCCAGGTGATTGCCGAGAGTCTGGAGGAGACCTACAGTTTGGGGGCGGGCGATCGCATCCAAATTGCCATGTTCAATATCCCGGAGCTGAGCGGTGAGTTTCGGGTGTCGGTGGATGGCTATTTGAATTTGCCCTGGATTGGCACGGTGTCGGTCTATCAAATGACCCTTAAGGATCTGAAGCTAGACTTGGCCGCCCGCTATCGTCGCTTTCTAAAACGCCCTCCGGTGATTAATCTCACCCTCCTGTCCCCGCGTCCAGTGCGGGTGTCGGTGTCGGGGGAGGTGAATAATCCTGGGTCCTACACGACGGCGGTGGAGGCGCCCCAGGATGTGCGGGGTAACCTGCAATGGCCCACCCTCACCCAGGTATTGCAGACCGCTGGGGGAATTACCCAATTGGCGGATGTGCGGGAGGTGCAGGTGCGGCGTCTGGGCCGGGATGGCTCGACCCGGATGATTGTGGACCTGTGGGAGCTGGTGGATGCGGGGGACAGTAGCCAGGATCTGAGTCTGCGCGATGGGGATGCGATTTTCATTCCCAAGGCCAAGAAAATTGATTCCTCGGAATCCGTCCGTCTGGGCACGGCCAATTTCTCACCCAAAAACATCAAAGTCCAGGTGGTCGGCGAAGTGGTCAAACCCGGTTCCGTGGAAATCCCCACCAACTCAACCCTCAACCAGGCGATTTTGGTCGCCGGGGGCTTCAACAATACCCGCGCCAAACAGACAGCCGTTGACTTCATCCGGCTCAACCTCGATGGCACCGTCACCCAGCGCACCATTCAGGTGAATCTCAGCTCAGCGCCCAATGACAAGGACAATCCCATTTTGCGGGCCAATGATGTAATTGTGGCCCAGCGATCGGATACGGCCAAGAGTGCTGATCGCGTTGGCGCCCTCGGGGGTATTCTGAATCCTGTGTCTGGCATACTGTCAGTATTGAGATTGCTCCTTGGCAACTAGTTAATCTAGTTGACTGCTTGTTTTAAGTATTTAATCCCCTATGTTTGTCAGGATGAACCTATGGCCTACGATCCCACTGCTTCCAACTTAAATAACGCCAGCGATAGCAGTAGCCTCCTCAATCGGGGGATGGGGGCGATCGCCCAGGTGGCCATCAATGACGAAGCGGAAGATAGTATCTCTTTGCCCGCACTGATCAATATGCTGCGGCGGCGGCTGTGGGTGCTGCTGGGGGTCTCGGCTATCTCCACGGCGGGCTTTGCGGCCCTGGCCCTGAGCCGTCCGCCCAGCTATTCGGCGACGGTACGCATTTTGGTGGAGCCCGTTACCACAGGCAGTCAAATTGCCAATAGCCTGACCGCTGGTGCCCTGCAAAACCTCAAACCCCTGGCCAAGGAGCTGGGCGGCTCGGAAAGCTCCCTGGACTATGTCAGCCAAATTGAAGTGCTGCGCAGTCAATTAATCCTGGACCCGATCGCCAAGCGCATCCAAGAGCGCTATCCCAAGCTGAATTATGAGGAATTGATCAAGCGGCTGAAAATTATCCGTCCGAAGGAGTCGCGGCTGCTGGATATTATGTATGAATCGCGGGATCCCTCGGAAATTCAGTTTGTGCTGTCCCAGCTCTCCACCGACTATATCAAATACAGTGTGGACGATCGCCAAAGCAACCTAAAACGGGGAGCAGAATTTATCAGCCAGCAGATTGATCGCCAGCAGTCGGAGGTGGTGCGCTTAGAGCGCCTTCTGGAGGAATTCCGCCGCAGCAATAACCTGCTTGACCCCAAAATTTCCGCTGAAGCCCTGTCCGAGCGGATCAGAGCTATCTCTGGCGAGCAGCAGCAAAACCGGGTCAAACTACTCGCGAATCAAGCCCTCTACGATCGTCTGCAATCCCAGGTGGGCCTGTCGCCGAATGCGGCGATCGGCGTGGCGACCTTGAGTGAAGCGCCCACCTACCAGACCCTACTGGGACGACTCAAGGAAATCGACAGCAAGATCGCCATTGAATCCGCCCGATTTACCGAAGAGACGCCCGTGGTCCAGGCGCTCCAAGATCAGCGCCAGGAATTAATGCCGCTGTTGGAGCAGGAGGCCAGTCGTATTTTAGGTGGGAATGAGGCAGGCCAAGGCCTTGAGCCCTCCCAAGCCCTAGGCTTCCAGGGTTCGGTGGGTCGGGATTTGACCAAGGAACTGATCACGGCGGCCAACCAGGTGCAGGTATTGCAGACCCAAGACCAGGCGATCGCCCAGGCCGTCGGTACCCTAACTCAGCAGACCCAGACCATGGCCGGGGTAGCCCGTCAGTTCGGACAAATCCAGCGGGACTTAGAAATTGCCATTGCCAGCCTGACAAGACTACTCGCCGCCCGCGAAAATCTCCAGCTTGAAACCACCCGCCAGACTTCCCCCTGGGAATTGGTGTCGCGGATTGACGGCAATATGATTAAACCCAAGGGGAGTAAGGTGCTGATGCTTCTGCTGGCGGGCATTGGCGGCCTCATATCCGGAGTGGTGGCGGCCTTGATCGCCGAACAGCTCGATCGTGTCTACCACAGCACGGCGGACCTGAAGGAATTGGGAATTCCCTGCCTGGGCTCCATTCCCCATAATCCCAACCTCAGCA
>JAAUSA010000189.1 GCA_012031975.1 Alkalinema sp. RU_4_3 | reverse complement strand
CATTTTGTTGGAGATAAGCTGCAACTTTCTGACTTCGTTCTCGTATATTGAATAGCATCGTAACCTCGGTTGTTGAATACCTTAGGGTACGATATTTAGCTCTGGGCAATGCCACGGAGCTATTTTTTGGCCCGTCTTATGTGCTTATTACTACATTGACTGCAAGGTTATATTCCGTCTTAAGTTGGTACCCAGAAAAGGCGATAATCTTTAATAACGAAACTTCTTATTAAAGTTTCTCTAGACGATTTGGAGGTGTTGAATGAGAAGGAACGGGCACCGGATGATCATCCTTCGATCGGGATTATCTTGTGCGCAGAGAATGATCGCCTGGAGGTGGAGTTTAGTTTGAAATCGAAGGCAAATCCGATCGGGGTAGCGACCTATAAGTTGTATCCCCAGGTACCAGATGCCTATGAGGGGACGCTGCCGATGGATGAGGATTGGAGTCGATTGTTGGAGTCGGTAGTGATTCAGGGGAAGGCAGCCGCAGAATGACGGACATCTCTCCCAAAGCCCAAAAGACCCTCGAAACCCCAACTCAACCCTCTGCCCCAATCTGCCTCACCACCGTCAACGCCGAATAACTCACCCCCGCCGTCCCCTCCCCTGGATGCGTCGAATCCCCCACTAGCCACAGCCCATCGATCGGCGTCCGATTCGCAAACCCAAACGGCCCAAAGGTCGGAATCCGCATCCCCAATCCCCCCACAATTCCATCTTCCCGAGCCGTATATTTAGCAAATGTTCGCGGTGTTCCAGATTCCTGTACAACAATGTTGTCTTCGAGATTAAAGAAACCCTTCAACCGATCGATCGCCTCATCCGTATAGCATTGTTTCTTATGCTCATAATCTGATTCAGAAATCGATCGCCAAGCTGATATATCCGTAAATGACGAAGCAATAATTGTCTTCATTCCCGCAGGCGCTCGCCCGTCGCCTTCTTTACTGACAGACACAAACAGAGAATTATTTTCCCCAATAATCCCATCCCCATCATACAAAAACTGTAAATGCGGCGGACAATCCTCCGGTACCGCCTCAGCCTTCACCCCCAAATACAAAACAAACGCCCCCGAACATTGGGACAACTTCGCCACCCGCTGACGATAGCCCTGGGGTGCATGATCGCCCAGCAACCGCACCAAATCCTGCACCGTCACATTCGCCACCACATGGTCCGCCTCTTCCACCCAGGTATTTCCTGTTTTTTGATCGCGCACCGTCACAGAATTCGCCCGGTGTTTATCTAAAGAAATAGCCTCCACCGTATGCCGCATTTTCAAACTCCCGCCATCGCGCTCTAGGGCTTCAACTAGACGATCGCTCAACACCTGCATACTCCCCGTGAGATGGTACAGCCCACAGGGTTCCTGGGACACCGCCATGGCCGTCGCGGCATACAGTAACGCCGTCTCCTCCGCATTCACCTGGGAATAGAGTTTTAACTGCATGTCTAAAAAGGTGCGCAGACGGCGATCGCTCCCCACCCCGCAGCTCCGCAACGCATCCCCCACGGTCGAAAACGTATGGGGCACCGTCAGCAATGTATCCGGACGCAGCGCCTGGATTAGCTGGCCCAAGTCCCACAGATTCCTGGGCGGCAAAATTGGATCGCGCCCCTGAAAGGCCCAGCTATAGCGAAACAAATCTGCTAGTAATTGCCAAAATCGATCGCTCCCCGGAAACTGTCGCTCTCGCTCCGCCTTCCACTTTGCCCCATCCCGCCACACATTAATCGGCTCCGTTTCCCCCGGTAAAAACACCGCACAGGCAGGCTCACATAATTCCGCCTCGGGCAAAGCTATCCCCAATTCCTCAAAAATTCGATGGTGAATCCCCCCCGGCTCCAGCCCCGCCACCTGCGTCGCCCCCACATCAAAGGTAAACCCCCGCCGCGAAAAGGTCGAAGCACAGCCGCCGGGCACGATCGCCTGGTCAAACACTTTTACACCATAGCCCCGCCGCGCCAACAGTGCCGCCGCCGTCAGTCCGCCGATCCCAGCACCGATCACCACCACGTTCTTCTGTTTAGCCGGGACCAGATTAAGCATGACAAACCTAAGTTCACATTACTTAATATTTTAAGCCCCCCGCCGCGAAAAACCTAGCCGATCGCCTGAATCCAAGCCTTCACGTCATAGCTCGTCCAGATTCCGTTTTGCCAATAGGGATCTCCTTCGACCAGCGATCGCACCGTCTCCTCGTCGTCCGCCTCATAGATGCCAAACACCTGGGTCAAATCCTCCGTCGGCCCCAAAGTAATCAGCACACCCTCCGCCTGCTGCGCCTTCAGCCCCGCCAAATGCGCCTCCCGAAATGGTCCTCGCCTCTCCACCACATCCTCGCAGTAGGTCCCCATCAAAACAAACTTCGCCATAACGCTCTCCATACGCAAAATCCAACCGTAAGGGCGCCTTGCATGCGCCCCCAATCCCAGCATCCAACGATCAACTCCGCAAATCAACCCTAAAGCGATCCACCAATGCATCCCGCACTTTCTGCATCACGGGCTCCACATCCTCATCTTTTAGGGTGCGATCGGTCCTGTACACCAACCTAAAGGCCAGACTCCGCTGCCCCTCCGGCACTCGATCGCCCTTGTATTCATCAAACAGCTCGATCGAGGTCAACAAAGGCCCCGCCGCCTTCTTCATCGCCCGCTCCAGTTCTGCCACGGAGGTGCTAGTTGGCACATAGAAGGCAATGTCGCGATCGCTGGCCGGGAAGGTGGAATAGTTCTCAAACACCGGAACCATGGCCGCCCCTTCGGTCAGGTACTTCAGCAGCATATCCACATCCATCTCGAAGAAATAGGTCTCATCGGGAATTCCCTTGGCTTGGCCTAGCTCTGGATGAATCTGGCCAAAGGTGCCCAGGCGTTCGCCGCTGATCCACAGGGAGGCCGATCGCCCTGGATGCAGGCGGGGATCGCGGCGATCGGGCTGAAACTCCATCTTGAGACTGACGCGATCGAAGGCAGTTTCCAGCAAGCCCTTGGCTTCGTACCAGCTCATGGGCTGCACCTTGCCGCCCCGCTGCCAACGGCCCCGGCTGCCATCGCCGCCCATCACGCCCGCCAGGGACTCGGTCTCTAGGAAGCCTTCATCGTCCTGGCAGAACAGATGCCCAATCTCAAACCCGTTCAGGGTGCCATTGCCCTGCTCCAGGTTGTACTGGCAGGCCTCGATCAATCCATCGATCAAATCCAACCGCAGCGCCGAATATTCAGCAAACAGCGGATTGCTCAGCACTACTTGGTTCGGATAGACAGGTTTGCCCAGGGAATATTGGACTAATTCCGTCAGGCCTACGCCCCGCAGGGCCTCTCGGATACGCCGTAAGGCGGACTGCTCTAAGGATAAATACCCCATTTCGCTTTTATCGGGCAGCGTATCGCAGAAATTGTCGTAGCCATAGCGCCGCGCCACTTCTTCAATCAGATCGATCTCCCGCTCCAAATCTCGGTAGCGGTAGGGGGGCACCGTCACCTGCCAGGTTTGTTTGGCATCGAGGGTAGACATGCCACAGTTGAGGGACTTCAAACAAAGCTCGATCTCCTCTGTCTTAAGATCGCGCAAATCATCGCCTTCTTCGACATAGCCCAACACCTGACAGACCCGCTCATAGCGAAGATCGATCGTCCGGGTCAGTTCCGCCGGTCGGACATCATGGAAGGCCGAACCCGTCACCGTACCGCCCGCCAACTCCAAAATCAGGGCGATCGCTCTTCCCGCCGCCACCTCCAGCTCCGCCAGATTCACCCCCCGCTCAAACCGGGCTGAGGCTTCCGATCGCAACCCCTGGCTGCGCCCCGATCGCCGAATCGCCGCTGCATCAAACAGTGCGGCCTCTAGGACGAGATTCACCGTCCCGTCATGGACCTCGGTCTCGGCCCCGCCCATCACCCCAGCTAGGGCCACGGGTTTGTCGTTGGCGGTGATCAAGAGAGTTTGATTCGTGGCGGTGCGGGCTTGGCCGTCGAGGGTCGTCAGGGTTTCCCCGGCGGTGGCGGTGCGGACACTTAGGGTGATGTCACCCCCCGCGACCTGGCGCAGGCGATCGCCGTCAAAGGCATGGAGGGGCTGGCCCCACTCCAACATGATGTAGTTGGTCACATCGACGACATTGTTAATCGGGGCGCACACCAGCGGACTGAAGGTGGGCCTTGAGCCAGTCGGGGGAAGGCTGGATTTTGATGCCCTCGATCACGGTGCCGATATAGGCCGGGCAGGCGGTGCTTTCGGAGATCTGGACGGCGATCGCAGCGGAGGTCTTCTCAAAGGTGCGATCGCTGATCGGCAGGTTGAGTTCCGCTCCGGTCAAGGCGGCAACCTCACGGGCAATCCCCACCATACTCAGGGCATCGGCCCGGTTGGCGGTGGAGCTTAGATCCAGGACGATGTCTTCGAGACCCAGTAGGGGCCGCACATCCATGCCTGGGGTCAGGGCGATCGCCTCGTCAAAGATATGAATCCCATCGGCATCTTTGGTCAGACCCAGCTCCGCCAGGGAGCAAATCATCCCAGAAGAGGACTCCCCTCGGAGTTTGGCCGCTTTGATCTTTAGGCCTTCTTCGCCGACCTTGGGCAAAAAGGCGCCCAGCGTGGCCACGGCCACAAAAATATCTGCCTTCACATTCGATGCACCACAGACGATCTGGGTGGTTTCGCCATCGCCCAGGTCGAGCTGGCAGATGCTGAGCTTGTCGGCATTGGGATGCTGGATACGTTCCTTGACGCGGCCCACCACCACTGACTCCGCCCAGGTGCGCCGATCCTCAATCTCTTCGACCTCAAACCCCGCCAGGGTTAATTTTTCGGCCAAGGCTCGGGGGTGAGGGAATGCTTGACTAGGCGCTGCAACCAGTTGAGTGAAATCCGCATCTCTGTGGGCATCTACATATGAACGGAACCTATTCTATCGTCTGGTGCGATCGCCGGGTCGAGCCAACCCCAAATGGACCCCTTAACCTAGGCAGCTTTTACTAAAATCTTGGATCCACCTTCAGGAAATACCCGGATATTCTCTGGCATCATCTGTTACTAACAATAACTAAGGGTGAATAATAAGAGCGGCCACTTGTAGGGGCTCTGTTTACAGAAACCTCTGCCTCCCTAGCTTTTGGCTAGGGCGATCGGGCGGCTGAGTTGTCGCAACCCTGGCTGTGCTTCTTAGTCAGGTTAGACTCTGGGTCAAGGGGGCTTTGGCCTCTATCCAGTGGCGCTCTGCATCGTTTAGGATGGAGGAACTCACCCAAGCTTTATCAAAGCGGTGGGTGACTTTAGGAACTCTTTAATAAATTTCCTAGGACTATTCCCATCGACAACGGGATTTCCCCAGTCATAATCGGTATAGTCATTGTACTTCCGCTTTATTACTAAATGCTATGGCTGCTGACTTGCCCTTGTTTTGTCTGCTTGCTGACTATTTCCACGCCCCCTAGTATCCCTATTGCGTAAGTCGGGTCAATTGCATGAGCTACTGCTTGAATCCGTCCTGTTCCCAACCCGAAAACACGATCGACGCGCAGGTCTGCCAATCGTGCGGGATTTCCATGTTGATGAATGGCCGCTACCGCGTCTTGCAAGCGCTGGGACAGGGGGGATTTGGGGCGACGTATCTGGCCCGCGATGAGAAGTTGCCGGGTCAGCCCAACTGTGTGATTAAGCAGCTGCGGCCCAATGCCACGGCGCCCCATGTGATGCAGATGGCGCGGGAACTGTTTGAACGGGAGGCCCAGACTCTGGGGCGGATTGGCAACCATCCCCAGGTGCCCAGGTTGCTAGACTACTTTGAGGCCTGCCAGGAGTTTTATCTGGTCCAGGAATATGTGAGTGGCGCGACGCTCCAGCAGGAGGTTAAGCGCAACGGGCCGTTTACTGAGGCGGGGGTGAAGCAGTTTTTGAGTGAGATTCTGCCTGTGGTGGAGTATCTCCATAACACCCAGGTGATCCACCGCGATATTAAGCCCGCCAACTTGATCCGCCGCTCCCACGACAAGAAGCTGGTGATGATCGACTTCGGTGCGGTGAAAAACCACGTCAACTCCGTGGTGACCAATGCCTCGGAGCATACGGCCTTTACTTCCTACGCGATCGGCACCCCAGGGTTTGCGCCGCCCGAGCAGATGGCGATGCGACCTGTGTTTGCCAGTGATATCTATGCTTTGGGTGTGACCTGTGTCTATCTGCTGACGGGCAAGTCGCCGAAGGATCTGCGCTACGATCCCTCGACGGGGGAGCTGATGTGGCGGCAGCAGGTGCAGATTAGCGATCACTTTGCCGGGGTGCTCCAGAAGATGCTGGAGGTGTCGGTGCGCCATCGCTACCAGAATGCACCGGATGTCTTCCGGGATCTGGACCTCGAACCCTACCTCGATAGCTTGGCGGGGAGCCTCAATAGTGTGAGCAACCGCGCGCCCGCCGCCGCCCTGCCTCGTAAGGCAGAGTCCACCAAGGAGGCGGGACTGTCGCCGCTCCAGCGCACTGCCATGGCCATTCGATCGCGCCAGCAGACCAATGGGCGATCGGAGTCCACCAGCCTCCAATCGGGGGGCGCCATGCATCACCAGGTCCTTGCGGCTAGACCCTCGACCGGTGCTGGCCAGCAGACCGGGGACTCCATGGGCAACAATCGCACCAGCGGTCGCACCAGTGGTGGCCGCACGGGGTCCAGTGTGGGTGGCCGCAAGGAATATGTGCCCGTTGATGGTGGGGATGTGGTGCTGTCCTATTCCAAGGGACGACGGGACTTTGCCGACCTGAGTCTTGAAAAAGCCCGCATGGTCAAAACCGATCTGAGTAATGCCACCTTCCACCGAGCTAACCTGCGTCAGGCTAACTTTACAGGTTCAATTCTGGTTGGGGCAGACTTCGGGCGGGCCTGTCTAGCCCGCACCTCCCTGCGGGATACCAACCTCACTAAGGCCTACCTTAGCAACGCGGACCTTGAAGAAGCCGACTTGCGCGGAGCCGACCTCCGTAACGCCTACTTGCTCAACGCCAACCTCCGAGGTGCCAACCTTGGCGGTGCCAATCTGACGGGTGCAAAACTCTCCCCGGAACAGTTAGCCATGGCCCGTACGAACTGGATGACCATTCGCCCGGACGGCAAGCGCAGTTGGTAACGGAGTTTCTAAACCGTCTCTACGCAGCGGCTATTGCGTTCAGCAAGCTCTTAAACACCCCCAAACCATCGGTGCCCCCAATGGCTCCGTCGGCGGCGCGCTCTGGGTGGGGCATCATGCCGAGGCACGTTGCCCTGCTGGTTGCGGATGCCTGCGATGTTGTTTAAGGAACCATTGGGGTTGGAGCCCTGGTTTGCGTCGCCCTGGGGATTGCAGTAGCGGAAGAGGACTTGGCCCTGGTCTTCGAGCTGTTGGATCACGTCGGGTTCGGCGTAGTAGCAGCCTTCCCCATGGGCGATCGGTACCGTAATCACCTGGCCTGATTGGTACTCACGGGTCCAGATCGAGCTATTATTTTCTACCTTCAGGGACGCGCGATCGCAAATAAAATGCAGGTCCCGGTTGCGCATCAAGGCTCCGGGCAGCAGTCCCACTTCGGTCAAAACCTGAAAGCCATTGCAAACGCCGAGGACGGGTTTGCCTCTGTTGGCATGGTCGATGGTGGCTTTCATGACCGGGGAGAAGCGGGCGATCGCGCCGCAGCGCAAGTAATCGCCGTAGCTAAACCCGCCGGGCACGACCATCACATCGATGTCTGAGATATCACTCTCTTCATGCCAGACCATGCGGGTGGTTTGGCCGAGCAGGCCCTGGGTGACCCAGGCCATGTCGCGATCGCAGTTGGAGCCTGGAAAGACGACGACGCCAAATTTCATAGTTGCTCTCCCCGGCTACTTCAGTTCAAAGCGATAGTTTTCAATCACGGGATTGGCCAATAGTTCGTCGCAGACGCGATCGACCTGAGTTTTAGCGGCGGCTTCGTCCTCGGCCTCTAGGGTCAGTTCGACATATTTGCCGATCCGCACGCCTGCAACGTTGTCGTAGCCCATATGTTTGAGGCCGGATTCGACGGCGGTTCCGGCGGGGTCGAGGACTGAGGGCCGGAGGGTGACATAGATCTGGGCCTGATATCGGTGAGCCATGACACAAAATGAGAGTGAAATTGCTCACACATTGTAGGGTGATTGGTCCCCTAGAATCTGCTAGGTTAGAAATCTATTCGGGATTGCAGTTGGACAGAGCGTTGGGTTGGGGACGTGACTTGGGTATTCTGTGGGAAACCCCTGTATGGAAATCAAACCCTAGCAGATGGGTCAGGGAACGCGGTCAGGGAAAGGGTTACGCCGAAAATTACTCAAGCTTTAGTGAGTCATGGTTTTTTCTTTTTTGCTTGCGAGTGCCCTGTCAGCGCAAGATATTCCGATCGCCCAGTCGCGCGGGTCTGTGGTCCGTCCGCCGAGCCCATTGGACCCGGTGATGATGATGCCTGTGCCGCCAACGATTGCTTACCCTGGGGGCTGGAGTCCGGGAGATCGCAATCTCCGGGCGATTAATCCCCGTCCAGTGGGTTATCTCCTGCCGAATAATCTATCCCCAGATTTTTACCAAGCGACGCCTTGGCAGGTGGAATCGGGGCCGCTCTCGCTGCATTATCCACTCAGTACGGTGGTGCCGATTACTTCGGGGGTGGGCTGGCGGGTCCATCCGATTTCGGGCGATCGCCGTTTCCATGCGGGGACTGATTTTGGGGCGCCTGAAGGGACGCCTGTGCTGGCGGCTTCTACGGGGAGGGTGACGGAGGCGAAGCGGATGGGGGGCTATGGGTTGGCGGTGACGATCGAGCATCAGAATGGCCGCTATGAGACGCTCTATGGGCATCTGTCGGAATTGCTGGTGTCGGCGGGGGAGCCTGTGCGATCGGGCCAGGTGATTGGTCGGGTGGGCAGTACGGGGGCCTCTACGGGGCCGCATTTACATTTTGAGTTGCGTCAGCAGAGTGCTAAGGGGTGGGTGACGCTCGATCCGGCGGGTCTGCTGCGGCAGGCGCAGAACTTAGCCAGAAATTAGGGTTAAAATCATCCATGCCTTGATCCGGTTTTTTGCATGCGTTTTTTGTTGATTCCTGCGATGTTTTTTTGCCTGGGGTTACCTGCGGTGGCAGATGATGGCGGGTTCGCTTCGTCGAGTCCGGTGTTTCGTAAGTGGACTAAGGGGGTGCCGGATGTGGGGCGTGAGATGAGGGAGCAGCCTAGTTTTCGGACGCGGTTGCAGGCGGGATATGGGGAGATTGGGGATGAGGCGGGTTGGGTTGTGGGGGTGGAGGATTTGCGGCTGGGGCGATCGCCTGTGATGTTAGGAGCACAATGGGGGCAGAGTGGGGCGTTTCGATCGAGGAATCTGGAGTTGCGATCGTACCTTCGGCCCTTGGGGTCGGCTTGGAATTTGGCTCCGACGGTAGGGTATCAGTTGATTGATTTGGGGAAGGGGCGTTGGTCTTCGACCGACCGTAGGTCATCGGAAGGGTTGGCGTTGGGAGGGCGCTTGATGGTTCCTTTGTCGCGGGGTGGCGGGGCGGATTTGGCGGTGGGGCAGCGTTTTATTGTGGGGGGTGGAAATGTGACGACGGTGGGGGTGGGCTATGCGGTTTCCGATCGGGTGCGCTTGGCGACGGAATTTCAGAGGTGGCGATCGGCGGGCTTGGGGGAGACGCGGGGGAGCCTGATGTTGGAGTGGATGCCTTGAGGGGTGCAGTGGAATTCAGGTTTTCAGAGGTTGTAAATGTTATATTGGCCCTACATCTCTTCTGGTACAGGTGAAATATGCTAAGCTAGTTAATCTGAACGTTGTGTATTCATGATTTTTCAGGAGAAAATTTAATGACATTCTCCCTTAAATTGCTTTAAGCCATTACCTCCCTCTGTTGTTTGGCAAATAAACGCTGAAAGACCATTGCAGCAGACTGACCTTCCTGGAGACGGTCATGGGCAAACAGAATCAATCCCTCTATCAAGGCTTGTCCTTGTTGACGATAGATTTCCCCAATGGATCGGTCGGGGACAGTCGGGCCTTTGCCCTGGCTACCTGCTTTCCCACAACTCAACAACAACGATGCATCACCCATAAAGTAAGAGGGATAGAGCGGCATCTGGCCTATCTGGAGTTACCCCAATTCGATGACCAACAGCAGCCCGTAAAAT
>JAAUSA010000188.1 GCA_012031975.1 Alkalinema sp. RU_4_3 | reverse complement strand
GAAATCCTCCACTATGCCGAATACCTCGCCACCAAACACCCCCCAACTAACCAATCCAAAACCTCACCCCAAAAATATCGCCAAGCAGGCAGCCTCCAAGGAAAAATCATCCTCGCCGCCGATTTTGACGCACCCCTAGAAGACCTCAAAGACTACATGTAACCATGACCCTCCTCCTTGATACTCACACAATCCTCTGGTTCCTCGAAAACGACCCCCAACTTCCCACCCAAACCCGCACCCGCATCGAAACCAGCCCCACTGTTCTGGTCAGCATCATTTCCCTCTGGGAAATTGCCATCAAAACCAACATCGGCAAACTCACCCTCAGCTTCCCCTTCAGCGATCTTGAATCCGAACTCATCACTCAAAACATCACCCAACTCTCAATCACCTTCAGCGATCTCACCATCTACCATTCACTGCCCTTACATCACCGTGATCCGTTTGATAGGCTGCTGATTGCCCAAGCCATGAACCATTCCCTCCCCTTCATCAGCCGCGATACCGAATTTGCCCCCTATCCCATCCAGCAAATCTGGGATTAGTACAATATCACTACAACTATAGGAAACAACCCCATGCCTGGAAAATACGATAACGCCTTCCCCAACGCCCAAAAAGTCCAAATCTTCGAGCAAGTCGATACCTACATCGAAAATCACCCAGCAGAAACATCAGAAACCGCTCTCCTCGCCATCATCCAAATCATCCAAGCCCTAGAACAGCGGCATACTCCGATCGATTGCCCAGAAGCCGCGATCGAAATTATCGACGCAGAATTCAAAGAACTCAAATCAAGCCAACCTCTGCAATGGCAAAACCTATTGAGCGTCAAACGCCTCTACAACGGTGGCAAAAAAGCATCCCTCAAACTCGGTGAACATTTTGCCGAGGAAAACCCCTGGGGCAAAGGCTTAGTCGCCTTCCTCGAAGGATTCAGCGAAGACGTAAAATAGAACAACCCGACCAGGAGCCTAAACCATGCTAGCCACCCCCTATCCCCACCTCGAAACCCCAACCAACCAACCCGCCCACCTCAAACGCCTCCCCCGCATCCGCGTCGCCCAAATCGTCATGGACTACCTCACCCACCGGCTGGTCAGTCGATGAAATCTGCCACCAACACCCCTACCTCCTCCCCGCCGAAGCCCACGCCGCCATGACCTACTACTTCGATCGCCCCAGCGAAATCGAAGCCGAAATTCAACAAGAACTCCAACAACTCGAACAAATCCGTGCCACTGCCCCTCCCTCCCGTTTCCCCACCCGGATGCGAGCCGAAGGGAGACTAGACCACCTGTAACCATATCTACCATCCGCTAAACTCAAAAAAAAACGGAGAACAACCGCTATGCAGCTCACGATCGACCTCCCCGACAAAATCACCCTCAGCGAAACCGAAATTCGCACCGAACTTGCGATCGCTCTCTTCCAACAAAACAAACTTCTAATCGAACAAGCCGCCCACCTGATCGCCACTGACATAGACGACTTCTACCAGATTCTCGTCGATCGAGGCATCCTCACCCCTCCAGCCGATCCTGACGATGACCCCGACGAACTTATCCTCGCCAACCTAAGAATCTCCCTCCAAGAGGCAAGAGAAGGTAAAACAAAACCTATTTCTGAACTATGGGACGGCATCGATGACTGAACCTTCACCGATCGAACTCATCTTCACCCCCAATTTCCAAACACAACTTCGACGGCTCGCCAAACGCTACCGCAACGTCCGTGCCGATTTGAAACCCCTGTTTGATGAACTCGAAAGCGGCAACTGTCCAGGTGACCAAATCTCTGGTACCACCTATACCGTTTTCAAAGTGCGAGTCAAAAACCGCGACATTCAGAAAGGCAAGAGTAGCGGCTACCGTGTCATTTACCAACGTCGCGACAGCATCTGCATCCTGCTCATTACCCTCTACTCCAAATCAGACGAAAGTACCCTTGCCGCCCGCGAAATCCTCGAAATCATCGACGCATTCAATAAACTCAACGAACCCTCCGACCAAGGAACCCAAGCCATGAAAGTCACGATCGATATCCCCGACCCCCTTTGCCAAATCCTAATCAACCAAGCCGCCCAAATGCAAATCACCCCCGAACAACTGATTATTCAAATCCTTAATCAACATTTCCAACCTGCAACTGCAACTACTGATACCGATTAACTCTTTGGCAACCCCTGATTGAGAATAGTGCAAGATTTCGGTAAACTTAAACCCCAAAGTGTCATAGATAGTAACCATCGGAGCGCTGAAGCATGCCAGGGACGGATCCAAGCCACCATCGGCCTCTATTCGAGCAATCGATGGAGTACCTCATTGAGGTTGTGCAGCAACTCTCACTCGCAGCAGATCTTCAACAAACCATCGAGATCGCCTGCCAAGCAGCCCGAGCACTGACAGGCGCAGATGGTGCTACATTCGTCCTGCGCGAGGTCGAGATGAGCTACTACGTCAACGAAGAGGCGATCGCTCCCCTCTGGAAAGGGCAAAAGTTTCCGATCGATAACTGCATTGGCGGCTGGTGTATCAGACATGCTCAAACCGTCGAGATTGCCGATGTCTTCGCCGACGATCGGATCCCAAAATCGGTTTATGCAGAGACATTCGTCAAAAGTATGGTGATGGTGCCGATCCGCGAAATCGACCCAATCGGAGCAATTGGCAACTACTGGACAGACCCTCATATCGCCACGACAGCAGAGTTAAAACTACTCAAGATGCTGGCCAATGCGACCTCGATCGCGATCGGCAAAATCCAAATTCATCAGGAACTAAATCGCCAGACCGCAGAACTAGAAGACCTGTACAATCGTGCCCCCTGCGGCTACCATTCCCTCGGCCCAGATGGGAAATATCTGCGGATCAATGACACCGCACTGAAAATGCTGGGCTACACCAGCGAAGAGCTGATCGGCCAACAAACACCCCGCGATCTGATGACTCCGGTCAGCCAGAAAATCTTCGATCGCCAGTTTCCGATCTTTTTGGACCAAGGCTGGATCGGCGATCTTGAACTTGAGATGGTTCGGAAAGATGGCACACTCTTAACGGTTAGTCTGAATGCTAGAGCAGTCTATGATGACTCGGGGAACTACCAGATGAGTCGTGCGACGATCGTGGATATCAGCGATCGGGTTCGCGTGCAAATTGAACAACAGCAAGCCACCACCGCACTCCAAGAGGCACAGCAGCGGATCGTCACCAGTTGGGAAAGCATGACCGATGCCTACACCATGCTGGATCTGGATTGGCGATTGGTTTATGCCAATCAGACCGCGCTGAAGATGTTTCAAGCATTGCTGAGTATTGACGATGCAATGCCCTTGATTGGTCAAAGTCATTGGGAGATCTTTCCGTGGAGCGTCGGTCAGTCCGTCGAGATTGAATATCGGCGGGCGATGCGCGATCAGGTGCCAGTTCATTTTGAGGTGTTTTATGAACCCAGTGGGACTTGGATCGAAATTCATGCCTATCCCTCCGCCGTGAGTTTGGGGATTTATTTTCGTGATATTACCGATCGCAAGGCCGCCGAGCAGGAGCGGGAGCGTTTTTTAGCCGTTGGCTCAGATTTGCAAGTGACCATGGGTCAAAATGGCTTTTTTAAGTGGGTCAGTCCCAGTTTCGAGCAAACCCTCGGCTGGACCGCCTTGGAGCTAACCACACATCCCTGGGTGGAATTTGTGCATCCCGATGATGTCGATCGCTCCGTCGCTGAAGTCAGTAATCTCTTTGCTGGAAAGGAAACCCTGGCCTTTGAGCATCGAATGCGTCAAAAAGATGGTACTTACCGATGGTTGCTGTGGAGAGCCCAGGCCTATCTAGAGGAAGCCACGATCTATGCCACAGCGGTTGATATCACCAATAAAAAGCAGCTCGAATCCCAATTTCTGCGCGCCCAAAGGTTGGAGAGCCTAGGCACCCTGGCCAGTGGCATTGCCCACGATATGAATAATATATTGACCCCAATTCTCGCCGCATCCCAGCTATTGCCCCTGCAACTGACCGATATAGACGATCGCAGTCGAACATTAGTACAAATCGTCGGAGAGAGCGCCAGACGCGGCACCGATTTAGTCCGACAGATTCTATCCTTTGCCCGTGGCTCCGATGGCACCCGCACCTCGATCCAAATCCGGCATATCCTCTCCGAAGTCATCAGAGTTGCACGGCAAACGTTTCCGAAATCGATCGAGGTGTCCCTCAACCTTGCCACGACTGAATTATGGTTGATCTCTGCCGATCCAACCCAACTGCACCAAGTGCTGATGAATCTCTGTATCAACGCCCGCGATGCGATGCCAGAGGGCGGCAATCTCAGCATCAGTGCCGATAATTTGGTATTAGATCAAAATGACACCAAGCTGAATATCGATGCGCAGGTCGGTCCCTATGTCTTGGTGACAATTACCGATACGGGGACTGGGATTCCAGCCGAGCTATTAGAGAAGATCTTCGAGCCATTTTTCACCACTAAGGAAGCTGGCCATGGGACTGGCTTGGGTCTGTCTACGACCCTTGGCATCATCAAAAGCCATGGTGGGTTTGTCAATGTTGATAGCGAGTTGGGACAAGGAACGCGGTTCGATCTCTATCTCCCAAAGGACTTAGCGAAGACATAAAATAGAACCACCAGCCCCAGGCAACTCAACGATCGCGCACCGCTAGCTATCATCCCGACATGGAGCCCGAGTCCCAACTACAACGCGGGCCTTCCCACCGAGTTTGCTAAGATTAGGGATGAGATCACGCGTTAGCCCCACAGGGAAGGATCCCCATGACCGAAGAAAACATTCCAGCCCCATCTCCCCTCAGCGACAGAAAACCCGCCACCCCCCTACGGGCAATCCTCGGCTCTGCCATTGCCGGAGGATTTGCCTTCGCGCTCTGGCGGCTGACCGAGGCGATCGCCATCCAAATGGCCCTCACGAAAGTGGTGTCGGACAACATGATCGTGATGCGGATGTCGTCAGCGATCCGGACCCTGGTCATTGGCCTGAGTGCCATGGCCACAGGGATTTTTGCCGTAGCGGCCCTAGGCTTACTGCTGCTTTGCATCCAAATGCTAGTGACGCCCAAAAAGGCAGAAAGCTAGCCGTTTGACCCAAACCACGCTATACTAGGCGGAGTCATTCCGACTACGTCTTATCTCCCTTTCACCCCACGCGATTATGACAACTGCTGTGACAACTGCTGTGACAACCGTAGAAAACCTGGTCATTATTGGTTCTGGTCCGGCGGGCTACACCGCTGCCATTTATGCTGGACGGGCGAACCTCAGGCCCCTGATGTTTGAAGGATTTCAGGCGGGGGGGATTCCGGGCGGGCAGTTGATGACGACGACGGAAGTGGAAAATTTTCCGGGGTTTCCCGACGGCGTGACGGGGCCGGAGCTGATGGAGCGCATGAAGGCCCAGGCAGAGCGGTGGGGAGCGGTGCTGGTGACGGAGGATGTCACCCATGTGAACCTGAGCCAGCGGCCCTTTACAATTAAGTCAGGCAGCCATGAGGTGAAAGCCCACAGCATTATTATTGCCACGGGGGCCATAGCCAAGCGCCTCGGTCTCCCTGGGGAAACAGAATATTGGAACAACGGAATTTCCGCCTGTGCGATTTGCGATGGAGCGGTGCCGATGTTTAAGGACGTGCCCCTGGTGATTATTGGGGGTGGGGATACGGCGGCAGAGGAAGCGATGTTTTTAACCAAATACGGTTCCACGGTGCATATGCTGGTGCGCGGTGACAAGATGCGGGCCAGTAAAGCCATGCAGGATCGCGTCATCGCCCATCCTAAAATCCAGCTCCATTGGAACACCCAAGCGACGGAGGTGTTTGGTGCGTCGGGTCGGATGACGGGGGTGAAACTGCGCAATACCAATACGGGCGAGGCCTCGGAGTTGGCGGCGAAGGGGTTGTTTTATGCGATCGGCCATAGTCCCAACACCGATTTATTTAAGGGGCAGATCGATCTCGACGAAACAGGCTACATCAAAACCTCGGGCCACAGCGTTGCGACCAACGTTGAAGGGGTTTATGCGGCGGGCGATGTCCAAGATCATGAATATCGTCAGGCTGTTACGGCGGCTGGGACGGGCTGTGCGGCGGCATTGCTGGCAGAACGCTGGCTGTCGGAGAAGGGTTTGGCCCAGGAGTTTAAATCAACAGCGACCGCCGCCGCTGAGGAACCCACTCCGGCGAAACCTGCACCCAGTACCTCGGCAAATTTTGACATTCAGCAGACGAACCACATTGGCGGCTATGCTCTGCGGAAGCTGTACCATGAGAGCGATCGCCTCATTATGGTGAAATACGTTTCGCCCACCTGTGGCCCCTGCCGCCAGTTGAAGCCAATTTTGGAAAAGGTGATCGCCGAATTCCCCGATAAAATCCATTTCGTGGAAGTCGATGTGACAGAGGATCCCGAAATTGCTGAATCCGCTGGCATTACAGGGACACCGACGATTCAATTCTTCAAGGATAAGGATCGCGTTGGGGAAATGCTAGGGGTGAAGCAGAAGAGCCAGTATCGCGAGGCGATCGAGTCCCATTTAGGTTAGCTGCCATGGAAGTGCTGGGGATTGATGTGGGGGGTACGGCGATTAAGCTGGGGCGGTTTGACGATCGGGGCAATTGCTTGCAGTCCTTGACGATCGATACCCCTCAGCCTTCGCTCCCTGAGGCGGTGCAGGATGCGATTTTAGTGGCGATTCCTGAAATTGATAGCGGAGGAAGGGCGCAGGCGATCGGGATTGGGACGCCGGGGCCTGCCGATCGCGATGGGAAGATAGCCATCCTCGGGATTAATCTGGTGGGTTGGGACCATGTGCCCTTGGGGGTTTGGATAGAAACCGCAACTGGATTACCCACGGTGATTGCAAACGACGCCAACTGTGCCGGAGTGGGCGAACATTGGCTGGGGGCCGCGCGCGGGGTTGATAATTTTATCTTGCTAACCCTCGGCACTGGGGTGGGCGGGGCGATCTTTATCAATGGCAGTTTGTTCACAGGCAGCTATGGCGCAGCGGGAGAGCTGGGGTTAGTGTCTCTGCGGCCAGATGGACCAGCCTGTCGCAGTGGGAATCAGGGGTCCTTGGAGCAGCATTTATCGATCGGTTCGATCCAAACCCGCACGGGTAAAACACCAGCGGAACTAAGTGCTTTGGCAGCGGCGGGCGATGGTGCGGCGTTGGCGTTTTGGCGATCCTATGGGCGAGATTTGGGCATTGGACTTGCGAATCATATTTATGTATTGACGCCGGAATTGATTGCGATCGGCGGTGGCATCTGTGCGGCCAGTGAATTCTTCTTGGATGCGGTGTGGGAGGAGATCGATCGGCGGGTGGTCCCGAGTTCGCGCGTTGGGTTGAAGATTGTGCAGGCGGAATTGGGGAATCAGGCCGGGATGGTAGGGGCAGCGAGGTTGGCTTTAGATAAGTTTGGTTAGGCGGTCAGCCAGTCGAAGAGTTCGCCGACGGATAACTGTAGGGCTGCGGCCCATGTTGGTACGGGTAGAATTGCGGCGGGGTCTGTAAAGCTTCGGGGGCGATCGTTGTGGGGATAGGCGATCACCTTACTCTCTTCCGGATCGATCAGCCATCCCATTTCACAACCGTGATCGAGACAATGCAGAATCTTGTCCGTGACTTTCCCTTGGCCTTGTTTTGGAGACAGGATCTCAATGGTCCAGTTAGGGGCAATCTCAAAGACGTTGGCGATCCTGCCGTTTTCCTGCCGGGGGATTCTTTCGCAGCGGAATACTGATATATCGGGTACGAGTACTTTGTTACCGAACTTACAACGGAGTTCAGGGAAGGCACGGGCGATATTGTTGGGCTTGAACTCGCTATCGATCTTGAAGAGGAGATCTCGCTGAAGGGTACTGTGTTCGCCTTGGGGCATGGGTTTTTGAAGGATTTGACCGTCGATGTATTCGCTGGCAGGTTTAGTCTCGGGCATTTCAAGGAATGCCTCTAGGGTGACGCTGGTTGTGGGTGCGATCGGTGTCTGAACCATAGTTGCTGCGGAGGTTTTAAGGTCGAGATAGGGCTAGTCTAACATTTTCGATGGGTGGGTGGGAGACATCCATCTTCTGGCTAAGTGAACACACCCGACGTTGAATCAAAGATTACAACGCGGGCTTTATTTCCTTGATAGCATTGGCCGGAGCCAAGCATTTTAAGGCATTTTTAACTGAGGCAGTGACCATCCCCAGTGAGTCGCAGATCAAGCCGATTTTCTTGATCAACAACCCAGAATTTATATCCCTTGGGAGTATAGAATTCCAGTCCCAGATCAATGCCTTTCGAGTTTTCCTCAGTCGGTTGAATCTCTACAACCGTTACGGGGATAGCCTTATCTTCGAGGGTGAGTACCAAAAAGTATCCATCACACTCGCGACTGACAATCGCTGTCTTAACTGTGAATCCTGCGGGGATTGGTCGGTGCTGATTGAATTCGATTTCTCCGATTTTAGGGAGATCAACTACTCCATGACGTACCACTTCAGCCTTTTGCGGAAAGCAAATCGACTTGAAGTAGGGACGGCCCTTGAATTTGGGCTTGCCTGACTTTTTGCCCTTGCTATCCCCTACAACGAAGCGGTCAAAGGCCTTGTTCACCCGCTCAATCACGTCTTGCAACATCTGAGAAGGCATTCCAGCGTATTCCGGGAACAAGTCCTTGGTATTTGGCAGATCATCCTTCTGGACGGTTGCCCAGTTGACGAATCCACCTTTCACAAGGTCATAGCGTGATCCTTTGTTGTCCCCCTTGGTCAAGATTTTGAATTGCGGGATATTCCGGTAGACATGATCAATTGAAGGAGTGGGGCCGTGAAGCAACGAACAGGCGTTAGACTGAGACCTTGTTGCCTCATACCAATCAAACCGCTCACTCAACCGATAGTTGTATTGCCGTCGGCACAGCTCAATCCAGCGGTCAAGTGTGACAGCTTGCTCCTTCTGGGGTTTGAGCTTGAACTTGTAGGCCCAAAGCATGGTTGTTTGATTCAGTGTTAGTATGGATTCAGCATAACATCAAAATCATTGTGCGGACAAATGGTGAGTAAAAACTTTCAGATCGTTTTAGGGGTGGTGTCAGACCTGCCAGAAATACTGATCGAAGAGCGAAAACGCTTGGGGTTAACTCAGCGGCAGTTAGCTGAAAAAATAGGATTGAAAGAACAACAAATTCAGCGGTATGAAGCAACTCGATATCAGTCAGCCAGCTTGCAACGTCTTTGTGAGGTTGCCAAAGGTTTGGTATAGCAGATAGTATGTCGATTTCAGCGATGATGGCTTCCCGGTTGCGTTGCAATTTGGTCAGCCATCCCACCTCAATCGACCTGGCTCTCATCCCGACGTTGAGCCGGAGTACCAACTACAACGCGGGGCTTCCCGCCGAGTTTGCTAACTAAATGCTAGCGTCAAGTTATAGGTGCGAACGACGCTTGCGTGTTTGCCACAGCCATTATCATTAGTAGCAGGGTAACAGGAATGGCTATCACTCCTATTGTGATAAGTGTTTTTTCTTTCAGCCTCCCCATGGACTTACTTGCTCGCGAATTTATCAGCTTTCGCCATAAGCGTGCGGTGAAAATAGCGGACACCACAAGCGAGATGCTACAGACGATTGACTTGGGTTGCTGCCACGAGAGGCGATCGCGCACCTTGTTTTCCAACACAGATGGCATGGGGGCACTGCCTGACTGTATCCAAGAATTTACTGCTTGGTAAAGGGCTGCCTTTTGCGTACCTGCTTGCGGTGTGCCGAGATCCGGAATGGATTGGGCAAAGCCCTCTTGGGGGTTTAATACGGTGCCTAGATTTACCATCACAATCAAAAGCATCAGTAGGGTAGCGATAGTGCTTGCCAGTCCAAAACAAAAATACACTTTTTTCTCAAATGTCCAATTGCGAGTTTCTGCTTTTCGCATTTTCTTAAACCGTCGCCAGAAATACACGCTCAACACCATGAGCAGGAGCGCAAAAATGCCTCCCTCGGCAACAAGCACAGCATGATACTTGATGTAATCATGCAATAGCCTGTTGTAGGCAGGGTTAGAGAGTGAGCCAGATTGCATCAGATTATGGATTGTATTTTGTAGATTGTCGCTGCCCACAGTAAACCTCGTTGTTAAATGAGACGTAGGCCAGTGACAACGAGCCAGACGAGCCACATAGCTAGGCCTAGAA
>JAAUSA010000187.1 GCA_012031975.1 Alkalinema sp. RU_4_3 | reverse complement strand
CAGGCCTGTAACCTTCCCCCCCCTTCTACAATCCCACCCCCCGTCGCCATTGCCAAAACCACTGCCTGTGAGGAGTTCTGCAAGCGTTGGGGCGATCGCTCCCGTCGATAGTCCATCGCGTTCTCGTAACGTTAGTGATAGCAAACTCCCTGCCTGATTCACTTGGACTAACCGCTGGCCCGGAATTGCAGCGATCGTCACCGATCCTTCAGGACTGCTGAGGCTGCCTGTGTTGACAACGGTGCCACCTAAAAGGGTGAGCGATTGTCCTGTTTTCAAACTTAAATTAGCGGCATTGACGATCGCGCCGTTATTCCCCAAAAACGCAAAGGCATTGGGTGCACCTGTTAAATCCTGGAAATTGTCGTTGGCGTTCCCAAACCATTTGTCGCCTAGACGGATGCCGTTGCCTGTGGTGACGGTGAACGCCGCAGGTAAATTCAAGCTGGCATTGGGGCCGAATAGGACCCGGCGGGGTTTAGTAAATAGACATTGGCATTGCTGCCCGTGATTTGCAGACGGCCATTAATTACGGAGGCGCTTCCCCCCGTTACCCGCGTTAGGAGATTGGCAACATCGGCGGGGGTTTGAAAATTTGCGACTTCCCCGGATTTCAGCCCAAACTTCTCAAAACTCTGAAATAAATTCTGCCCTGCCCTTACCCCGCCCGTAATCTCGAAGTTTTGCCCATTGCCCTGGACCTGGGTGCCACTATTCCCCACAATCCCCTGGGCCAAAACCCGTTCGCCACAATGCCCTAGTGCGATCGCACTCAACGCCAACAATAGATAAAACTTCATAGGGATGAATCTTCAAAGAACACAAGGGTAAAAATTGTCCGATATAGACGCATCCAGGGCGATCGGCTGTTCCCGACTTGGCCTGTATTCACTATAAAGATTTACCCTTGTGCCATCGACTGCCCTAGGAGGGATTTTTACTCATCCGTAGGGAATAAAATGCCACCCTTAAGGAGTACGCCCATTAACGCGCCGCAGTGGTCAGTGACAGCCCCAGTTTTGACATCCGTCACGCTGCAAAGGGATTCTAGGGCCTCATGCCAGATCTCTTCAGCGCTGTAAACTGCGGCCCGATCGGCGGGGGTTTTGGCCTGTTTGAGTTGGTCTTGGAGTTTGGGTGGTGGGGCGATTCTTTGGACCCAGCCATCGATCGTGGTGGCGGGCTTGTTGGGAATGCGGGCGATCACGGTCCAGTGGTAGGCGCGATCGCTCTGGAGTTTTGCTTTTTCCGGCAGTTTGATGCCAAAGACGCCGACACCGGGGGTGTAGCTCTCCCGGTAAACCTCCTTCTCCTGGTCATCCTGCAAAATAAACTCTAATTTCCCGCAGTCGGTCTCCTTGCGAGATCCGACTTCTGCACGATCCCCAGCCGATAGGGATTGAGAAACCACAAGGTAGGCTGGGCGCTCACGGTCAAACCCCCTACGACACCGCTCTGTTTTTCAACGGGGACGATCGCCGTCAAGGGCTGCTCTAGAATCCGACAGAGGTCGCGGCTGGCTCCGGCTTTGGCGGTACCGGGGGCGCCGCGATTGGGGAGCTTTGGGGCTTTGAAGGCGAGGGCGGGGGTTGTGATGCCGAGGAGGGCGAGGAGGAGGAGGCCCCCAAACCCCCAATTCTGGGGGCTATGAACTGGGTGGGATTGGGGGGATTGGACTGGGTGGGGCTGTTTGGATGGGGGTGCAGTCATGGTTGTTTCTTTGTATAGATTTTATGTTCGTAGCTCAGTAGGAGTCCGGCGCTTAACCCGGCGGATAGGAGCGTTGGCACCACGGGTAGCCAAAGTCCCGGCCTGGCCAACCCCCAGAATCCCAGGGTGCAAACGCCGCCAACTAGGACAATGCCCCCCAGGAGGCAAACGCCGCTGCCAAAGCGCGATCGCAGAACCACCAAGGCCCCGCCGATCGCCCCGCCCAGCAGCAGACAGAGCCCATCGCCAAGGAGGGGGAGACTGCGGATTAGCGATCGCCCTTCCATGGCGGCACTGAGTAACTGGCTGACCATCTGGGCCTGCATCATCACCCCTGGGATCTGGTGCTGTGCGCCTTGTCCATTCCGAAAGGGGGTCAAGGTGAAGTCCTGGAAACTTTCGGCGGTGGTGCCAATCAACACAATACGATCCTTAATCGCTGCCGCTGTCAGTGCTCCGGATAAAGCTTGGCTAAGGGTGATCCGGGGGGCTACCTCGGCAGGATCGCGGTAGTTGCGATAGTTGAGCATCACTTGGTAGCCCCAGGCATCGATCGCCTGGTATCCCCCGTGGCGCGCCTCCAGGGGCGCAAAGGTTGCCTTGCCCAACTGCCAGACGCCCTTGGGACTGACCTGGAGTGTGATCCCCTGCTTGTCTAGGTAGCGGAGGGCTAGCTGGCTGCTGAGGCCATAGTCAGCGGGGCAAGGGGAATCCGGGGCGGGTTCAAGGGCCAGGAGCTGGCGGCGCACCACATGGTCCGGGTCCGAGACGAAGTTGCTAAAGCCTAGGCGATCGCTGCTGACCTCCGGCGGCGGGGCTATGCCCTGGAGTTTGGTGGCGATGTCGTTGCTGCGGCAGACGGCGACTAGGGTTTTGCTCTTGTTCATTCTAGTCGCCAGTTTTGGGAATCCCTTGCCCACGGGAAAGTCTCGGTAGATGTCCAGGCCGATCGCCGTGGGCTGCAAGGCTTCGAGTTTGGTCAGGAGCTGCTCAAAGGCCCGATCGCTCAGAGACCCCCGACCCTCAGCCTGGGCCTTGACGTCTTCTTCGGTCACCGTAATCACGACGATCCGACTGTCACCGGGCTCCTGGGGGCGCGATCGCAGCATTTGGTCGTAGACCATCAGTTCGGGGGTTTGGAGCACCCCGAGGGAGCGAACCCCAGAGGTGACTAGGGCCGCGACCAGTCCCGCCGCCGGGATCAGCCAGGGCCAGCCTTTGAGGGCGCGGCGTTTTGGGGGCTGAGGCGATCGGCCCAGCAGATCGTTCCAGGAGAGGGCTGGGGCAGCGAGGTTTTGGAAAATAATCGGCAGCCAGGTGGCACAGGGGAAACGGTCTTCTAGGGATTCGAGGCGTTCGCGGCCCTGGCGTACGGCGCTGTAAAGGGGGGAGCCCTGGGCGTAGGCGGCGAGGAAATATTGCAGGAATTGGGCTGCGACGCGATCGGGCACAGCTTGGCGCATGACGATCAACTGGGGGATTTGCAGGTCGGCGAAGTCCTGGGCCAGCCCGAGGCCATCACAGGAGTTAAACATCGCTAGTTTGAGCCCTTGGCCACGGTCTTCTGTAACCCATAGCGCAGCTCTTCTAGGGACAGACTCTCCTGGGGATTGATCCCAAACCGCCCTGGACCCTGCAAGCTCTGGCTGTGGCCCGCGAAGAAGAAGATGTCCCAGTTTTTCTCCCAGAGGCTGTCCGAGAGCTGCGATCGACTGGGTTCGATCAAAAATGTCACCGCTGCATTGGGGAGGGCCTTGAGGAGGGCCTGGTCCTGGGTGACGTCAATGCCCTGGCTGTCGCCGAGGATGGCGAGGATGTTGACCTGGCGTTGGGGTCGTTGGGGGGTGGGGGTGCGATCGTAGCTGGGGGCGGCGAGGCCCAGTTCGGCTCCGGGGTAGGTTTGCAGGAGGTCCCATTGGTGCCAGGGAAGCTTTTGGATCTGGCGATCGGCGGTCTGGAGGAGACGCGCAGGTTGGTGGCACTGGGCAGGCTGGAGAGCCACTTTTCCCGCAGGGGCCGGAAGCCTTCTTCCTGGAGCCATTGGTTGAGTTCTGTCGCTAGGGTTTGGGCGGCGGCTTGGCAGTCTTCTCGGCGGCTGGTGGGACTGGCGACCTGACCGGGTTTGCCGAGGGGACGGCCTTGGAAGTCTAGGTTTTGGTATTGGGTTTCCCAGCGCAAAAGTGCCTCTAGGAGCCGAGGATTGGGGGGGAGCTGGCCGAGTCGCTCGATGTCGGGGCGGGCTTGGTCGTCGCCGATCTGGAGGATCACGGATAGACCGGAGGTGAGATCGCCCTCTCCGAGCTTGAGTATGGCTAATTTGCTAGGGGACTGGCTCACGGGCGCATCTTCTGTGGGTGGGTTCCTTTATAGATAGGATAGACCGATCGCCAGTATGCAGCGCCATTTTGGCGAGTTGGCGCTTCGATTGGCCCAGGGGAGGTGCTACGGTTACTGATGGGATTCTTCAGGAGTGATGCGATCGCTTTATGGCATACTTCTCTTCCCTTCAATAAAAAGACGATTCTCGGGATTTTCTCCATGGCTGTATCAAAACCTTCTATGCATCGTTACCGCAATGGTTTTACACGTTGGTTACTGAGTGAGGGACAGAGCGACTCCGGGGGCGCGCACCATGTCCAGCACGCTTGGTGGAAGGTAATGTGCCTGACGGGGGTGGATTATTTCTCGACCCTGGGCTATCAACCGGGGATTGCAGCTTTGGCGGCGGGGTCTTTGTCGCCTATTGCGACGCTGATTTTGGTGCTGTTGACGCTGTTTGGGGCTTTGCCGATCTACCGTCAGGTGGCGGCGATCAGTCCCCATGGTGAGGGTTCGATTTCGATGCTGGAGCGGCTGCTGCCCTGGTGGCAGGGGAAGTTCTTTGTGCTCTGTCTGCTGGGTTTTGTGGCGACGGATTTTATTATTACGATCACGCTGTCTGCGGCGGATGCTACGGCCCATATTGTCGAAAATCCACTGCTCCATGACCTTCTCCACGGTCAGGAGGTGGGGATTACGCTGGTCTTAGTCTTGATGCTGGGGGCGGTGTTTCTCAAGGGCTTTCAGGAGGCGATCGGGCTGGCGGTGGTGCTGGTGATTGGTTACTTGGGGTTAAATTTTGTGACGATCGGCTATGGGTTGCTGGAGATTGTTCGGCATCCTGCGGTGATTGGGGCTTGGCAGAAGGCGTTATTTACGCCGCAGCATAACAATCCGATGATGATGTTGGCGGTGGCGGCGTTGCTGTTTCCTAAGCTGGCCTTGGGTCTGTCGGGGTTTGAAACGGGTGTTGCTGTGATGCCGTTGGTGCGGGGGCGGCGGGATGATACGGAGGCGGAACCAACGGGGCGGATTCGCAATACCCACAAACTGTTGGCGACGGCGGCGGTGATCATGAGTTTCTACTTGATGACGAGTAGTTTTGTGACGACGCTGCTGATTAAATCGGCGGAGTTTCAACCTGGGGGCAAGGCGAATGGACGGGCCTTGGCTTTTTTGGCCCATAAATTCTTTGGGGATATCTTTGGCACTGTCTACGATCTAAGTACGATTTTCATCCTGTGGTTTGCTGGAGCTTCGGCCATGGCGGGGTTGCTCAACATTGTGCCGCGCTACCTGCCGCGCTATGGCATGGCCCCAAACTGGGCCAGAACCACTCGGCCCTTGGTTTTGGTTTATACCTTGATCGCGCTGGTTGTGACGATCATCTTTAAGGCGAATGTCGAGGCCCAGGGTGGGGCCTATGCGACGGGGGTTTTGGTCTTGATGAGTTCCGCTGCTTTTGCGGTAACCCTGGCGGCAAAACGTCGGCGATCGAAGGGTTCTTTCCTACTCTTTGCCGTAATCACGATGGTCTTCATCTACACCACAGTCGTTAATATCATCGAACGACCTGACGGTGTGAAAATTGCGGGATTCTTTATTGCGACGATCGTTGCGACTTCTTTGATTTCGCGGGTGTGGCGATCGACGGAGATTCGGGCGGAGCAGGTGGAGCTCGATGAGACGGCGTTGCGGTTTTTGCGGGAGGAGGCGGATAGTACGATTCGGCTGATTGCCCATCGTCGTCGCAGTGGGAGTGCGGATGAGTACCAGTGGAAGGAGCGGGAGGTGCGATCGGATAATCATATTCCGAGTCATGATCCTGTTTTGTTCCTAGAGGTGCAGATCTCGGATGCTTCTGAGTTTTCGGAGAATTTGCAAGTTCAGGGGATTCAGATTGGGGAATATCGGGTGTTGCGGACGCGGAGTGCGGCGGTGCCGAATGCGATCGCGGCGGTTTTGCTTGAAATTCGCGATCAGACGGGGAATTTGCCCCATGCTTATTTTGGTTGGGCGGAGGGGAATCCGATTCAGTATTTGCTGCGGTTTTTGTTGTTTGGGGAGGGGGATACGGCGATCGTGACGCGGGAGGTGTTGCGGCGGGCGGAGAAGGATGCGGAGTGGCGGCCTTCGATTCATGTGGGGGGGTAGGGGTTGATAGCTGTCGTTTGGCCCGCGACTGAAGTGCGAGCTAAGGTTTGAAGTCCCTTCAGGACTGTGGTTGATAGCTGTCGATCGGGGGAATGTACTGTCCAAGGTAGCCTCCAAATTTAGTCCTGAAGGGACTTCCAGGTGTTAGCCCGCAATTCCATTGGCGGGTGGACCGGGAGCGCAGTGACAGGTTTTCTGAGGGAGGATTGTTGAATTTGGAATTGCTGCAGTAGTAGCCATTCTCAAATATTTGAGTCATAGTATAGTAACTGGACAGTGCGAAGTTCTCCATGCCTGTTTCCTTGAAAGACCTTGTCCATATACGTTTGGCCAAATTTGGACCTGCAGCAACATGATCCCCTGAAACCCTTGATTCATAAGGGACCCCTGAGAACTTCGCACTGTCCAGTATAGTAAAGATAACTATTCCCGTAGGTTCTGAGTGATGACCGAGCTACTTGAACAAGCGATCGCCCAATTGAAAAGCCAGTCAATCGATCGTCAAGATGCCATCGCCAGCTTAATTCTGGCAGAGCTTGATGACGATCGGCGTTGGGATCAGTCATTTGCCCGATCGCCAGATTTATTGGCAAAATTGGCAGCCGAGGCAATGGATGAATATCATTCTGGTAGAACACAGGAACTAAATCCAGAAACATTGTGAAATCCCGCACCACAACGCAATTTCGTAAACAGCTTTGCTGATTTGCCCTCTGAGATTCAAGTGCAGGCTCGAAAAGCTTATCGCCAATTTATCCAAGATCCATGTTCTTGAGGAGCATGTTAAGGGCGATCTCCGTCTGCGTTGTCAACCTTTCCTTTCCCCGTGCTCGTTCCTCACCTCGTTCCTCGGCCATACGTTCCATCGCAGTCACATACTTCATCTGCCTTGCCTCCTCAAAAGCCTTTAACTCAGTCTGGAACTGCTCTTCCAACTCCTCGGGCAGGTCCATGACCCAATCCAGAAAGTTGTTCAAGTCCAGTATAACCTGTTCTCCATAACCCCGGTCATACAGCATGGTCGTCAAATGATACCGCCAAGTCTTCCGCTCCTTCGGCTTGTTGTGAGTCTCCTTCGTCTTCAAATGGGCCATCACGACCACCGCAAAGGGATTCCGGCTTGCTTCCAAAGCTGCCCAGTCATCCTGGTAAGCCAGCAACTTGACGATCGGAAACTTAAAGTCAGTAGAACAACCCCACATCGATGTATGAAAGCTCGTTGGACGCCATTCTTTATTGAGGTCAGCAATGATTGCCAGACTTACGACTGGGCAATTGTAGCGATCGCCCAGCCGATAATTGTAGCGATACATTCTGGCTCCAAAATCATCCTCTTTTTCGCCCTGGACTTCAATATGGCAAACGACAAGCGCTTCCTTCCCGTCGCGTCGATGAACTTGAACAAGCTTATCCGCATAGTGTCAGTGTCTGGGAATGCCTGCATCTCTTACAACTTTCTGGAGTTCCTTGTCAAGAAATCGAAAGGGCCTATCCCAATCAATATCAGCCTCAATTTCAGGAAAGAAGAACTTGAGGAAATCCCTAAAATAGAGTTCAATAAAGTCCTTCCAAGGGCTGTCATAGTCGGTCTTTTTAGGCTTCTTTGCTTTATTAGGCGATTCTACTTTTGGAGGCTTTTTAGGTGTTTTCTTTGCCATTGCTCTGGAGGTATTTTTGAACTAGGCTGATTATATTTCACCCTTAGCGAAGAGTCCTCCTCCTTAGGGTAGAAAAGTTGATTGACTATAGTCTCCCCAAGGAGCGATCGCACCACTGAAGCGATCGTCCCTGCCCCAAGCTAGAATGGTTCCAATTATCCATCATCAATAGCAGATTTCGTAACCAATGGCTAAGTTAATCGAATTTGAAACCGATCGCCTACGTCTGCGACAGTGGAATGCTGCTGATCGCGAACCTTTTGCCGCCCTCAACGCTGACCCGAGAGTGATGGAATTCTTTCCTGCATTGCTCACCCTTGCCGAAAGTGATGCCATGGCCGATCGCTGTGAGGCAATGATCCAGGAACAAGGCTGGGGCCTCTGGGCCTCCGAATTGAAAGACAACGGAGCATTCATCGGGTTTGTTGGACTACACAGGCCCTCCTATCCACTCCCCTTCTCTCCCTGCGTTGAAATCGGCTGGCGTCTTGCCTTCGACTACTGGGGAAAGGGCCTGGCATCAGAAGCCGCGAGAGGCGCACTCCATGTTGCATTTCAATCGCTCGGCCTCGCGGAAATCGTGTCCTTCACCGCAGTGGGAAATCGTCGATCGCGTGCAGTCATGGAGCGGCTCGGCATGCATGAGTCAGGGACCTTCGAGCAACCACGAGTCCCCGCAGACAACCCCCTGCGGCTACATATTCTGTATCGTCTATCGCGTAGTTCCTATGGTGTATAGCTCAGTCTATTCCTGTTTCAGACTGATTCCGCTCAGGCGTCTTCGTATCAGGAATATTTCGTAACCCCCAAACAACCATTGATTTTAGAACAGGGCGAAGACTTGCGCCTAATTCTGTCAATTGATAGTTCATCCGTCGTGAATGACTGCCATAGGGCTGCTTCTCAACTAGCCCCATTTCTTCAAGGGACTTCAGACGATTTGCTAAAATGTTAGTGGAGATGCCTTCCGGTGAGTCTAAAAACTCCTCAAACCGCTGTTTCCCAAAAAACATCATGTCTCGAATCACTAGAAGCGTCCAGCGATCGCCCACAAGATCGAGAGAACAGGCAATAGGGCAGGGCGAACGATGGGATTGGGACATGGAAAGCATTAAGTTTTTGGGCTACTTGCATTATACAAGTTATCTCTGCTATTATGACTTGCAGTTTGCAAGCTAGCCCCTGGGCTGTATCTCCACAACAGATCTCCACGTACATATTTCACCCATGAACAACATCGCAATTCTATATCCCGTGTTTGCCCTGGCGCTGTGGACAAGCCTAGTGCAGGTGCAAATTCCGATCGCGCGGTTTCGTTCGGCCTCTAAGCGTGAGGTCACTGCAGAGGATTTCACATACGGTGAGTCATCTTCGGTTCCCAAGCCTGTAAGTATTCCGAATCGGAACTACATGAACCTGCTTGAGATGCCAGTTCTTTTCTACGTTGTTTGCTTACTCATCTATGTCACTGACAGCACTTCACAAACGATTGTTACCATCGCTTGGGTCTATGTGGCTCTGCGGGTTCTGCATAGCATTATCCATCTCAGCTACAACCACGTAATCCATCGGCTGATTGCCTTCGCCGCCAGTAATCTCATCCTGATCGCACTCTGGGTTCTGGCTGCGTTGAAGGTTTTCTCCAATGCACCGCTGGTGCTGTGATCTGACCCAGGAATGTCACTCTAAACATCAAAGTGCCAGTTGACAGGCTGCCAGTCAAAACCACCGCCAGAGCGATCGCGGATATTCCCCAACCCAGGATAGGGAAAATGGTAGGCAAACATCAGGGTGCGATCGCCAACCAGTTTGCCAAAGTAACTTTCTACGCTGACAACCGACCCTTCCTACCACAAGTATCGGTGCCATCGTTGATTTTGCAATGCACTGATGATATATTTGCGGCCCCAGAGATTGGAGCCTATATGCATCAGCATCTCAGCCAGTCTACACTGAAGAATTTGGAGGCGATCGGCCATTTTCCCCATATCAGTAATCCCTCCGAATTTATCATTGTGCTGAAGGAGTATCTTGATGATGTCACTCCCAGCCGATGAACTATTGAATACCTTACCCTGTGGGTTTGTGTCATTTTCTGATGGTCTCAAAATCCGATTGGTTAATAGTACCCTTCTAGAGATCCTGGGCTATGACCTTGAGATTGAGGATCGAGAACCAGAACGATCTAATCCGACTCATTCCAGTGAGCCACTACCTAGCGTTCAACCGACTAAATTAAAGATTCTGGCTCTACCGGATCTCCCGTGAGAGGCACTAGATATGGGTTTAGCTATATTAGGCCTTGTTCAAAGTTGGCCCAAATCGCTCATAGCCATGAAGGTCAAGGGTTAGGCGCTGAAAAATGTGTTTGA
>JAAUSA010000186.1 GCA_012031975.1 Alkalinema sp. RU_4_3 | reverse complement strand
GGCTCCACCAGAAGCCCTTATTGGAATCATGGTGATCGACGGGCTGGTCAGAATAGAGATGGTGGTGGCGGTGCAGCCCCACCCACCAGATGGGGCCACCCTGCATGGCCAGCGTGCCGCAGAACACAAAGAAATACTCCAACCACTTCGGCACCTGAAAACTGCGGTGCGTCACCAGCCGATGCCAGCCGAGCGTAATCCCCAAACCACCCGTAACCCAGTGGAGAAACAGCATTAAGCCTACGCCCTGCCAGCTAAAGAAGCGAGGAAGAAACGCCAGCAAAGCCCCCACATGAACCAGCGCAACCACAGCGACGAAATGCCATGAAATGCGCAGGTTCCGATTAATTGCAATAGACATTTAGTTAAATCCCGATAACTTTTTCTGGCCCAATCTGCGAGACAATAGGCTCCGCTACATTATCAAACAGCACCGAACCGCAAAGCAACAAAAAGCAACAATGAGTAGCGTAGAACTAATTTCCGAAGCAGAGCGAGCATTGTCCCCCATATTTTCTGGTATTGACGCCCAGGTCAAGCAAAATCTCCGAAGGGTACTCACGGCTTTCCGTAACCACCGCGTTGGAACCCACCACTTTGCTAGCATGTCAGGCTACGGCCATGGGGATCTGGGCCGGGAGGTGCTCGATCGCGTCTTCGCCGAAATCGTCGGAGCCGAGGCTGCCGCCGTGCGGGTGCAGTTTGTCTCGGGGACCCATGCGATCGCCTCTTGTCTGTACGGTGTGCTGCGGCCTGGGGACGAATTGCTGTCTGTTGTCGGGGATCCGTACGATACTCTCGAAGAAGTAATCGGTACCCGAGGTGAAAACCAAGGATCCCTCAAGGAATTGAGCGTCAGTTACCGAGTGTTGGATTTGCTGCCCGACGGCTCGATCGACTGGGAAAATCTTGCCACAGCGATAAAACCTCAGACCCGCATGGTGACGATTCAGCGCTCCTGTGGCTATGCCTGGCGATCGAGCCTATCGGTGGCCGAGATTGGCCGAATCTGTGAAATTGTGAAGGCCCAAAACCCCAACACAGTCTGCTTTGTGGACAATTGCTATGGGGAGTTTATTGAAACCCAGGAGCCCACGGCTGTCGGGGCTGACCTGATCGCTGGATCGCTGATTAAAAACCCTGGGGGAACGATCGCCACGGCGGGCGGCTACGTGGCTGGAAGAGCAGATCTGGTTGAAATGGCCTGCTGTCGTCTAACGGCACCGGGGATTGGCAGTTTTGGGGGCGCCACCTTTGACCAGCATCGTTTGATGTACCAGGGGCTATTTCTGGCGCCGCAGATGGTGGGGGAAGCGATGAAGGGCAATCATCTGGTGGCCTATGTGATGGATTCTCTCGGCTATCCGGTCAACCCGCCACCCCTCGCCCCCCGCCGTGACGTGATCCAGGCCGTCAAACTGGGCAGCCCCGAAAAAATCCTCGCCTTCTGCAAAGCGATTCAGCAGTGGTCCCCGATCGGCTCCTACCTAGAACCTGTCGCTTCCGAAATGCATGGCTACGAAAGCGAACTCGTCATGGCAGGCGGCACCTTCATCGACGGCAGCACCTCGGAGTTTTCGGCAGACGGTCCACTGCGGGAGCCCTTTGTCGTCTTCTGTCAGGGGGGAACGCACTATACCCATGTGGCGATCGCCCTAGAGGCTGCGTTGGATGCGATCGCTTAGGCCTGACGGATCCGAGAACTTGGTCGGCAGTCAGGGTTAGGTCAGGAAAGGTCGGTGAAACCATTACCATGTTGCCCCGCAGTTGTTGCAGCTCGTAGCGCCCATCGACGAGCGTGGCAATGGAAAGCGTTGGTTGTTTTGGCTTGCCAATGTAGTTGAGGCCACCGAGACCTGCATGGTCTGCAACCCAATATTCAGGAATGCCCAGGGCCGCGTAGTCTTCCATCTTGCGGGCATAGTCGTTTTGCCAGTTGCTGCTGACAATCTCCGCCACAAACTTGATCGAACTGCCCAGGGTCAAAATCGACTGACGAGTCCAGAGCGGTTCCTGGCCTAGGGCATTGTTATCCACAACCATCACATCGGGCCGAAACCCGGTCATTGAAGCATTAAGGGGATTGAGAATGCCCCTCTGAAGCACAAAATAGGGGAGATCTAGGCGATCGATCTGGGCATTCAGCTTACGACTGATAAACGCCGCAACTTTTTCATGGGCTCCAGTGGGCTCCAAATCAAATACCTCTCCATCAATCAATTCATAGCGATCGTCTGAGCCATACTGAAGTAGAAACGCCTCAAAAGTAAGTCCTGAAAGAACTTCTGGAGATTGTAGTGGGCGATCGGTGGCGATAGTCATGGTGGTCTTGTACCTCCCGCTGATCGGTTAAGCGCCTTGGCTATGCTTCAGTTTAGCGCCGAAACCCCGAGATTTTTGAATATTCTCCACTGCGCTGCTAGCCCGCCTAGGGTTAAAACCCGAGGATGACAGCTAAAACCAGCTAAAGTAGGTTGGAAAAGTGGAAGTTCGCCTTCAAACACCTGGAACACATAGCATTCAGAAGTTTAACCCGTTTCAACGGGTTTGAGCTGTTAGCCTGGGGTTTTAACCCCAGGTGGGCTATGAGATCGTCGATTAAGACTCCAGTAGACCTTCTTAGAAGAATGGCAGGGCTACCATGGCAACTAGATCGACAAATCTACCTAACAGCATCCAACAATGGCAAACCATCAATGGACTAACCGAGTCACACCCGCAGAATTGGCAGACCAGATCGCTCAAGCACGATCGTCCGGTGAGCCGATAATTATTTCAATCGCGTGGCGAAGTTTTGCGATCGCGTCGGCGACAAGGCCCTGGCCTTCAAGATCGCCGCCGCTAAAAAGGCATAGGACAGCACACCCACAAAGGTCAGCAGCAGCGGACTCACCGCCCCCATGGCATTCCACAGCGCATGGAGGGACGAGGCCGTAAAGTAGCCCACCAAGACAATCACCCACCAACGCTTTGGCCAAAGGACGGCCAGCCCCAGGAAGTAGCCCAGATAGCCACTGTAGGCAATATGGCCACAAATCGACCCCAGCAATCTCGGAATCAAACGCTGCAACCCCGCTAGCTGCCCCAAAGCCTCCCCCGACTGCATCTGGGTGCTTTGAATAATCTCCGGCACGTAGTAACTCAACGTCTCAATCATCGTAAACCCCACCGCCGAGGCCGCCCCCAGCAGAATCCCATCCAGGGGTTCCCGAATCCCCCACCGTTCGCGCCAGGGCGATCGCAACCCATACCCAAGCCCCAAAAACACCCCTAAAGGCAGCGCCTTCAGCAATTCCTCCATCAACCCCGCCCCAAAAAACATCCGCATCAGCAACAGCGGAAAATTCTGGCTCTCCTGGGCCGTCGGCACCGCCCCCGGCAAGACCTCTCGAAACACCTGGATAAACAGCGTCAACACCGGACTGCGCAGCAGCAGCACCGTCATCGTCATGGAACAGAGCGGAATCCACCAGGGCTTTGCCTTTCCGCAGAGTAAATAGACAATGTAATAGGCCGCCAGCGCCAAATAGCCCGATAGCAGCGAATTAAACCAAACCGGATTTCCCTCCGCCAAAAAAAGAGACACCACACAGCTGACGGTGATGATCGCCGGAACCAAATAGGCCTTCTGCCCCAGATTCACACTGCCCGAAAAGATCGGAAACAACTGAGTCAGCGTCAATTCGCGATCGCCCAATTCCGACCTAACCGCACTGCGATCGGCCAGGGCCAGGGCCCGACTGTCCTCCCGATAGCGCGCCCGACTCTCTAGGGGCGGCAACGTCACAGGCTCCATCTCAAACAAAAATTCCGGCCCCTCAGGTCCAAGCGTAATGCGATCGCCCTCATTCAACAGATGACAGCCCCGCAGCCGCTGGCCATTCAAAAAAGTCCCATTGGAGCTGCCCAGATCGCACAGCCACCAGCCCCGCCCCAGACTCCCCTGGGTGGCCATCACCGCCCGCACCTCCGCATGGCGACGGGAGACCATCCCATAGATGACCTCCAGCACAATTTGACAGACCTCTGGATCGCGGCCGAGTACCAAGGGTCGCTCGTGATCGATTGGATAACTAACCGCCGGACTCCCCTGGCGAAAGACCTGGCGCAAGGCCGCATTCGGTAGTGCATCCCCGTTCATGGATTTCTCAATTGATGGGATAAAAACATTCTAGTCCTATCACCATCGATTGCCGCGATCCCTACAAATTCGCCCGCGCATCCTTCACCGCCAGCACAAAGGCCACCGCCATCCCCGGAATACTCACCCCCAGAGCCGTCCAAGTCGCCGTAAAGCCCCAATCCGGCTGCCCCGAAGTAATCTCAAACACCGAACCCACCGCCGCCACGCCAAAAATACAAGCCAGACCCAACAACAGGCCGCTCTTCGGAGTCATCATCATGTCATCACACCTTAAATAAAACGATCTAAACCACCTAACCCAACGGCTTCACAGCATTGGGCGAAAACCCCTTCTTCGCCAGCTCCTGATTCAGCATCAGGCGATTCTCCACCCGATCGACAAACATCACCCCATTCAGGTGGTCAATCTCATGCTGAATCACCCTTGCCAGGAGCCCATTCGCCTTCAGGGTCTGCAACTTACCATTTTCGTCCTTGTAGGAGACCTCCACGGACTCCGGTCGGACCACATCCATATAGACCCCGACCACACTCAAGCAGCCCTCCTGGTCCTTCTCCAGGGCATCCCCAAAGCGCTTAATCTCCGGGTTGATCATGATGTAGGGCGCAACCTTCGGATCATCCAACTCACAGTCGATCACCACCAACTGCTTATTCACCCCCACCTGGGGCGCCGCCAAGCCAATGCCATCCTGGCTGTACATGGTTTGCAGCATCTGGCGGGCCAGCTCGCGCAGCTCATCATCGATCTTTGTCACCCGCTTGGCTGGCATACGCAACCCCTTATCACCGAGGGAATTTACGGTCAGCGGCGGTTTCTTTAATTTCTTCTTTTCAACAAAAATTTGGGTAGGCATGGGGACAGGATGTTAGCTATCTGTCCATCTTACCAAGTTGCGTTCCGCCCTGCATCGCGCATAATATCAAACACGAATTCCCAAGATCTACCGTGACTGCCATGCGATCGGCCACCAAATTCAACTACCTAATCCAAGAAACCTGGCTTGGCATCCGTCGCGGCGGCTGGATGAATTGGGCGGCGATCAGCACGGTCGCGGTGCTGCTGTTTCTCCTCGGAGCGAGCCTGCAGGCCTCCTGGCAGATCAGCCACTTTATCAATCAGTTCGGCAACCAGGTGGAAATTTCTGCCTACCTGGACACGGGTGTCGATGCGGGCACCCTAAAACCGGTGATCCAGCGCCTTGGAGATGTGGCTAGCGTTGAAGCCATCCCCAAGGAGATCGCCTGGGACCAGCTTCTTAAGGACTTGGGCCAAACCGAAGGCCAGAATGCCCTCAAGCAACTCGGCGGCAACCCCCTCGTGGACGAACTCCACATCAAGGCCAAGTCCTCCCAGGTCGTCGCTACCCTGGCTGCCAAACTGAAGAAAATTCCCGGCGTGGAATCGGTCCAATATGTCGCCGAAGCCGTCCAGCAATTGGCCCAACTCAACCGAGGACTGAACTGGATGAGTCTGGGGATTACCAGCTTTCTGACCTTGGCGGCGATCGCCGTCACCACCACCACGATTCGCCTGATCGCCCTGGCCCGCAGCCGTGAATTGGAAATCATGCAGCTCGTCGGTGCGACCCAGAGTTGGATCTATCTGCCGTTCCTGCTCCAGGGGGTGGTGTTTGGGACTGTTGGGGCGCTGCTGGCCTGGCTGATGATCGTCGGCTGTCAGCGGTTTTTGGGCCAGATTCTGGTGGGGCAGCCGGAATTGCTGCAAATCTTGCTCAATCAAGGGGGGAGCGGCGGCCAAGCGATCGTCCTGCCACTGATCCTCATGGGCTTTGGCAGCAGCGTCGGTATCCTGGGCAGCCTCCTCGGCATCCGCACCGCCAGTAAAACCGCCCCCTAAAAAGAAACCCCAAAGCATTCAGGTGCTTTGGGGTTTCCCATTAACGATTCACAACGTTCCGACAACCTAAAAATACTTTCTATGCAATCCGATTCGAGGCGTTGGGACTGTTCAGAATTGGCATAGACTCGATCGGCAGACACAGCAGGTTATCCCCCTGGGTCTTAATCAATCCCTTCTGACGCAATTTGCCCATCAGACGCGTCACCGTCACGCGGGTGGACCCAATGGCGCTGCCAATCTGGGCATGGGTCAGGGGGAAGGGCAGGCAATAGCCCTCATCGGTGGGCTCACCATACTCCTCAATCAAGAGGGTGAGAAAACCCAGGAGGCGATCGATCGTCCGCCGCTGCCCGAGGGTGCTCAACCACAGCAACTTACGCTGGTGCTGATAGCGGAACGCATCCAACACTTCCCGGCGGAAATGGGGCCAGTTGTCCAAATCATGCCAATACATCCAGACCACGGAGGTCTGGTCCACATGGGCATAGCTCTGGAGCGTGAAGGGTGACTGCGCCACAATCTCAAAGGGCTGACCCGCGCCCACAAACCCAAGGAAAGCTTCCTCCGGCGTAATTCGGGCCAGACGAGAAGCATTGCTGCCCGTCGCTTGAACTTGAGCCTGGCCCACCAGACGAACGGACCCCCGCTGCACAAGATAGAGCAAGCCCGGACGGGCCGGAATCTTCTCATCCTTGCTAAAGGTCCGACAACGGTAGTGCTCCTGTGCCCAGTCAATAATCCGCTGCCACGTCAAAAACGGGCGGGCGGTTTCTGGGGTTTCTGGTGCTGCTGAATACATAGGATTTTTCGATCGTGCTAAACAACAAGGTCACGCCAACGGATAAGATCTGCAAGCATCTAAGGCCCCATGGCGAATCCAAATCAGCAAATCGGCCAACTCTCAAGTACATTCAAAATCAATCAAGACCACCCTGCGCTAGGTTTATGCCCTGGCCAGACATCGCAATCGAACCCCTGACCTAAGCCGACCATCACGAACGAGAGAACCGTAAATGCTTGCCACATGTATCCAATAGAACCACATGATTCCAGGGACAGCAAGGGCCATCTACGAGAAATTGCGGAGAAGACCAGCTAGTGATTGAACAGACAAACTAAGTACTTACTTGAGATTACCTACATTTACCTTGAAGCTATTGTTACTTGGACACCTTCATAGAGCCATCTATCTTGCGGGGGATATTTTCGATACAGGGGAAATTTCTTCCCTGGAAAATCAGCCATTTGTTATAGATTCCACACTTGTTCCGGACGGGCTCAGAGCGGCTCAAGCTCCCCAGGGCGTTGTCTCTCGGCTGCAACGGCCCCATTTAAAACGGGCCGATCGCCCCTTTCCTTGGGTATACCATTGCCCGATCGCCCCGGCCCTGGCCCCAGTTTTGGGATGGGCGGATCCACAAAAGCTGGGAATGGCGATCGCCCAGACCGTACAAAAAGGTATACAGAAAGACCATCCCATCCTCGGGGAGTTACGGATCTCGGTGGGTGATGGCGGGTGGGTGAGTCTGGATGTTCAGAGGGCGGGGGTGGTGGCTTGGCTCGATGGACTGGCGTTTGTGGATCCTGCCTGTGGGCCTGTCGATCGATCGATCCATACCCTAGATCCAGATCAACTTTGGGTTTGCCAGCATCACCATGCCCGCCTCAGTCGTCACCCAGTGCGTTCCAGCAATGACCTGCTCGAATCGGAATGGGAGCTGTTGGGTGCTTTACTGGATACGATCGACCAGTTGGAAGGCCTGAATGCTCCCCTCAACCCTCCCTGCGCCCCTGAAAACTGGCCCAATCAATTGGTCCAAAAAGCGATCGCTGTCTAGTTGGAGGATCCTCCGTTAACTGTCCGCTCACCCAACTTCAAACCAAAACCCAACAGTTAATCGCCTGGCTCCTGGTCGAAGGCTGTGGTCAGATGGCCCCAAGCAGATTGTAAGATCAGCCTACAACGGGTGTTTGACAGATTTTCTCGGGGATTGATAGGATAAAGTTATCACACGTATAGGGAAAATCCATGGAATAAACGGTGACATTTCCCCGTCCATCAGATATATTCTTGGTGTGTGAGGAGCGAACAAAAAAAGAGAGCCGAGACGAAACACGGACAGTCGTCGGCTCTCTTTTTTGATTTTAAATAGGCTTAAAAACCCCGGTTTGGCGTAGGCTAGACCGGGGTTTTTGTGATGAATTGGGCGATCGCGCTGCTACGCCGTCTTGATCGACCGTGGGGGCGACCCAGTTGGCGGTGGCTTTGACGCCATCTGGGGCATTTCCCATGGCCACGCCAATGCCAGCGTAGGCCAGCATTTCGACATCGTTGAAGTTATCTCCGACGGCCATGACTTGATCGGCGGATAGGCCGAGCACCTCTTCGGCTAAGTATTTCACCGCTGCGCCTTTGTTGACCTGAGGGTGGGTTGCCTCCAGGAAGGTGGCGACGGAGGTGGTCAGGTACATCTCATGGGCGGCAAACCGCGATTTCAGCTCGATTAGGCAGCGATCGATCAGGTCTGTGTCCTTGCTCAGGGCCAGGAGTTTTGTCGGGGCGTTTTGGAGCACGCCTCGTAGGTCTTCGACGAGTACGGGGGTGACTTCGGATCGATCGGCGTAGGATTGGGTTTCGGGATGGATGGCTCGGACGTAGAGGTCGTCGTTGTGGTAGAGGTGGATGGAGATGGCATCGGCGCGATCGGGATGTTCGAAGTAGTCCACCAGATGAAGCGCCAGTTCGGGGTCCAAGGCCCACTGTTTCAGCGGGGTTGGTGCTTGGGGGGATTGAATCCAGGCGCCTTGGTAGGTGATCAGGGGCAACTGAGATCCGACGGTTTTGTGGAAGCGGAGGGCCGATCGATACATGCGACCTGTGGCGAGGGCGACTTGTACACCCTGGGTCTGGGCGGTCTGTATGGCTTGAATCACACCTGCGTTTACGGTGTTGGAGGATCCGGCGATCGTGCCGTCAATATCTAAGACAAGCAGTCGAATCGTGGCGTTTGTGGGCATGGGGGTTTGCATAGGGTGGGAAGAGTTGTGAAGATTGGGTAAATTTTGCAGGAAAATCCGGAGGATCGAGCCTTCAGGGTTTGTTCTGAGCATTAGCGCCATGGGGGCACCAGGAATCAGCAAGTCACGCAGATTTCCGGAGGCTCAGCCCCACCCCTTCCAGGTAGGATGCCGCTAACCGACGCCACCATACGACAATTTCCCTCACCATGTCCCCATTGCGCCCAAGAAAACAGCCATTGCTGCGGTTATGCCTGCCAATTCTGCTCAGCCTTGGGGTCAGCATCAGTCTGGTGGGCCTGAGTTTGCTGGAAAGTCCGCCCGCCCTCGCCCAAACGCCCCGCGTCCGCTACAGACCCAAAACCAAAAGGCCGCCCCTCACCCACAGTGAAGCCGGGGGCACCCGCAATGGCACAGCCGATAATCTGGTCTACCTGACCCCCCTGGTGTCCGATGAGCTCTCGCCCCAGACCACCCAGGCGCATCCCAGCTTTGCCTGGTATCTGCACAACCCCAAGGGCAAAGCCGTCACCCTAGAATTCGCCCTCATCGACCCCGGCACCCCAAAACCTCTCTATCGCACCCAGCTCAAAACAGATACGAAGGGCTTCATCGCCTTCCAAATGCCAGATAGTTCCCCGGAACTCCAGAAGGACAGGTCCTATCGCTGGACGCTGATTGTCGTCAATGATCCAAAACGGACGGGCCTCAACCAGCGGCTCAATGGCGGCATCCTGCGGGTCGATCGCCCCCAACCCTAACCAACGAAACCAACCGCCCGATCGACCAGACGATCGCCTATGCCGAAGCGGGCATCTGGTACGACGCGATCCAAGCTGCCAGCCAAACCCGCCATACCGATGAGGCCAGTCAGGTTTGGCTACCGCTGTTAGAACAGGGTGGACTTCAGAGGATTGCCGATTTGGAGCGCGGCTATTCCCCGGCCCACTGACGCAGCAGCACGATCATCTCGTTGCCGACGATCGGGTTGCGGGCCAGGAGATTCCCCTGCTTATCTAGCAGCTGCAAACTGCGGACTTTGAGGGGCTGGGTTTTGGTGAGCAGTTCGCTGGCTAACTTGTCCTGCTGGTCACTGGCTAGCCCATACCATTCGTCTCCAAGGGTGAGCCGCAGACTGTTGGCTAGCTTGTCCTGTTGGGCGGTCTGGATCAAGTTGGGGGCATAGCTGTTGCTGAGGCTCTGGAAGCTTGTGAGGAGCTGTTGTTCGGCGGTGGGCTTGTTGAGGGGGTTTGGGGGGGCGGCGATGCTT
>JAAUSA010000185.1 GCA_012031975.1 Alkalinema sp. RU_4_3 | reverse complement strand
GAAGGGAATGGCAAGCAGAGCCTGAAAGACAAGAATCGATTCTTCGAGATTGCCCGTGGCTCGGCATTGGAGTGTGCGTCGATTCATGACGTGCTTCGTGTTTGCGATGCCATCGACGTGGAATCCAACCGTCGCGGCAAATCAGACCTGAAGCGCATCGTCTCCATGCTGACTCGGCTGATCCAGCGAACATCAAACGTGTCGGAGGGTTCAGTCGAGTACGAGTACGAGTACCGCGATGCTGAGTACGAGTAGGAGGCCGAACCGAAGCCCGAACCTGGTTGATATCAATCGTTGTTCTTGCCGACCGATTCCCAGGATGTGTCGGTCGAGCCATTCGTAAGGTCCGGCTAGACAGATCACTAGGACCCCAACACCCAAACCCCAACAACCCATAGATCGCCCCCTCCAACAGCAAAAACACCCCACAATTAAGCGCCATCAACCCCCAAGTCCCCGGAAACTGACGCAAACTCGATCGCCAACCCTCAGGAATCCTCATACCCTACTCGACGCCTGCAAAAAGTCCACCATCGAATGCACCGCCCCCGGCTTCGTCACAATCAACACCGTACTGCCCGGCTCCAGCACCGTACTGCCATTCGGCACCACCAAATCCCGATTCACATGGGGCTGATAGCCAATAATCAACGACCCCGTCGGAAACCGCTCATCCTGGGCCACCTCCGCCAGCGTCCGCCCCGCCACATCACAGTCCACCGGGATCGCCATCTTCACCACCTCAATCTGACCCTGCTCAAAATGCATCATCGAATCCACCTCCGGATACTCGATCGCATTCACCATTGTCGAAACCGCCAGATCGATCGCATTAATAATATGGGTCGCCCCCGCCATCCGGTAGGGCTCCGCAAAATCCCTATGGCGCATCCGCACCAGCATCCGTGACACCCCGTAATACTTCGCCAGCGTCGTCATCGCCAAATTCAACGCATCATTGCGCAGCACCGCCGCCACCGCATCCGCCCGACGAATCCCCGCATCCAACAGCACATCCGTCGAAACCGCACTCCCCTCAAAGGCCATCACCCCCAACTGCTCCCGCGCATAGCGGCAGGCCCCAGGGTCAATATCGACGATCGCCACCGTATGGCCCAAAGCCACCAACTGCCGGGCCAAGGTCAACCCAATCAACCCGGCCCCACCTATCAAAACATACATACCAACACTCTTGGCTGAAAAACCTAGTCTAACTTAAGCGCACTGGCTGGCACCTCATCCCAAGAAGCCACCTGCCGCATCCGGACAAACCAACCCGCCGATCGCTGCCCCGCCGTCAAATTCTCATTAAACGACTGATTACAGTCCTGGGCCTGCTGTTCATTACAACAGGCAATACAGGCATACAACAGCCCACTCGGATCCATCTGCTCATTCACCCAGATCGTTTTCATCGGATCGCCTCCTTGGCCAGCTAACTGATGAGATGTGTATTCCCCCATTGTGCAACGACACACCCCTCAAAATCTAGCTACAGCCACAAACAGTAACCAAAGCACACAGAGCTTGACGCAGCCATACAAAAGCGGAGTTCCATGATTGTGGAACTCCGCCCAGGTTCTTCAAGGAAGCCTAACCCAACCAGCCCTTCAACCGTTCTGCCACCTGGGGACGACGGAGTTTGCGCATGGCCTTACTTTGAATCTGACGAACGCGCTCACGGGAGAGATTGAACATCCCACCCACCTCTTCAAGGGTGCAGGGCCGACTGGTGAGCAACCCATAGCGCAGAGAGATCACATCCTTCTCCCGCTCCGTCAAGACATTGCCCAAAATCTCCCAGATCTCCTGGCGCATCATCGACTCGCCCATTTGCTCCTCTGGGGACAGGTTCGCCCCATCTTCTAGAAGGTCCATGAGTTCTGTGTCCTCTCCTTTACCCACACGGTGGTTGAGGGACAGGGACTGGCGACGCACCTGTTGGAGATGGCGGAGCTGCTCCACGGGGATCTCTAGGGCCAGGGCCAGTTCTACCTCCGTTGGGTTCCGTTGTAGATCGCGCTTGAGATCGCGCTGAATCCGCTTGAGCTTATTGAGCTTCTCAACCACATGAATCGGTAGACGGATCGTCCGAGCATCATTGGCGATCGTCCTGGTAATCCCCTGTCTGATCCACCAGTAGGCATAGGTAGAGAACTTGTATCCCTTGTCTGGATCAAATTTCTCCGTTGCACGGTGTAGGCCTAGGGCACCCTCCTGAATCAGATCAAGGAAAGGGACACCCCGGTTTAAGTAGCGCTTTGCAATAGAGACCACTAGCCGGAGATTCGATCGCACCATCTTCCGCTTCGCCACACGACTGAGGTGGAACTGCTTCTCTAGCTGCTTCTCCGTAAGATCAAACTCTGTCGCGATCTCCGCCATCGTTGCCGCCGTGCCACGGGTTTCAAGAACCGTTTGACGATAGAGCTCGATCCCTGCCATCCCCTTGATCTGCCGGGCCAGCTCGATTTCCTCCTCCGGTTTCAGCAATGGATAGCGGGCCATATCCTTGAAAAAGGCTCCGACCGCATCATCCGCCACATTACGCTGGTAGCCTGCTCGCTTGGGAGTGGCGGTTAGAGCAACGGTGACACTCTCCACCTCATCGAGTTCAAACTCAATCCCCGGTGTCCCCTTGGCACTGGTCGAAAAATCAAAATTCTCATCGGGCATCAAACCTTCTAGAGCATCATCATTCTCCAGGGGGAGAACACCAAGTAGATTCTGGTCCAACTTGTCGATCTCCATCTCGACGGCAGTGGGCTGAAGTGCTTGTTTCATATCTCAACCATCCTGGATCGGTTTATTAATGGGGCAATTTGCTAAGTAGTGGTAGAAAAGTGCTTTCAGACCTAACAAGGAAAAGTTTTATCTGATACACAACAACCTGTCTTGCTCAACCAATCTTCGATTTATCATGAAGCCCTTGCTTGCCTGGGATCAGAGATGATCCTAAGTGCAACAAAACCTCAAAACCCGTTTAACGAACTTTAGGGACTGGTGCATCAATAGATACAAAATGGACGATACTGAGTATCATCATCAGGTACTATAAATAACCAAAGTCAGGAACAAACGTCAAAAACATCGGAACAAATACAGTCAAAACCAGAAGTATTCCGATAGAACGGGTATCTTAGATTCAGAGTATGGGATAGAGAAACCCTTGGGGTTTTCTAGTAACATTTGGATGTAATGGTGTGAATCTGAGTGACGGGACCAAACAGTCAACTTTTTTGTAACCAGCCCTATCCTAAACCACTAAATTTATTTTTGGTACGGATCTTAACTAATTGCGGGAAAAGTCAACATTTAGTAATTAAAGTAACAGTTACTACCCTGATTCCTGCGCCATAATGAAATATCACCATGGAGCGTAGGGATAAATGCTACCAGTCCAGTCAAACGGGGGATGATCTGTTGCCAAGAATTGAAGCGGATGCTTAAAAAACAGGACAGAATGATAATCACCCTTCAGTTTTCTTATCATTTGTTGGTTGTAAACCATGTATTTTCCAGGTTTTCTTAAGGTTTGCTTCAAGGCCTGAATCTGCTATTGTCGTTGCGCCCCTACGCTAAATTGCCTGTTTAAATTCCCGTGACATTGCCTGTGCCCGACCTGTCATTAAATCATGAGCAGCCCTGCTGGGTAACGGTTTTAGTCGATTCTCCGGGGGCTCAAGGACTGTTTACCTATCGGCAGCCCGAGGGCATGAGCGTACGGTTGGGGGATATTTTGTCGGTGTCCTTTGGACCACAGCAGGTCAGTGGGATCGCCATCGCGACCCAGGTGGATCTCCCAAAGGACCTACTTCCAGAAAAAATTAAACCCATTCAAGCGGTTCTGAGTTCCGGATTTTTCCCCGAGGGCTATTGGCCCTTGCTCGAACAGGTGGCCAGCTACTACCATACGCCGCTGATTCAGGTGATTCGGACGGCCCTACCGCCGGGGTTGCTGACGCGATCGCAGCGCCGGGTTCGACTCCTAGCCCCGACCCATTCCCCCCTGTCCAAACCAGCGGAGCAACTTGTCAAACTGTTGCAGGCCAGTAAAAGTCAGGATTATTCCTGGGTTTTTTTGCAGCAGAAATGTAAGGGCTTGGCCTCGATCGTGCAGGAATTGTCGCGGCTAGGTCTCGTTGAGATTTACTTAGAACCGCCGCGATCGGTACAGCCCAAACAGCAGAAGGCGGTTACCTTGATCACCACCGATGGCGAAAAACTCACCCCTCGCCAAACGGAAATCCTGACCTTACTCCAGCGCCGAGGCGGCGAACTCTGGTTGACGGAACTGTTGCAGATTACCCATAGCAGCACCAGCACCCTGACTAGCTTGGAAAAGAAGGGCTGTGTGACGATCGCCCCCCAGGAGGTCCTACGTTCGGAAACCATTACCCCCGTCGGTCAGGACCAGCCGAAAAAACTAAATCTGGCCCAGCGGGAGGCTGTCGATCGGATCCACGGAGCGATCGGCCAGCCGGAACCCTTCCTGCTCCATGGCGTGACCGGATCTGGCAAGACCGAGGTCTACCTCCAGGCGATCGCCCCCGTCCTCGCCTCGGGGCAGTCGGCCCTGGTCCTGGTCCCCGAAATCGGCCTGACGCCGCAGTTGACCGATCGCTTTCGGGCCAGGTTTGGGGCCATGGTGGCGGTGTACCACAGTGGTTTGTCCGAGGGAGAGCGCTACGACACCTGGCGGCGGATGCTGAGCTCCCAGGCCCAGTGGTGATCGGGACGCGATCGGCGGTGTTTTTACCCCTGTCTAAGCTGGGGATAATTATTCTCGATGAGGAGCATGATGGCAGTTTTAAGCAAGATCAGCCCCAGCCCTGCTACCACGCGCGCAGGTGGCCCTTTGGCGCAGTCGGTTGAGCCAATGTCCCCTCGTCTTGGGATCGGCGACGCCTTCGGTGGAGACCTGGTCGGCGGGGTGGGAGGTCTTGACGTTGCCCGATCGCATCGAAGCGCGGCCCATGCCGACCATTGAAGTGGTGGACATGCGCGAGGAACTCAAGGCGGGCCACAAATCGATTTTGAGCCAAACCCTCCAGGAGGCCCTGCGGGATCTCAAGGATCGCCGCCAGCAGGGAATCCTGTTCATCCATCGGCGGGGCCATAGCACCCATGTCTCCTGTCGTAGCTGCGGCTAGTGATGGAATGCCCCCACTGCGACGTCAAACTCGCCTATCACCAAACCCACACCGAAGCCACAGAACTCCTACGCTGCCACTACTGCGGCTACAGCCAAATCCAGCCCCGCCTCTGTCCCGAATGTGACTCGCCCTACTTCAAGCAGTTTGGCAGCGGCACCCAGCGTGTCACCCAGGAACTGGCCCGGCTGCTGCCCGACCTGCGCCTGCTGCGCTACGACAGTGACACCACCCGCACCAAAGGATCCTACCGGGCCATCCTCAACCAGTTCGCCCAGGGCGAGGCCGATCTGCTCGTGGGCACCCAAATGCTGACCAAGGGGATCGATCTACCCCAGGTCACCCTCGTCGGCATCGTCTCCGCCGACGGCGTCTTGAATCTCCAGGACTTCCGCGCCAGTGAACGGGCCTACCAGACCCTCGTCCAGGTGGCGGGTCGATCGGGCCGAGGCAAGACCCCCGGCCGCGTGATTTTACAGACCTACCAACCTGACCATCCCGTGGTCCAGGCCGTGATCGCCCAGGATTTCCAGCAGTTCATGGATACCGAACTGCAAATCCGCCGCATGGCCCAATACCCGCCCCTCACCCAGCTCGTGCTACTGCGGCTCAGCGGCCCCGACGCCCTGGCGGTTCAGAATGCGGCAAAGCGGCTGGCCGATCGACTCCATACTCAGCTCGATCCGGCAAAGAGCGAACTCCTCGGCCCCAACCCAGCCGTCGTCGCCCGCGTCGCCCGACGCTACCGCTGGCAAATTCTGATTAAACTAACGGAAAAAAATACTCTAGAACCCCTGCCTAAGCTGCCAGACCTGCAAGAAATGCGGACTATCTGCGGCAATCAGGTTGCATTATCCGTGGATATTGATCCAACAAACCTGATCTAATCCCTAAATGCACTTCTTGCGATGATCTGCGCCGTAGCCCTGATGATAGGAGGAATGGGAACCTAAGCTGTAGATCAGCTAATGCTCCTTTTTCATACAGATCAGCATACCCTGCTCTTCCGTAATTGCCACATGTTTTTTCGCAAAGTGATCCAAATCTCCCCCAGTTCCCCGCAAAACCGCGTAGGTTCTTCCCAGCTTTAGGTCCTGGCCTCCGGCAGAATTACCATGGCATCGCCAAAGGAAAAGAAGCGATAGCCCGATTCGATCGCACTTTTATACAAGCTCAGCAGCCGCTCCCGACCGATCAGCGCACTGACCATCATCATCAGACTGGACTTGGGCAGATGGAAATTGGTGATCAGGCCATCGATTACCCGCCACTGGTAGCCTGGGTAGATAAAGATCGCGGTTTTGCCACAGTAGGGAGCGAGTTCCCCATCGCTGGCCTGGGCCGCCCCCTCCAGGGCTCGGGCCGCCGTCGTCCCCACCGCAAACACCCGACCCCCCTGGGCCTGGGTCTGGTGGATTTTTGCAACGGTATCGGCATTGACCTCGATCCATTCCCCATGCATCTGATGCTCCGTAATCACCTCCAGCTCCACGGGCCGGAAGGTGCCGACCCCCACATGGAGGGTGATGAAGGTGCGATCGATGCCCGCCGCCGCCAAGCGCTCCAGCAGCTCCGGCGTAAAGTGCAGCCCCGCCGTGGGCGCCGCCGCTGACCCCTCATGCTGGGCAAACACGGTTTGGTACTGGTCCGGGCTAGAGCTGCGCTCGTCAATATAGGGGGGTAGGGGCATCTCCCCAAAGCGATCGATCACCGTCAGCAAAGCCTCCCCGCTCGACACCGTAAACCTGAGCAGACGGCCCCCGGTGCCTGGGTCGCGATCGAGGATCTCCGCCGTGATCAGACATTGCTCCTCGGGATTCAGGGGCGTGAACTGAATCTGTCGTCCGGGGGGCAGCTTGCGGCCCGGTTTGACCAGGGCAAGCCATTGGTCGGGGGCCTGTTGTTCCAGGAGCAGCACCTCGGCCTTGGCCCCTAGACTGCCGTCTTGATTGATCTTGTGGCCCTGGAGACGGGCGGGAATCACTTTTGTGTTGTTGAGCACGAGTAAATCCCCCGATCGCAAGATCTCCGGCAGATGGCGGAAAATCCGATCGCTCTTGGTCTGGGCCTGGACGACTAGGAGTTTGGAGCTGTCGCGGGGCACCGCCGGGGTCTGGGCAATGCATTCCGGGGGCAGGCGGTAATCGTAGGCAGCAAGGCTGAGGTCAGAACTAAGGTCGGAATCCATGGTGATAGTCGCGAAGTGGACAGGCTTTGGGCCAAACTACGGTTGACAAAACCCCAATAATTAAGCTTTCATTAAGATCCTGTTTGAATCATGCCTCAATTGATGTCTCAATTGATGTCTCAATTGTTAACCCAGCACCGCGTAATCGTTGTTAAAGTTAAAAGGTGGGTGGGGCTCGTCAGTCAGAACCTTTCAAACAGTTATAAAACTTCACAGCTAAGACTTTACAACCTGTCCAAATCTCTGTGCAAATTAAAGCCGATCAATGGGGAGTTCCCCGCAATCAGGTCGGGGGTTTTGACCCTATATATCCAGCCCACAGCGGTGCATGATGGTTAACGTAGCATTTGCAGAGAGTCCCGCAATGATTACCTATCTCTATTCCCTTGCGAATGCCAGCCTTGCTCTCCGAGTGGTGGAATTTCTCCACGATCGCCAGGATTTGCCCCTAGAATCCATGACGGTTATCCACCAGATTGATGGTTGGGTTGTCAGCATTCGATTTCGCTACTTGCTTGAGCCCCATATTCACAGTGATTTCCAAGCCTTTATGCGGGAGTTGGGCATCCCCTACGAGCCGACCGTGCGGGTGCAGATGGCCCTGTGGAGTCTAGAAACCGGTCAATCCCCCGTGGAAGTCATGCGTCACTACCAGATTGTGGTGGTTTCCCATGGGAGTCCGGATAGTGCGGAAATTGAGGCCTTTCGGGGCCAGTTTGTCCAGGGGTTGGGCTATTGTCCGGAGACCCTGGCTTAGGACAGTGCTAGGGCGCCTCGAAGGCATTCTGGATGTAGGTTTTGAGGCTGTAGGTCCCCTGCTTTAGGGCGACGATCGCCACGTCAAAGCGACAGGGCGCATCGGCCAGGTTTGGGTGGGCGAGGAGATAGAGTTGGGCGGTTTTGACAAGTTTGCGTTGTTTGCCTGTGGATAGGGCGAGGAGACCGTCCTGGTCCCAGTTGCGTGGACTGCGGGTTTTGACTTCGATGAAGGCGATGGTGCCATCGGGAAATTGGGCGACGAGATCCAATTCCCCCATGCGACAGGTCCAATGGCGATCGAGGAGGCGGGCCTGGTGGGTTTGGGTGAGCCATTGGGCGATCAGGTCTTCGCCTCGGTTGCCAGTTTGGGTGGTGAGGTTCATCGGTATTGCGGAAAAGCGCTTCTGCTTCTTCCTACGGCCTGAGGGAGATGTTGTCCGGGTTGGGGCTGGATATAGGTTAGGATCAAGACTGATCTCCTCTGTAGAAATTCCCACGTCTTTGCCATGATTTGCCTCGATCGCGTTTCTCGTTATGCCCTATGCCTGGTCGCTACGGTGCTGGTGTTGTTGGTGCAGTGGACCGCCGCGCCGGGGGCCATGGCCGATGACTATACCAAGAGTTTTTTGGCGCGATCGGACTTCTCCAACCGGGATATGACGGACTCGGGCTTTGCCCATGCCAACTTGAGGGAGTCGAATCTGGCTGGGGCCAATCTAAAAGGGGTGACATTTTTTGGCGCCAACCTCGAAAGTGTTGACCTCACCGGCGCCAACTTGACTAACAGCACCCTCGACTCCGCCCGCGTTACCGGCGCCAACCTGACCAATGCCATACTGGAGGGCGCCTTCGCCTTCAATGCCAAGTTCAATGGCGCCACCATCGACGGTGCCGACTTTACGGATGTGCAGCTGCGATCGGACCAGCAGATCATGCTCTGTCAAGTCGCCAAAGGGACAAACCCCATCACCCAGCGCGAAACCCGTGAGACTCTCATGTGTGACGACTAACTTTCTTCTCTCTTCTCTCTTCTCTCTTCTTTCTTTTCCCCTAGCGATCGCGCACTTCTTTTCGGGAAAGCTAAAAACATTCACGGTCCCTTGTCTGTCATGAACTACCTGTCATGAATGTTTCGCGCTTCTTTACTCCGGCCACTGATTTTATGGATCGGCTGAAATATCCCCAAAAGTTTGCACTGATCAGTGTATTGTTCGCGGCCCCCTTGGGCGTGATGATGGTGATGTTGTTTGCCCAGTTGCAGCAGCAGGTGAACCTAAGCCGTCGGGAGCTGCAGGGCACCGAGTACCTCAAAACGCTCCGCCATCTCTGGGTCTCCCTCCCCCAGCTTCAACAAACGGCGATCGGTAGCAATCAATTGATCACCCCGGAATGGCTCAGGCTTGAATCCCTAGTGAGCCGCGACTTGCTCAGCCTAGACAAGATCGATCGCACCCTCGGCCCCAGTCTCAGCACGACCCAACAAAACAAAATCCTCCAGGACCTCTGGAAAAATTTCCAGGGGAACCAGCAGCAATGGAGCCCGGAGACGCGCGAAGCGGTCTTGGCTGAGATCGTTGCCCAGGGTAAGCAGCTACGGCAGATTGTGGGTGATGAATCGGGTCTAATTCTCGATCCGGAGCTGGATTCCTACTATCTGATGGATGCCAGTCTGGTTAAAATTCCTCAATTGCAGCAGTATCTGGGGGATGTGAAGGTGCTCGGGCAGGGCGTGATGATGCGCAAAGGCATGACTTCTCAGGAGCGGGGAAAGTTACTATCCCTAGTTGGGCTCCTGCGCGAAACCGATCGCGACTTGGCAGAAAGCTTAGAAACCGCCTGGAAACATAGTCCAGGACTCCAGGTTCACCTAGAGCCGCAGTTGCGTGAATTGCAGAAAAATGCCCAGTCTTTGGTGACGATGGCAGAAAACCTGCTCTATGAATACCATATTCCCAACGCGGGCCAGTACTATGAGCTAGCCGACGATAGCCTCCAAAACAGCCAAGCCCTCTGGGAGCAATCTACAACGCAGCTCGATCGCCTGCTCCACCGTCGGATCGAAAAAATGAATCAGCGGCGTCTGTTGATGCTGGGGTTTGTAATCTTAATGCTGGGTGCGGTGCTCTATGCCTTTGTGGGCTTCTATCGCGGGGTGATGCGCACGGTTTCTTCCCTGAGCTTGACGTCTAAACAGATGCTTAAGGGCGAATTTACCGAAACGGCTCCCTTAA
>JAAUSA010000184.1 GCA_012031975.1 Alkalinema sp. RU_4_3 | reverse complement strand
TTGGTCGTTCTTCGTCGAGCATCGAGCGCCGTAGCGGTTTTCGAACGCACAAGGGAGGAACGATATGATGGTGAAAAAGAGTCAGGTGGGTAAGAGTCTGCTGTCGATGGCGCTGGTCGGTCTGACGTTGAGCGCCGGCTGCGTGAGCGAGCTGAATGAGGGTGGCGACGAAGGCAGCGACGAACGCAGCGACGAACGCGGCGGCCCGGCCCTGGCGGAGACGACGTCCGCGATCCGGACGAGGCCGAACTCCGACTGCACCAAGCAGAAGTTCGCGCAGGCCGGGGTGACGGCGGCGTCGGCCATACCGTACATCGGGACGGGGATCGCGGTGATCTCGGACCTGATCGACTTCACCAGCTTCTTCGGCTCGTGTGGGGTGACGATCGAGGACGTGATGCGCATCTCCAAGACGGTGGCGAACGAGGCCATCATCTCCTTCGCCAAGAGCGAGCTCGCGGCGATCGACAAGCTCATCCAGAGCGACCAGACGATCAACCTGCCCAAGCTGGAGGCCCGCTACACTACGTCTTCACCAAGATCGGCGCGCTGGCCGACATGGACCACACGACCACGCCGATCGTGGTCGCGGCGGCGACGGTGGCGATGACGCTCGAGATGATGAAGCTCAAGGTCGCCTACAACCAGCGCCGCGGCTACGTCGAGGAAGCCAAGGCGCTCGCCAAGACGACGATCCGCCAGTATCTGAACAAGAAGAAAGACCAGTTCAATACGTACTGGAACAAGAGCACGGCGGTCGTGAAGGGACCGTACGTCTACCCCTTCGCGGTGCCGTACAACGAAGCCACCATCACCTTTCCCGATGGCTCGAAGGAAGTGGCCCGCCGTAACTACCGGACTCCCACCGAAGCGGCGCAGGGCAAGGCCGCGTATCAGAACGATACCAACGCGCTGCTCGCGACGCCCGAATTTGCGGGTGCTACCGATGCTCAGAAGCAGGAACTGGCCGAGGCCTATCTGATTCAGGCGATCCAGATCGAAGCAACTGTCGAAGCCGCCAGATCCAATCCCGCGTTAACATAAAGCTAGAACAGATCAAGCCATCTGATGGCACCTATCCCGGTTACATCTGTGTCGCCGAATTCAGCAAACCTCATGCGCGGATTGTAAAAAAATGACAACCCTCGAAACCCTCCACCATGAAGCCATGGAACTCGTCGATCGCGCCCTCCTCGCTCGCCAAAACGGCCACCAAGACCAAGCCAACCAACTTATCCGAACCGCCTTCGATCGCGAAAAAAACGCCGCCAGCCTAACCGCCGACCAACTCGACCTCGAACCGACGCGATCGGTACTTCACCGTAGCGCTGCCACCCTAGCCCTCGAATGCAACGAACTCCGCGAAGCCGAACGCCTGATCAGCCGTGCCCTCTCCGGATTCCCCCCGATCGACATCGCCGAAGAACTCCGCAACCTCCTAATCGAAGAAATCTACAGCCACCGCGAACAAATCAGCGCCTAGTTCTACCGTCGTACTTTCCGAACAATCTGACTCACTTCCTCCAGCGTCGGAGCCTCAGGATCATCTCCCAATTGTTTCACCTTCCTACGGATTGCCGAAAGCGAAAACAATGGCTGAACCACACCCAGATCCTCCACCGACTCCAAACGATCCTGCAACGAAGCCACGATTATCTGTACTAATTCAAGGCGATCGCCCACCGACAAATTTACAACCTGCTCTTTAAGGTCTGCTGAAAGCATATTGCCACCACATTGATGATCCAGTGATCCAATATATTTACTATAGCTTAGCCTTTGCTTGGATTGGGCGGTGATCGATCGCGACTGTCATGGGTCGTTTACCTGCTGCCATACCTGTTGGAAGTGGCAGTGCTAGAATGCAATGCGATCGCCCATACCTGCATCCTACTATGTCCCACCCTGAAAAACTCCTGCGCCAGTTGACGCTATTTGATGCGGTTGTGTTGGGATTGGGTTCGATTATTGGCAGTGGTATTTTTGTCAGTCTGGGAATTGCGACGGGGGTGGCGGGCAGTTGGGTGCTGGGGGCGATCGTGCTGGCGGGGTTGCTAGCTCTGGTGAATGGTCTGAGTGCGGCCCAGTTGGCGGCCAATCATCCTGTCAGTGGCGGGGCCTATGAGTATGGCTACCGCTATCTTTCGCCGATCTGGGGCTGGCTGGCGGGTTGGCTGTTTTTACTGGCAAAGTCGGCCTCGGCGGCCTCGGCGGCCCTGGGGTTTGCGGGGTATGTGATGGGCGAGGGAAGCCTCGGGGGGGCGATCGCCCTAGTGATCGCCATGGGAATTTTAGCCAGTCAAGGGGTGAAGCAATCGAGTCGGGTGAATGGGGCGATCGTAGGAGTTGTGGTGTTGAGTTTGGTCGCCTTTGTGATTTGCGGGTGGGGGCAGGGTGGAGGCGCGCCAGGGAAGCCGGAGGGACTGCTGGAGGCGACGGCGCTGATGTTTGTGGCCTATACGGGCTATGGGCGGATTACGGTGCTGGGGGAGGAGGTGGTCGATCCTCGGCGGACGATTCCCAGGGCGCTGATGATGACTCTTGGAGTGGCGGTGGTGCTGTATTTTTGGGTGGCCTGGGTGAATCTAGGCGGAAAGGGTGGCCCTTTGATCGATACGGCGCGGGCAATGGGGGTGCCGGGTCTGAATATTGTGGTGATGGTGGGGGCGATGGCGGCGATGGGGGGGTGGTGTTAAATCTGCTATTGGGGATGTCGCGGGTGGTGCTGGCAATGGCGAGGCGAGGGGATTTGCCGGGGGGATGGGCGGCTTTGAAGGCGGATCGATCGGCGCCCAGGGTTGCTTCTTGGGTGGCCTGCGGGTTGACGCTCCTGATGCTGGTGGTGCTTCAGGATATCAAATTGACCTGGGGATTTAGTGCGTTTTCTGTGCTGCTGTACTACGGCATTATGCATGGTGCGGCGCTGCGTTTGTCTGTGACGGAGCGGTTTTATTCGCCAGGTCTTGCGGTGGTGGGGCTGCTTGCCTGTGGGAGCTTGGCCTTTTGGGTGGAGCGGCGGATTTGGCTGGGGGGTGGGGCGATCGTTTCGGTTTTGGTCCTGGTGAAGTGGCTGAGGTCGCGCAATAGAAAACCCCCAAACCAGGATGATTTGGGGGTTTTGGATGATTAGTGCCTTTCCATGACCCCAGCAGAAGTGGCCATCGTTTCTTTGACAAAGCCAGCATAGCTTTCCATGCCATGCTCACTAATATCCAGACCTTTGAACTCCTCTTCGCTCGATACGCGAATTCCCATCGTAAACTTAAGGGCAACCCAGAAAATAGTCGATAGGACCGCCGTCATGGCAATCACCGCCAGCACGCCAAGGGTCTGCACGCCCAACTGACCAAACCCACCCCCATGGAGTAGACCCGCATTCGGGGCCACTGCACCAACGGGGAAAGCAAGGGCAGGATGGGTCTTGAAGTTCGGATTATCGATGCCCACGGCAAACAGTCCTAGGGCGATCGTCCCCCAGGTCCCGTTAATCAAATGGACCGAAACCGCCCCAACCGGATCGTCAATCTTCAGCTTGTCGAAGAACTGCACCGCCAGGACAACCAACACCCCAGCAACACCACCGATGACCGCTGCCGCTGGCAATGTAATAAACGCACAGGAAGCAGTCACGGCCACCAGACCCGCCAGAATGCCGTTAATCACCATAGAGAGATCGGGCTTACCCAGCAAGAGCCAAGCCGTAACCGTGGCGGTGAGGCCCCCGAAGGCTGCAGCGGTATTGGTGGTCAAGGCGATGTGGGCGATCGCCGCCCCATTGCCCACACCCATGGTGGAACCAGGGTTAAAGCCGAACCAACCCAGCCAGAGAATCAGACAGCCCAGGGTGGCGATACTCATGTTGTGGGCGGGCATCGCCGTGACGGAGCCCCCAGCGCCGTAGCGTCCCAGGCGAGGACCCAGGAAAATCGCCCCCGTCAATGCGCCGACGCCACCCATGGCATGGACCACGGTGGAACCGGCAAAGTCATAGAAGCCCATTTGGCCAGCCAGCCGCCACCCCACACCCAATGGCCCGTGATCGGATAGGCAATGGCGATGAATAGCAGACTGAAGACTAAGAAACTGCCAAACTTAATGCGCTCGGCCACGGCCCCAGAGACAATCGTGGCCGCAGTCCCCGCAAAGGCTAACTGGAAGAAAAACTTTGCCGCCAGGGGAATCCCGGTCCAATTGAGCGCGCCGAAAATACCTGGTAGTCACCAGCCATGGCCGGACTGTTATCAGCACCAGCCAGGAAAAACCCACCGCTACTGCCAATAAACCATTCCCATTGCTGAACATCAAGCCAAAGCCCATCACCCAGAAGGCGATCGTGGACAGGGCGAACACAATCAAGTTTTTGGCCAGGACGTTGACAGCGTTCTTTTGGCGACACATGCCCGCCTCCAACATACAGAAGCCAGCATTCATAAAGATCACCAACATCCCGGCGATCATTACCCAGATGGTATCGAGGCCAACCTTGAGTTCCTGCGCCATCTTGACGGGGTCAGGGGGAGGAGGCGTCTGGGCCACGGCGGCAATATTCCAAGCCAGCACGATCGCGAAGGCGATGGGCAGACAGAGCTGCCAACTCCAGGACAAGCGCTTAAACCAATGCACCGCTAGCAGCTTTTGCAGGAAGCGAGACGAAGAGAATGGGTGGCGAGGTGTGGGCTGTTCAGTGGGCGGTGGTCTTAGCAGCATGTTGGAACTCATGGTTAACTGGATCGTTCAATAAGCGATACCGTTAATTAATCATGGCAGAGGTTGCCAAAATGTTCTCTATGATACAAAATCTATCACAATTCCCGCGATCGCCACTCATGGTAACGATCGCCCGCCAGAGCAATCCCAATAAAGCCCCACATAATACAACCCAACACACCGATGATCGCCATGTTAGAAATAATTTGCTGAACGGTACCCAGCGCGATCGAAGTAAACAACGCAATAGAAGTACTCTTCCATTTCCCTTGACATCTCAGCAATTTGTAAAACGCCAGAAACAATCCGGCCATATAGGTCAACATGCCCACCCAGCCTAGGGAATAGAGCATAGAGAGAATGCCATGATCCCCGGCAAACGCATCTTTGCCAATGCCATTTCCGACGAATTCGAAGATGGAGGCATCGAAGGCGCTGTTGAAGGTGGTGATGCGATCGTCATAACTCGTGTCCCCTTTAATATCCTGGAAGCTCTTGAGGCGATCCTGGATCACCGTGGCAAAGGGTTCAGAGACCAGTAAGGGCATGACCAGGGTGGCGGCGAAGGTGACCCAGGCGACGAGTTTGACCTGGGCCGAGGCCTTAAGTAGGGTAAAGTAGGTGACCAGGCTCATGGCCCAACTAACCCAGGCCGATCGCGCCGACGATAACAAAAACGACAGATAGCCAACCCCCGAGGCCACCAGGGAAATCGGCCCGATCTGCTCCAGCAAAATTAACAGTCCAGCTTTAATGGCACAGGCAAAGGGTTGGGGGGAATTGAGGGTGCTATAAACACGAATACCAAAGGGTTGAGGAATGCCGTTGGTGTTGATTTCAGTATTAATCATCCAGCTACAATCCCAAGGCGGGGCTACAACATATTGCGCAATCCCGTAGCTGCCCATGACCAGGCTACCCCAGACAAAGATGCGCTTCATGGAATGCTGGTAGGCAGGATATTGACGATATTGCGTAAAGATGTGAAACCCCAGCAGCAAAGGGGAAAACCAATTCAAGGTGGCGACAAGGACTTCGATCGGCGGATTTTTTAATATCCCAATTAAAAAAGCATAGCAGACAGGCACCAGACAAACCAAGAACGGTAGGGTTTCCTGGGGTTTCATTCGAGGCAAAAAGCGCACCATGGTCAAAAGGGATACAAAAATCACCAGCGAGGGCGCTAGCAAAATCGGACTCGGATCGGTCCAGACCGCTTTCCAGTCGGCGACTCGCCGCACAAAGGGGGACAGGAACATAATCCACCAGACGAAACCTAAATATAATGTGTCCCTTCGAGGATACAAAATCAGGCCCACAATCAGGGCGGTGGCTGGATAGAGAACGTTGAGAATCTTGCCGCCCCCGGCCACCATTAGGCCTCCGTTGACGACCACAAAAATGGCGATCGCCAACAACCCACCCAAACTCTCCACCCACCGCGCCAAGGCCGCTGGATTAAATCGCTGACTGGAAAAATGGTCAGACCATTGACTCGAAAATGATTTCACGATTCTTAACTAGCGCCTAAGCCGAACAACAGAAACTCACAGCAAAATGGAAAAAACTATGAAGCCGTCGAAGACAATAAATGCGTCATTACGCCCGCCAAACGCCCCTGAATCGAAGCCCCCGCCCGCTCTAGGCTGAGCAACCCCTGACTGGGCAAAAACCGCAGCATCTGCACAATACCGGGCACCCGCCGCGTCCCCACAACGATCGCCCAGGTCAAATACACCAACCGCCGCACCAAGGGCAAATGCTGCATCAGCACCAAGGTCTCGTTATGGGCCATGTTGCTCTGGGCCAGGGCGCTAAATTCCGATCGCTGATCCTCATCAAACCGCTTGGAGGGATAGTGATCCACGGCCACGGTCGGATCGTAGACGAGTTTCCAGCCCTGACGCTGGAGTTTGAAACAAAGATCCATTTCGTTATCCACCTGGGCTCCGGTGCCGCGCAGACGCCGATCGATCCGCACCGATTCCACGGCGCTGCGGCGATAGCTCATGTTCACCCCTTTCAAAATCTCAACGCGGCGCGGACTCCCGGTGCCAATATGGTGATTGCCAATGGTCCGGCCCCACCATTGCAGACGCCCCACCTGCTCCGAGGCCCCAGGATGCATATGGGGGGCTTGGAGTTTTCCATTCACATACATCCAATCTTTCCCACCGAGGCCGCCTAACTGATCATCTGAGGCAAAATGGTCCTCGATTTTAGCCAGCCAATCAATATGCGGGGCCGCATCGTCATCGGTAATGGCGATCACATCCCCAGTAAAATGATCGAACCCCAAATTCAGGGCCGCGATCACCCCCGGCTCCCGCACGGTCAGGAAGCGCAACGATAAATGGTCCGCCGGATAGTCAGACAAAAATGCCGTTGTAATGTCATCGGTATCCCTAACGGTGATCAGAATCTCATCGGGCAGCCGAATTTGAAATTTAAGGGCATCCAGGCAGCGCTCCAAATCTTGGACCCGACGGTAGGTGGGCACTAGGACAGAAAGCTTCATAAAACAATCCTCAACGTAAGGGAACCATCAAAAATTAAGTAAGCAAAAACTAAGCAGGCTGCTTCGATCGCGACAGCCTCTGCTTCAACTGCTGCCAATCGCGCCTGCGCCAAATCAAATTCGGCGGCGAAATCTTCAGCACCCAGGGAAAACACCCCATCGACAGCACCAGTCGTAACACTGTTGAGCAGAGCAGGGCCAATCCCGCCCCCGTCAACCCCATCGAAGGCGCCAGCACAACCATCAGCGCCACCGTGACGACCAGCCCGATCGACTGCAACACCGTAATCAGCAAGGGCTTACCCAGGGCAATAAACACCTGGGTCAACAGCCATACCAAACAGCTCAAAATCGATTCCACCACCAGAATCTGAAAAATAACGGTCGCCGCATCGAAGTCCTTGCCATACAGTCCTGTCAGTAGAAAAGACGCCAGCAACACCACTGGAATCGAAACCAACGACAGGGCATAAAAACTCACCTTGGCCGCAAATTCCGTCAGCTTTTGGATTTCCGCCATAGGGCGACCCACCAACTTCGGAAACAGCACGCTCACCAGCGATCCCTGGATGGTGCCGAGGTTGCGGGACAGGTTCATGGTCAGGTTGTAATAGCCCAAATTAATCGGCGACAACAATCCCGCCACCAAGACTTGGCCCAATTGTCCGGACATTGTATTTAATAGGTCAATGCCATAGATTCGCACACCATGATTGAGCAACCGCCGAAACGGCAGAATCGATCGCGGCCAACACCAGCCAAAGGCCCGTCCCAAATCCGGCGCCGCCGTTACCAGACAGACCAGGGCCGAAATCACATAGGCAAAGGCGGCGGTCGGCGGAGTCAGGTTTCCGCTCAGGTACAGACTCACCAAGATGGCGAACGTACTTAAGGGAACAACAAATTTCTGCTTATTCGCCGCCGAAAAATCACCCACGGCCTCCAGGGCGGCCCCACTGACGAGGGCCAGCAGTGAAAACGGTGCCGTTGCCATAAAGACCTGAGCCCAGAAGATCGTATCCGGGGAATATTTAGCAGCGGAAATCCAATGGGGAATGCCGATGGCGCCAATGGCCCCAGCGATCGCCCCCAAAACCGCCGTAATGATCATCGCCGCCGAAAATAATTCCGAGGCCATTTCTGAATAATTCCGCAGACAATAGATCGTCGCCGAGGGCATTCCCAGGGTGCAGCAATAGGCGATAAACCCCGGCCATAGGGAAATCACGGTCATTGCGCCCCGTCCCTCTGGACCCAGCAGACGGGCGGTTACCATACCTGTAAATAGATTGACGCCTAAAATTAAAATCCGCGACAAAAAGGTTTGAATCACCGCCGAGGTGCCATCCTTTGCCTCAAAAATCCAGCGGACTTTAGCCGCGATCGAACTCGCCAAGGCGACCTCCCATAACTCATAAACCATCAGAACACAGGCAAAAATACGATTGGGGGATAGATCCATTAAGCAGCAAGATCGCTCATTTCCCCATCTGTCGGAAGAGCGATCTTCGGGACCGATTGAGGTATTAAATAGACCCAGAGATATAGGCCGTTGGGTGGGTTTTTACGGATATCCTGAGACATAAAAAAGGGTACGTCCTAGGACATACCCTTTAGGGATGAGATGGAGTCACACCTGATCGATTACTTAGAAGTCGAAAAAACCATCGGCAGGGCCAACAGCAGGAACTTTAGCTCCCGCAACGGGCTCCAATTGATTAAATAGGAGGTATCTAGGCGATAGAGATTGCGCTCATCCAGTCCCATCCAGTTCCCTTCAATTTGCCAGGCCCCAACCAGTCCCGGCAGGGCATTAAGGCGGTATTGCCAGGGCTTTGCTAGGTGGGCAATGTCCTGGAGATTTTTAGGGCAGGAGCCTACCAGGCCCATTTCACCCCGGACCACATGCCAGATTTTGGGCAGGCGATCGAGCCGATGGCGCCACATCCATTGGCCAAAGGGTAACCATTCAGACTGACTGGTCTGGGTCCGGAGTTTGATCACGCGGAATAGGCGGCCCCGTTCTCCCACATGCCATTGGGTTGTGAAAATAGACTCTCGGGAGGTCCCCCCAACCATGGCCATCAGCAGCAGCAAAACAGGGGCGATCGCCAAGGCAATCACTAAGGCCACTAGGCGCTCACCAATTCGCTTTAGCCACCAAGCCGCCTGATACTGGGGCATCCCAAGGGCCGAGGGGAGACGGAGATAGACTGCTTTTTTGGACCGTTGGCCCGCATCAGCCCATAGGGAAAGCGTTTCTGCATCAAAATCGAGATCTAGGCGAATCCGATCGATGGCGGAATGCTGGACACAGGCCATCAGGTGTTCTGTCTGTTCCAAACATAGACTATTGGGCTGCTGCGGATCGCCTCGGCGCACGGCTAAGAAGCGTTTCCGCCAGCGAAGTTGATAATGGGTCATGACGAATCCCCCCTATATTGCGTAGGAGACTAGGACAACTGAGCAAATGTCCATCTCACAGGAGATGAATCAATTCAGGGAATGAACAATAGCAACAATGAGAAAGACTTGGCTTCGAAGCGCGCCCTGACTTAACATCCAATAGATTAACCGATCGATTTCTTCCCCACAGCCATCCCTGGGCAGGGATTTTCCCGTCGCCTTCTATATCTTTGGGATGAGAGAAAAATTTCAAATATCTAACGAAAGGATGAAAGCCGAGGAGGAGAATAAAGCGCCAGCAGGGGTCCCAGTAGAGCAGGCCAAGCACCGTAGCGCCCTGCACATGAGGGAAAAACCGTTGATGCGTTTCTGAATCTTCTACTAGAATCTGGAATTTCACGTCTCATTGATGTGCGGTTCAACCCCATTTCTCGGCGCTTTGGCTTCCATAGGAGTACCCTTGGGCGATTGTGTGGTTTCTTAGGAATAGATTATCAGCATCTGCCGGAGCTGGGAATACCAGGTTCTGAACGTGAAGATCTAGGAGCTTCTTCTCAGTATGAATCTCTGTTTAGCAACTATCGAAATAGTTCGTCCACGGGACCGATAATTATCCACACAGAGGATGCCAGTGCGCCGCTCTTCCAAGCCTAATTGCACTGCCCGCCGATTCCACCCAAAGACCGTCTCTGCTTGCCGGGCCGATCCGTTGCAGTAAT
>JAAUSA010000183.1 GCA_012031975.1 Alkalinema sp. RU_4_3 | reverse complement strand
GCGGTAAATCCATGCGATAGAGATGATCGCCCGACAGGATCACAAACTCATCCACATCCCAATCCTGCAACATCCAGAGGTATTGGCGCACGGCGTCGGCAGTGCCCTGGAACCAGTTGGGGTTCTCGGGGGTCTGCTGGGCCGCCAGCACTTCCACAAAGCCATCGTCGAAGCCAGAAAAGCTAAAGGCCTTAGTAATGTGACGATTCAACGAGGCCGAGTTGAATTGGGTCAGAACATAGATCTTGAAAATTTCCGAGTTGATGCAGTTACTGACTGGAATATCTATCAGTCGATACTTTCCGGCCAAAGGCACAGCCGGTTTCGCACGCTGTTTGGTCAGGGGATAAAGTCTGGTCCCAGCACCACCGCCTAAAATAATTGCTAGCGTACGCTTCACAGGAGACCACCTCGGTTTAAAAATGCCGTTCTAATGCGCTTGTTGTTCATCGTTCTAGTTTGGGATCGTCGGGCACGCTTGGCAAGAGGTTTTTGACCCCAATCTGCATTGGACCGATCCCCGGACTCACCAAGTTCTATTGTCACAGATGTGCGCTACTTCCCCCAGTCAAATTTCTTACAAATCTGATCCCGAATTTCTGCTTGGATCAATGGCTGGCAAAATTTAGACTGACCTGGGGGGATTTTGACCGCCGGTAAGAGGATCGCTCTGGGCGATCGAGGGTGATAATTATACGACTGGCCAAAAAAATTACTGACTCCAGGAGTAACCCACCGTGACCGATGCTGCACTACAACGTACGCCACTCTATTCTTTGATGGGAGAAATGAATGCCCGCATGACCGCGTTCTCCGGTTGGGAGATGGCCGTGCAGTTTGGGGGGATTACCCAGGAGCATCAGGCGGTGCGGACGGGGGCGGGGATGTTTGATATTTCCCATATGGGCAAGTTCACGATCGTCGGGACGGGGGTTTTGGACCAGTTGCAGCGGCTGGTGCCCTCGGATTTGGCACGAATCGTGCCCGGTATGGCCCAATATACGGTGCTGCTGAATCCGGCGGGGGGGATTATTGATGATGTGATTTTTTACTACCAGGGTAAAACTGGGGCCCAGGAGCGTTGGGTGGCGATTGTCAACGCAGGCACCCGCCATAAGGATTGGGATTGGATGTCGGCGAATATGGATTTGACGGGGATCGAGTTTAGGGATCTGTCGGACGATCGCGTCTTGATCGCCGTTCAAGGCCCCAAGGCCGTGGCGGAGCTGCAAAAATTAGTGGCATTGGACCTAACGCCGATTCCCGCCTTTGGCCATGCGGAATCTGAGGTTTTGGGTCAACCAGGGTTCCTCGCCCGGACCGGGTACACCGGAGAAGATGGTTTCGAGGTAATGGTGGATGGGCCGACGGGGATTGCACTGTGGAAGGCATTGTTTGCGGCAGGCGTTACGCCCTGTGGGTTGGGCGCGCGCGATACTCTGCGACTGGAGGCGGCGATGTCTTTATATAGTCAGGAAATTAACGATCAAACCAGCCCCTTAGAGGCCGGGTTGGGTTGGTTGGTGCATTTGGATACTAAGGGTGAGTTTATTGGGCGATCGCTACTAGAGCAGCAAAAGGCTGAGGGTGTGAAACGGCGGATTGTGGGTTTACAGCTTGAGGGGCGAAACATTGCTCGCCATGACTATCCAGTCTGTCACGCAGGTCAGGAGGTTGGGATTGTTACCAGTGGGACGCTGTCGCCGACGTTGGGATACCCAGTTGCTCTGGCCTACGTTCCGGCGGAGTTGTCGAAACTGGGTCAAACGGTGGAGGTGATGATTCGGGGGAAGGGGTATCCGGCGACGGTGGTGAAGCGGCCTTTTTATCGGCGGGTAGCCGGGTAGACCTTTGGTTGCGTTAGAATTCCCAGTGAGATAGCAGAGTCCCATGAGCGAAGCGATCCCACTATGACAGTTGCAAAATCATCACCACAGTTCAGAAATTTTGAAGAATATCTAGCGGCAGATCCATCGGATCTGCCGAGGGGCGTTTTGAGTATTGGGATGGAGCATTAATCGAGGTCATGACCGAATCTTTGTTTAATGACGCGATCGCCAACTACCTCTACCTCCTACTGATCCAATCCGGTATCTATCACGAGCTAGTGCGCCCTGGACGAGTTGAGGTGGCGGTCCCTGGTAGACCCAGGACTCGCTATCCTGATCTAACCGTGTTAGACGAAGTTCATCTAAGTATCCTAAAAAAACGTGCCACCATTCCCGCTGACGTGCTGCCCCCTCGGCTAGTTGTCGAGGTGGTTTCCTCTGGCGACGAGGATTCAGCCAACTACAAACGGGACTACGAAGATAAGCGAGACCAGTATGCCAGCCGTGGCATACCTGAATATTGGCTGATTGACCCCGATCGAGAATGGGTCATGGTGGGAACGTTGACATCTGGACGCTATGGATTTGAGACCTTTAGGGGTGGGGATGCGATCGTCTCTCCCACGTTTCCAGATCTGGGGCTGACCGCCGAACAAGTCCTGACCGCCGGGCGTAAACCCTAGGCTGGTCTTGCTTTATTGATTTAACTGGGGTTGGAGGGGGGAGGCTTCGGCGACTTGTTTGGCTATTTCGGGGTTGTAGAGCCGCAGGTAGTTCCAGTAGTTGCCGAGGACGGATTTGACGTAGCCTCGGGTTTCTTCGTAGGGGATGGCTTCGACGAATTCGTCGGGATCGCGACTTTTGGCCGATTCTAGCCAACCGCCAACGGCACCGGGGCCAGCGTTGTAGCTGGCGACCGCCAGCATGGAGTTGTTTTGGTATTCGTCGTGGGTGTAGCCCAGGTACCAGGTGCCGAGCTGGATGTTGTCGTTGGGATTTTCCAGGCTGTATTTTTTGAGGTTGAGTTTTCCGGCGATGAAGGTGGCGGTGTCGGGCATGACCTGCATCAGGCCCTTGGCGCCAGCGGAGGACTCGATCTTGGCCTCAAAGCGCGATTCCTGACGCATCAAGGCTGTCACTAGCATGGGATTGAGGCCGTGCTGTTTGGACCAGTTGGAGATTTCAGGGGTGTAGGGGAAGGGGTAGAGGGCCTGCCAGTAGGTGGCCTGTTTGCTGATGGCTTCGTATTGCTTCTTCTCTTCGGGTTTCGTGCGATCGCTTAAATTCCCCACCATGAAAATCCCGTCGAGGTTGTCTCCCACGCCCAGGCGCATGATGCCGTCGGTGAACTGCTCGGGCATGGTGGGTTTGTGACGGTTTTGGTATTCGACTTGCCAGTAGGCCCAGGCGTCGCGGTCCTGGCCGACTTGATGGAGTTCCTTCAGCATGGGGGAGCCGACGGGCAGTTCGGCGCGGGTTTGGGGTTTGACAATGGTGGGCTGCATGGCCCGTACGGTGTTGAAGTCGCCGACGTTCCAGCCGAGTAAGCTGGCCGATCGCCAGGCGTAGTAGGACTGGGGATGCTCTTTGAGCACTTTTTTGAAATTGTTGATCGCTTCGTCGTTTTTACCCAGTTTTTGCGACCATTTTCCGGCCCAGAATCCGGCTTTGGCGGCGACTTCTGTGGTGGGGCTGGCGACGATCGTGGCTTCGGCCCATTGTTTGGCACCGGGGAGGTCGCCCGCTTTAACCCGCTCCTGGGCGATTAGCCAGCGCATTTCTCCGGCGGGTTCGGTGTTGGGGTATTTGTCGAGCAGGTATTGCCGGACTTGGGTTGCGGAGGTTTGGCTTTTTAATCCATCGAGTACTTTGGCCTTTTCCAGGAGGGCCTGGGGGGTCTGTTCTGGGTATTGGGCGATGACGCGATCGAGGTAGGGCACGGCTTCCTTCGGTTCGACCATCTGGCCGAGGCGCAGGAGGGCCAGGCCCGCTTCTGGGGTGCCCGCGAAATTCTGGGACACGGCGATGTAGCGATCCTTGCCGCCGGGTTTGCCTTCGAGGTGGAGACCTCGGGCGGTGCGGTAGGCGGTCAGGGCGGTCTGGGGGGCACGGCTGTAGGCTTCGGCGGCCTTACCGTATTTTTGGGTTTCCCAGTAGCCGAAGCCGAGGATTTCCCAGTCTTCGGGGCTGAGCTGGGGGGCAAAGCCGCTGGTGATCCGATCGAGTGTGGCGACGTAATCCTTACTATCGAGGTCGTAGCGGGCCAGGGTCATGAGCAGCGGCAACTGCTTGGGGTTTTTCTTGAGGCGTTCTTTGACAATTTGCAGGCTGCTGGGGTGGGAAGGGTACTGGGCAATCGCCTGATCTTGAAACTTGGGATCTTTCTGGCCCAGCAGGTTCAATGCCTCAGCGGCGGCGGGGTCCTTGGGGTATTTCTCGGCGACGGTTTTCCAATTGGCGATCGCCTGATCGAGTTTCCCCGTGGCGGCTAGGGCCTTGCCGCGTTTGATTAGGATATGGGGGGCGAGGGTGCTGTATTCCTTTTCTAGGCCTTCTAGGTATTTCAAGGCTTCCGGGGTTTTGCCGCTGGCCAATAGATCGCTCGCGAGGAGGTAGCGGGCGCGGTGGCGATCGAGGTTTGAATTAGGCGACTGGGCCAACTGGGTCAGAGCTGCGGCCCGTTGTTCGGGAGTTTGACTAGTCAAAGGACCGATATTGGGGCTGGGGGCGCCGATGCGATCGCGCCGCTTACGCTGCCGGATACATTACTGAACAGGTTACCCGGATTGCTGCCGGGTTTGACCTGGGTGGAGAGGAGTGCGCCGCCAATGAATGCAAGAGTTGCGCCAGCGCCGATTACAGGGAGCCAAATCTTAGGTTGTTTCAGCATGGGTTGGGGATGCTTGGGGCGGTTCTGTCCGGTTTGATGGGGGGATGGAACACAGGGAAAATCTTTCTGATTGTACTGGCAGTTAGGCGGATTTGGTGGGGAGCGCGCGATCGATCGCTGAGTTTTGAACGATACTAGATAGGCCGTACAAGTTATGTAACTTTTGATCTGAATCTATGAAATTCCAAGCCTCCGCAACTTCGATTTTGGACTGGTCCGGTGATGGTCTGGCGATCGGTCTGTTTGACAATCAACTAGAACTCTCGGGCGAATTGGCGGCCTTAGATGGCAAGCTGGGTGGTCTTGTAAAAGAAGTGATTGCTGAGGCCGAGTTCAAGGGTCAGCCAGGGAATCTGGCTACGACCCGTGTGGCTGGTGCGGGGTTTCGCAAACTCATTCTGGTGGGACTTGGGAAGGTGGAAGATTTGAAACCTGAAGGTCTGCGCCGGGCAGCTTCGGCGGCGGCCCGTGCGGCGCGGCGGGAAAAGTGTGGCAGTTTGGGATTGGCTCTTGCCGTGGGAAACCAAGCGGCGGATGTGGCGGCCCAGGCGATCGCAGAAGGCGTAGAACTGGCTCTATATAAGGACCACCGTTTCAAGTCCGAGAAAGATGAGACCAAGCCCGTGGACGAGGTTCATCTGCTGGGGATGGCGGGGCAGGAAGGGGCGATCGATCGTGCCCAAAAGATTGCCTCAGGTGTTTTCCTTGCCAGAGAACTCGTTGCAGCACCTGCAAACTACGTAACCCCGATCTCTATGGCGCAGACGGCCCAGGATTTGGCCAAAGAGTATGGTTTGGAACTGAAAATTCTGGAGCAGGCGGAATGCGAAGCCCTAGGCATGGGGGCATTCTTGGGCGTGGCCATGGCCTCGGATCTGCCGCCGAAGTTCATCCACTTGATTTACAAACCCCAGGGGACGCCGCGTAAGAAGTTGGCGATCATCGGCAAGGGTCTGACCTTTGATTCGGGGGGTTACAACCTGAAAGTGGGTGCCAGCAGCATTGAGATGATGAAGACCGACATGGGTGGGGCCGGGGCTACCTTTGGGGCTGCTAAGGCGATCGCCCAGATTAAGCCCGATGTGGAGGTGCATTTTATTAGTGCGGTGACCGAGAACATGGTCAGCGGGCGGGGCATGCATCCGGGGGATATTTTGACGGCTTCGAATGGGAAGACGATCGAGATTAACAATACCGATGCCGAGGGTCGTTTGACCTTGGCCGATGCCTTGGTCTATGCCGATAAGCTGGGGGTCGATGGGATGATCGATCTAGCGACGCTGACGGGGGCCTGTGTGGTGGCCTTAGGCGATGATATTGCTGGGCTTTGGAGTCCCAATGATGCCTTGGCCAAGGGCTTTGAGGCGGCGGCGGAAGCGGCGGGTGAGAAGCTGTGGCGGATGCCGATGGAGGAGCGCTATTTTGAGAGCATGAAGTCGCCGCTGGCGGATATGAAGAATACGGGATCGCGGGCGGGGGGTGCGATCAGTGCTTCGGTGTTCCTCAAACAGTTTGTCAAGGATACGCCCTGGATGCATTTGGATGTGGCGGGTCCGGTCTGGACGGATAAGGAGATCGCCTACAACAGCGTGGGGGCGACGGGTTATGGGGTGCGATCGTTGGTGCAGTGGGTGTTGGGATAATTGCCCGTAGGGGCGCATCGCATGCGCCCTTGCCCTCGCGATCACCGATCAATCCCAATCCATCCATCACGGCAACGTCAAAATGTCATACCCCGTCGCCGTTACCGCGATCGTATGTTCAAACTGAGCCGAGAGTTTGCGATCCTGGGTCACCGCCGTCCATTCATCCGCCAGAATTTCTACTTCCAGCTTTCCTTCATTGATCATGGGCTCGATCGTAAAAACCATCCCCTCCCGCAGCTTCTTCCCATCCCCCCGCTTCCCATAGTGGGGAATCTGAGGAGCCGTATGAAACACAGTACTGATCCCATGGCCCACGAAATTCTCCACCACAGTGAACCCCTCAGCATGGGCATATTCCTGGATCGCCGCCCCAATATCCCCAATCCTTGCGCCCGGTTTGACCTGCTCAATCCCCAACATGCGGCATTTTTCCGTCACCTCCACCAACCGCTTCGCCAACGGGGACACCTCCCCAATTAAAAACGTCTTTGAGGTATCGCCATGGTAGCCATCCACAATCAACGTCACATCAATATTAATGATGTCGCCATTCTTAAGCACCTGCTTCTTATTTGGAATCCCGTGGCAAACCACCTCATTCACGCTCGTGCAAATGGATTTGGGAAAGGGCGGTAAACCCTCGGGCTGGTAGCCCAGGGGAGCACTCTTGGCACCATGGGCCTTGGTCCAGCGTTCAGCTTCCTTGTCGAGTTCTAAGGTGCTAACCCCAGCCTTCACCATCGGGCCAAGGTGGTCCAAAAGCTGCGCGGCTAATTTGCCCGCAACCCGCATTTTCTCGATCTCGCGTTTTGACAGTAGAGTAATTCGTTCCATGGTCGCCTATTTTACCATTGCCCCTTAGTGCTGCAAAGTCGCTTCAAAACGCGAGCGTGCTTAAACTTTCGATCGATTAGTACAAACTTCTCAACCCCTTCGTAAGTCTTCGCTTACCTAGAGCTTACGATTTTACCGCGACCGTGTAATGGAGCAAACCCCCGCGATAGACTGATATTACAGCGAAAAGGATCCGATCCAGATTGCAAACGTTCCCTTCATCACGTTGCTGTTTCTTTCTTGGACGAGGTTGCGAATATGACATTTAAGAAGATTTTGGTGGGGTTGGATCAGTCTTTCAAGGATTCCTTAGTCTTTGGCCAGGCCCTCGATCAGGCCAAGCCCCATGCTACGAGCCTGATGATGGTCCATACATTACATATGGAGAGTGATGTGGCAGCGGACCTCGCAACGGGCGTCCATGAGTCGGCCCACAGTGGAGAGGCCCTAGACATGTATGCGATGCTGCGCCGCATGCAGCAGCGACGGCTGGACCAGGAGCGGGCTAAGGCCGATCGCTGGTTGCAGTTCTATTTTCAGCAGGCAATAGCCAAGGGCATTCCCACCCAAATCGACTGCCGCGTCAGCGCCCCGGAACTTTGGCTGTGCGATCTGGCCCAGCGCTGGGGGGCGGATCTAATCGTGATCGGCCACCATGAGAACCACGGCCTGAAGCGGGCGGGTCGCGGCAGTGTCAGCCAGTACGTCTTGCAGCATGCGCCCTGCTCGGTGCTAGTGGTCCATGGGGTGCTCCATGCCGATGAGTTCAACCGAATCGACAAGGTCCCCGACATTAAAACCGTTGAAACCCCTGGTCACCAGCGCATGATGAGCCAGATGTACAAGATCTAGCCGTTATTTTGGCAAACCATGGCATGGGCACCTGTGTCACAATGAAAGTGAACGTAAAAAAATGTAAACTTTCTCCGCACAGGACTTGATATGCGCGTAATTCTCATGACGGGTAAAGGAGGCGTTGGCAAAACCTCCGTAGCAGCGGCAACGGGATTGCGTTGTGCTGAACTCGGCTACAAAACCCTGGTCCTGAGTACCGACCCGGCCCATTCCCTCGCCGACAGCTTTGACCTAGAAATGGGCCACGAACCCCGCCAAGTACGGCCCAATCTCTGGGGCGCAGAACTTGATGCCCTTATGGAACTCGAAGGCAACTGGGGAGCCGTGAAGCGCTATATCACCCAGGTGTTGCAGGCGCGCGGGCTGGACGGCGTGCAGGCCGAGGAATTGGCGATCCTGCCGGGGATGGATGAGATTTTCGGTCTAGTGCGGATGAAGCGTCACTACGACGAAGGCACCTACGACGTGTTGATCATCGATTCGGCCCCCACCGGAACAGCATTGCGGTTGCTCAGCCTGCCAGAAGTCGGCGGCTGGTACATGCGCAAGTTCTACAAGCCCTTCCAGGGAATGTCTATGGCCCTGCGCCCCTTGGTGGAGCCTTTGTTCCGACCGATCGCCGGATTCTCCCTCCCCAATAAAGAGGTGATGGATGCGCCCTACGAGTTCTACGAGCAGATCGAAGCCCTAGAAAAGGTCTTGACGGACCCGAAGCAAACCTCCGTGCGGCTGGTGATGAATCCCGAGAAGATGGTGATCAAGGAATCCCTGCGCGCCCATGCCTACCTGAGCCTCTATAATGTGGCCACGGATATGGTGGTAGCCAACCGGATTATTCCCGATCAGGTGAGCGATCCGTTCTTTGCCCGTTGGAAGGAGAACCAAGCCCAGTATCGCCAGGAAATCCACGATAATTTCTCGCCCTTGCCGATCAAAGAGGTGCCTTTGTACTCCCAGGAAATGTGTGGGTTAGAGGCGCTCGATCGCCTAAAAGAAACCCTTTTCCCTGAGGGCGAAGATCCCGCCAAGGTCTACTATGAAGAAACCACCCTCCGCGTCGTCCAAAAGGAAAACAATCAATACAGTTTGGAAATGTACCTGCCCGGCATCGAGAAGAGTCAGATCGAACTGAGCAAAACTGGCGACGAACTCAACGTCCGCATCGGTAACCATCGTCGTAATCTGGTGCTGCCCCAGGCGCTCGCCGCCCTTCAGCCCTCCGGAGCCAAGATGGAAGATGAATACCTGAAGATTCTCTTCTCCGATCCCGCCCGTGTGTAAGTAGTTTGCAAGTGGTTTGCAAACCCACTAAAAAAGCCCGGTGTTTGATAGATTCAAACACCGGGCTTTCCTGTTGAGGCGAAACCCCTACAAAATCATTTAGGATTTCAGCGCCGAAGCAGGTTTGTAGTAAACCTGATCGCCATCATCCGTTACGAAGTGACAAGCCTTAGAAGACTTGAAGAACGATTTGATGATTGGCTCCTCGGATTTCCGGTAATAGTCCCCCAGCAAAGGCTTGATCGCCCGAGTGGCGTCCTTCAGGTAGTAGTGGGGCATATTCGAGAAAATATGGTGGGCAACATGGGTGCCAATATCATGGTGAATCCAGTTGAACAGACCATAGTCGCGATCGATCGTGGACAGCGCCCCCTTGAGGAAGTACCAGTTCTTCCCGCGATACCAAGGAATGTCATCTTCGGTATGGTGCAAGAAAGTGACCAAATCCAACCAGATCACAAACCCGATGTAGGGCACCATATACAGCTTTGCCACCCACAGCAAGCCAAACTGGAAGCTAGAAATAGTCAGCAAAACCAACATAGCGATCCAGCAGGTGGTGCTGACAATAATGTCATTGCGCTCCGAAGGCTTGAACAAACCGCTCTTTGGATCGAAGTGAGAACCCTGTTTGCCAGGCGATCGGCGGAACAGATAGATCGGGTAGGCCAACAGGTGGGCATAGTAGCGCACCCCTTTTTCTAAGGAACCCATGGCGCGGTAGCGCGACTCATTAATCGGGTACCAGCTCTCATCATTATCCGCATCCCCTGTATTGGAATGGTGAGTGCGGTGGCTAATCCGCCAACCATGGAAGGGCACCAGAATAAAACTGTGGGTCAGATGCCCCACCACATTGTTGAGCCACTTGTGCTTCGAAAACGACCCATGGCCGCAATCATGCCCAATCACAAACAATGCCCAGAACATCGTGCTCTGAGCAAACCAATAGATCGGATAGAACCACCAGGCATCGATCGTCGCAGCGAGAAAAACAAGCCTGTAACGACACCAATATCCCAAGATGCGTAGGATAGCGATCGCCAGGTTTTGGGCTGAAAGCAGTAATCGGGAATCGCGGC
>JAAUSA010000021.1 GCA_012031975.1 Alkalinema sp. RU_4_3 | reverse complement strand
GGACTGGGTATTCTGAGGGGTAGGGCATCGCGAAGGTTTGATCGATCACGAGCGCCAGGCATGACTCAGTACTATCCTTTCCCTTAGATGCTCAATTCCATGGCAGGCAGCGATCGCAGTTTGATGCGATCGACGATCCGTTTGTGCTGGATTTACTGGATGAGATTGGCCAACTGAAGCGCCAGGTGCAGGATATGGAGTGTCAGCTGGAAGTGGTAGCCCAGCATGGCGATCTGCTAATGGCAGAGCTTTGGCGGGAGCGATCGGCCCTGACAGCGGATCTGAACCGGGCGATCCATATTGAGTCGATTCTGCGGCAGTCCGAGGAAGAATTACAGGCGTTTTTCAATGCGATGTCGGCGGTGGTGTTGGTCTACGATCGCAAGGGCTTTTGTCTAAGGGTGGCGGGGACCCATCCGGCCTTTCCCCGTGAAGCACTCTATGCCCAGGTGGGTAAGCAGCTCCATAAGGTGATGTCGGTGGAGCAGGCGGCGACGCATTTTAATGCGATTCAGGTGGCGCTGCGGCGTAGGGAGACGGTGCAGGTGGATTATCAGGCCCGGATTGGCCGCAAGGTCTATTGGTTCGATGCCCAGATTTCGCCGCTGTCGGCGGATACGGTGGTCTGGGTGGCGCGGGATGTCACCCAGCAAAAGCGGATTGAGCAGACGATGCGGATGGAGACCGACAGGTCCGAACGCCTGCTGCATAACATTTTGCCGAAGCCGATCGTCAAGCGCCTCAAGGAAGACAATAAGGCCATTGCTGAACATTATGAGTCAGCGACGATTTTGTTCGCTGACATTGTGGGCTTTACGGCGACGGCGGCGGCTAGGCCACCCATTGACCTCGTCAAGTGGCTGAATGAAATTTTCTCGGCCTTTGACCAGTTGGCGGACCAGTTTGGCGTCGAGAAGATTAAGACGATTGGGGATGCCTATATGGCGGTGGCGGGGTTGCCGATTCCGAGGGCGGACCATGCGGCGGCGATCGCTCAGATGGCCCTGGCGATGCAGGCGGCGACCGTACAGTTTGCCGATGGCGATCAGCCGCTGGCGATTCGGATTGGGATTAATACGGGGCCTGTGGTGGCCGGGGTGATTGGTAAGCGGAAGTTTATTTACGATCTCTGGGGCGATACGGTGAATGTGGCCAGTCGGATGGAATCGACGGGACGGGCGGGGCAGATTCAGATGACGGAGGCCACCTATGAGCAGCTGCGGCATCCCGATCTAAAGTCGCAGTTTTCTCTCAAAAAGCGGGGGATGATTTCGGTGAAGGGCCGGGGCAAGATGAAGACCTATTGGCTGATGGGCCAGAAGGAAGCGGAATCTATTAAGGAGACTTAAGACTTCTTAAAAAGCCTTTAGGGAAGTGGTTTGGGATCGCTAGGATAGTAGAAGTCCTCACAAAACGGCTTGAATCTACCCTATGAATCTACCCTTGCCCCAGGGGATCTGGCGATGCTGGATACCGTGTCGCTGTCTCGGATGCAGTTCGCCTTGACGGCGATTTTTCATATGCTGTGGCCTGTCTTGACGACGGGGATGGCGATCTATTTGGTGGTGGTGGAGGGACTGTGGCTGAAGACGCGCAATCCTGATTATTACTACCATGCGAGGTTTTGGTCGAAGCTCTATGTGTTGAATTTTGGGATTGGGGTGGCCTCTGGGCTGCCGATGGAGTTTCAGTTCGGCACCAATTGGGCACCGTTTTCGGAGGCGGTGGGGGATTTCTTTGGCAGCATTTTGGGCTTTGAGGGGGCGATGGCCTTCATGCTGGAGGCAGGCTTTTTAGGGATTATGCTGTTTGGCTGGGGGCGGGTGCATCCGGTGATTCACTACCTGGCGACGATTATGGTGGCCTTTGGGGCGAATCTTTCGACCTTTTGGATTTTGGTGGCCAATTCCTGGTTACAGACGCCCGCTGGTGGCGAGATGGTGAATGGCAAATTTATTGTGAGTGACTATTTCCAGGCGATTCTCAATCCGTTTATGGTGCGCAGTGTGGCCCATATGTTTTTGGCGACGCTGGAGACTTCGCTATTTGTGATCGGTGGGATTAGTGCTTGGTATATTCTGAAAAATCGCAATGTGGCGTTTTTCACGCGATCGCTCCAGATTGTTTTGGCGGCGGCGATCGCAGTCACCCCTCTGCAAATCTTCGTGGGCCACTTAAGCGCGGAGCAGGTTTACGAGTATCAACCGACTAAGCTAGCGGCCATGGAGGCAAAGTGGGAAACTTCTCCGGCGGGGCAACCTGCGGATTGGAGTTTGCTAGCTATTCCTGATGAAAAGGGTGAGCGCAATAAGTGGGAGCTGAATGTGCCCCAGGGGCTTGGCTATATTCTGGAGTTCAAACCCAAGCTGTCGGCGCCTGTGTTGGGGCTGAAGGAATGGCCCAGGGAGAATCGGCCCAAGATGGTGGGATTGATTTACTATTCGTTCCGGATTATGAGTGGGATTGGTTTCTTTTTTGCGGCGCTGATGGGATTGAGTGCGGTGCAGTGGCTGCGGGGGAAATTGGTGGCGGGGGCGATCGAGCAGCAAAAGCTTCTGCTCTTGAGTTGGATTTTTGCGGCGCCTCTGGGCTATATCGCGGTGGAGTCGGGTTGGATTGTCCGGTGTGTGGGGCGGCAGCCTTGGGCGATGTATAACCAGATTCGGACGGCGGATGCGGCTTCTGTGATTCCGGCGGAGACGGTGCTGGGAAGTTTGCTCGCCTTTGCGGGGGTGTATTCGTTGCTCTTTGTGATGACGCTGTATTTTGGCAGTCGAATTATTCAGGCGGGGCCGAATTTGGAGATGGCGTTGCCGCAGTTGGATAATGCGCCTTCGGTGAAGGAGGAGCCAGCGGAATTGTTGCCCGATCAGCGGCCAGCGGAGGCCAATCAGTAGAACGGTTATTTAATTCGCAATTTTAAGGGGACTGGAATGAACGCATTACTGCATTTTCTGCCGCAGGTTTGGTTTGTGATTTTGGGTTTGTTTTTGTTCCTGTATATCATGCTGGATGGGTTTGATTTGGGGGTGGGGATTCTGTCGCTGACGAGTTCCGATGAGAAGCGGCGCAGTATTTTGATGACGAGTTTGGGTAACGTGTGGGATGCCAATGAAACCTGGCTGGTGGTGATGGCTGGGGCACTGTTTGGGGCGTTTCCGCTAGCTTACGGGACGATCCTCAGTGCTTTGTATATTCCAATTTTCATGATGATTTTCGGCTTGATCTTCAGAGCGATCGCCTTTGAATTTCGGGAGCATTCCGATCGCAAAACCCTCTGGAATCTCTCCTTTGGGGTCGGGAGTTTCCTAGCTGCGCTCGGGCAGGGGTTTGCGCTGGGGAGTGTGATTGAGGGGATTAGTGTAGACGCGTTGGGGCATTTTACGGGGGGGATGTGGGATTGGTTGGATTGGCGATCGATCTTGGTGACGTTAACTTTAATCCAAGGCTATGTGCTGATTGGATCGACCTATTTGATTTTGAAGACGGAGGGGGAATTGCAGGAGACGCATTTTCGTACGGCGAAGATTGCGGCGGTGACGACGTTGGTGGGGGCGATTTTGATTACGATCGTGACGCCTGTGTTTTACGTGGCGGCGAGGGAGCGGTTGTTTAGTCCGCCTTTGCTGTATGTGTTTTCGGCGATCCCGCTGTTGGGGGTGGGGCTGGTGGGATTGCTGCTCAGGAGTCTGGGGCGGCGGGAGGAGCGGACACCGTTTGTTTGGACGATTTTGATTTTTTTGCTGACGTTTTTGGGGTTGGGGTTGATTGTGTTTCCCTATATTATTCCGACGGAGATCACGATCTATCAGGCGGCAGCTTCACCGAGTGCGTTGGTGTTTATGATCATTTTTGTGGGTTTTTTGATTCCGATTATGTTGTTTTACAATATCTATCAGTATGTGGTTTTTCGGGGAAAAGTGAAGGTAGTGGAGCATGATTGATGTTGGGGGAAGCTCACAACAAGGTATGAATGCCCACGGGTAGATGCGATCGGCAGTGAGAGGATCGCTGGCGTCTAAAGGTTGTGTTCCTTTTTTAATTTCTCGATCGCTTTGAGAGAAAGTCCAGTTGTTTTAACGATCAGATTGAGATCGAGGTTTTCTTGGAGCATGGCGATCGTACTTGCTCTTGCCTGCATGAGTAGAGTGATTGGCAGGAGCGTGCAGTCCGATCCAGTATCGAGGATGGAGACGCAGGAAATTTTGGGAGAATGAATATCTCCGGGGAGAAAAAGATTGACAGTGAGAATAGGGATTTCCGGGGTTTCGGAAGAAATTGATTGGTATGGGTATTGGCCCACGGTTATCTCCTAGCGTTATCTTAGAAAGCCCGATCGCACCACTAGCTTTGGATCTTCTTGCAGAACTTGGGCCAGGAAGAAGGGTTGCTCGGGGCGCTGGGTTTGGGTGCGGAGGAAGAGGGCTGATTCGTCACGATCGCTGTCCAGAACAACGCCATTCTCAAACCAGACGAACTGTCTTGGGTGGGTTTGGAGCAGTTGCGATCGGGCTTGGTCAAAGAGTTCTTGCTGGTGCTGGAGGTAGGCAAAGACTTCGCTGCCGATCGATTGTTCGATGGAGGTTAGTTTGGGGTGATCTAGGGAGAGCGTCATAGGTTGCTAGCTCAGGTTGAATAGAGATCGTTTTGATTCTAGCACAAATTCAACTAACTTCAGGGTCTACTCGATCGGCTGTGATTTAGAGCTGGTGGTGATCGCCAACCCCTGAATAACGGATTATGCGTAAAATCCGTTTGTTTGTTTCGGGCTATTGTTATCACGTTACGTCGCGTTGTAATAATCGGGACTTTTTGTTGACGCGATCGCATTGCCGGGATGTGTTGTTGTATGCGATCGATTGTTGGAACAGTAAGTTGATTGGGAGTGGCAAGGCTGGCAGGCCCCCTAAATCCCCCAATTCTGGGGGACTTTGAGCCAATATGACTCCGGCTCCCCCAAACTTGGGGGCTGGGGGGCCGATCATGTCGTAGGAAGTGGGGCGGTTACAAAAAATTAGAAATTCTCAGAACTGGCGCGTGCTACAGTTCACAAGTCTCGACGCGAGAAAAGAGATTCAACTCTCCACAATACTAAGTGTAATTCACCCCAACGGCGGACAATGTTGGTTGCAGGCAAGCCGAGGGAAATCAGCTTGGTATCCAGCAACTCAAAAACCTTCTCAATGCTCGTGGGGACGTACTTACTTTCTTCAGACATGGCAGATTGGGAAGCAAACGACAACTATCAGCTAATTCGCCCCCATTATAGAAAATCTGGACAACCCCAACCATCCTCTCCACAAAGATTAACCAGAGGGAGCGATCTAAACTTATGTCCGCGAAATCGGTCTTCAGATAGAGGACTCAGGATGAATGAAAAGAGTACGATGACCTGCGGTCGGTCGAAGACCATCGCACCATCAGCTTCTACTATCCTCACTTTTGCCCAGTTCATCGCTATCATAGAACCATGGACACCGTACGCCACCTAAGCCATGAGTCAACATGAAATCGATGGAGAACAGGTACAAATTCACTGGCGTCCCAGGGAAACCGAAACCTTAACTCTAAAATTGCCCAAAAGCGCGATCGCCTCCCTCCAAAAAGTTGCCAAAACCAAAGACATGTCCGTGGACGCACTCCTCAAGTTTTACATCAGCCAATCCCTCCGATGCGACCTGAGCAATCTTGCCATCGATCAGACCTCCGTCATCGAAGATACTTCCAGCCATGGGGCTTGTCGTTTGAGGATAACTTTATGAAGACCATGCAAGAGATCGATACCCTGTACCAGGCTGAAATGAGCCGGGTCAGGTCAGTGGGACAGGAAGAAGGCCGAGAAGAGGCCGATCGCGCCAACGTTGCAGGAATGCTGATCGCCAGATTTGGGACGATCGATCCAGAACTTGAAACGATCATCCCCAAACTGCTTGATTTAGACCCGATCGAACGGCGCGATCGATCATTACACTGTCGCGCGCGGCGTTGCTGGAGCTGTAATGGTCAGACTCTCACCACCAAGGAGCGCTTCGTAGGCAGGAATCTGCAAATAGCCCTCCTCCTTGACCACCACATCAACACCGTGCTTGACACCAATTTCCGCCACCTCGATCGCCTCCAAATTCCCCGCCGCCGCCAGTTTCAAAGACAACTCCTGGAGCAGCGATCGCTGATCCTTCAATAGCTCCGTGGTTTCAACAACCAGACGCGTGATCATGCGTTCCACGTCTTTGTCAGTGGAAGTCTTATCCATTTCGTAGGCATATTCCAGGGTGTAATGGGCCTGGTAATGCTCATCGAAACCGTATTTGCGCAGGTAGTCGATCGCCAGACTCGTGGCCTGTTCGCGATCGTGTACCCGACCCATGGAAGCATTGCCAGCCCCAAACACCAGCTCCTCGGCCAGGCCCCCGGCTAGATAGATCTTGATCTTGCGCAGGATATTTTCCTTGGTTTCGTGGATTTGGTGGGGGAAGGGTGAAACCGCCGGCATAGCTGTTGGCTAGCTTCGATTTCAACTGCAAGGGAGCCAGACCAAACAACACCATGTAGGCCACGGCATGGCCCGCTTCATGGGCGCTGATATTGGCGATCGTGTCCGCCAGGTTACTCTCGCGGATCTTGTCAATGCGGCCAGTGAAGGGCACGTCACTTTCCACCGGGCCGATCTTGGCCTTGATCACGGACTTTTCGAAATCATAGGCCATCTCGATCGTCGTTTGCCGACCCATCAAGGCCGTAAAGAGAAACTTCGAGAGATTGGTTTCTAAAATATCGATTACGCTGGAAAACACTGGGCGGACGCCTTGGACAGGGAAGACGCCGTTGCGGTAGATGAGTTCGTGGATGCCATCGCCGATTTTTAGATCGACGCCGAATTTCTCGCGGGTGCTGGTGATGATGCGATCGATTTCGATCGCGATCAATCGCTCAAAGTCACAGCGCTTCAAGCTGCGATAGATCAAGTGAATATTGCCAAACCTTGCCACCTGCTCGGGGCGGAACTTGGTGCTGAGGGCATCTTTAATATCCACCATGGTTACCTTTTGGGTGAACGCATGGAAAATATCTGCATCCACATCGGATTCGGAGATCTGGCGGGCCATGGAGAAGGCTTCGTCTAGGTTGCCGCTGATGATAATTAGGGTTTTGGCATGGTCCACGGGTTCGTAGACCTTTTTCTTGCGCTTGGCCAGTTGGATTTGTTCGATGACTTGCGATCGCGGCATGTCAGCAATTTCAGACAAGTCCTGCTCCATTTGCAGCATGGTTTTCAACTGCTGCGCTTCGTAAAAACCCATCATGGGGTTTTCGTCGAGATCTTCTTCACCGCGATCGCGGCGGCGTTTGAGATCCTTTTGCTGGAATAGGTAGTCCTGGATGTAATAGTCGAGGTCGTCCTTGCTGCGTTTCGACAATTTACCGTCGCTGAGCATTTCCCAGAAATCGGTGAACTTGGTGGTTTGGATCGGGGTGCCGTCGGGGTTGAGGGTGTTGAAGCGTTGGATTTCGTCGAACAGGACGATCGCAGGTTTGCCATCGTTGATCGCGTTGGATTCCAACACCTCGGAGACGGAGCTGCGCCAGGAGGTGGAATCAACGTTGCTCAGTTCAACTTCGGCGAAGCGATCCTGGTAGTCGAGGCATTTGACGAGGCGGCGGACTAGATCGGTTTTGCCGACGCCGGTCATGCCCCAGAGGTTGACGATGATCGGGCGCGTCAAGAGTTCCGGCATTAGGTACCAGATTTGGATGTAATTGAGCAGTTCATCGATGATCTCGTCGATGCCTACGAAATGTAGTTTCAGTTCGGCGCGGGCCTTTTCGAGGGTGGCTTTGCGCGTTTCGATCGTCTGAAAATCAACTTCCATCGCTGTCCGTACCTAATAGGCTGATGAAACCATTCTAACGAGTTAATTTCAAAACCGCAGGTCCGAAATACCGAATCATCGTTTTTTCCCAAATCTGGCCTGTAAGTCCGCCAGGGTAGCGGGTTCAGAACTGGTCGGTTCCGGGGAAGGTTGGGGGTTTCCGGCCTGGGGTTTGCCCTGGGGTTTATTCGTGAGTTGGGGTTTCCCGGCCTGGGGTTTGCGGGTGTCGGGCGGGGGTGAAGTGCTGCCACCCGATCGCATACTCAAGGCAATCCGTTTGAGTCCGGCATTCACCTCGACGACGGTGACTTTTACCACCTGTCCGACTTTTACGACTTGGGTGGGGTCAGATACGTAGCGATCGGCCAACTGCGACACATGGACCAAACCATCTTGGTGCACGCCGATATCCACGAAGGCTCCAAAGGCAACGACGTTTGTAATCACACCCTCAAGTTCAAGGCCAGGGCGCAGATCGGAAATCTCTTTGATGTCGGAGCGAAACGTCGCATACCGGAACTCCGCACGCGGATCGCGACCCGGTTTTTCCAATTCCGCCACGATGTCCCGCAGGGTGGGTTCGCCGACTTCCTCGCTGATGTATTTGCGCAGGTTGCTCGATAGCTGCTGGGCCAGGGTTTTGCAGTCCGTTAATGGGATACCGAGATCTTTGGCGATCGCATTCACCAACGCATAACGTTCGGGGTGGACTGCGGTGTTGTCGAGGGCGTTTTTTGCCCCCTCGGATGCGCAGGAATCCAGCGGCTTGTTCGAAGGCTTTGGGGCCGAGTTTGCCACTTTCAATAGGGCTTTGCGATCTTGGAAGGCACCGTTTTCGTTACGATATTGGACGATGTTGTTGGCGATCGTCGCGTTAATTCCTGAAACAAACGTCAGCAGTTCCTTTGACGCCGTATTGAGATCGACACCGACGTAGTTAACGCAGCTTTCGACGGTTTCATCGAGCTGTTTTTTCAGGAGTTTTTGATCCACGTCGTGTTGGTATTGGCCGACGCCGATCGATTTGGGATCGATTTTCACCAGTTCTGCGAGCGGATCTTGCAAACGTCGCCCAATGCTGATCGCACCCCGGACTGTGATGTCGAGGTCGGGAAACTCCGAAATGGCGACGGGGCTGGCAGAATAGATTGAGGCCCCGGATTCGTTGACCATGACTTTGACGGGTTTGACTTCGATTTCCGCCAGGATTTCCGTGACAAAATCATCGGTTTCGCGGCCTGCGGTGCCGTTGCCGATCGCAATTAAACTCACCTGATACTTAGCAATTAGTTTTTTCAGATCGGCCTTGGCCTGTTCCCGTTTGTAGTCGCCCGTATGGGGAAAGATCGCTTGGTATTCTAAAAACTTCCCAGTCTGATCCAGCACCGAAACCTTGCAGCCTGTGCGGAAACCAGGGTCGATCGCCAAAGTCGGTTTCATCCCAGCGGGGGCGGACAGGAGGAGTTCTCGCAGATTCGATTCAAAGGTTTTAATCGAGGCGATGTCAGCGGAGAGTTTGCACTGCGATCGAATTTCGCCAATCAGCGAGGTTTTCATCAACCGATTAAAGGCATCCTTCAGCATGGCCAGGTAAAACTGCCGCAGCTCAGGGGTTTTCGTCTTAACTTCCTGCTGCGCCAGGTAGCCCAAAACCTGCTCTTCATCAAAGGTCAGATCGAAACTAATAATGTTTTCGGTTTCACCGCGAAACAGCGCCAGTAAATTATGGGGCTGGATCGTTTTCACCTTGGACTGGTAATTGCGGTACATTTCAAACTGCGTACTGCCTTCAGGAAGTTTGTCACTAATCTTGGCGACGAACAATCCCGTATCGGTCAGCCATTCGCGCAGGAACGATCGATGTTTGGCCTGGTCCGCCACTTCTTCGGCCAGAATATCCGATGCGCCAGCCAGCGCTTGGGCGGCGTTTGTAATCCCATTTTCAGGGTTCAAATACTTCTCAGCTTCGGCGTTTAAATTAACTGCGCCGCCATTGGAGACGTTTTGCCCTTTAATCCAAACCGCCAAGGGTTCCAAACCGCGTTCACGGGCGATCATGGCTCGGGTGCGGCGTTTGGGTTTGTAGGGGAGATAGAGGTCTTCTAGTTCGGTTTTATTCAAACAGCTAGTGATTTGTTTTTCCAGTTCGGGCGTGAGTTTGCCCTGAGTTTGAATGGAATCGAGAATGGTGGATTTGCGGGCTTCGAGTTCGGTGAGGTAGGTGAAGCGATCGAGCAGATCCCGCAGTTGGATTTCGTCCATTTCCCCGGTGCGTTCTTTGCGATAGCGGGCGATGAAGGGGACGGTGGCGCCTTCGGTGAATAGCTCTAGGGCGCTTTGGACTTGCTGGGGGGTGAGGGAGAGTTCTTGGGCGAGGAGGGTGGGGATGTTCATTAAGAGAGAAGAGAGAAGAAGGAAGAGTGAAGCGTTACGGCTGGGCAATCCGCGATCGCCCAAGGGCATCAGCAGGTTTGGCGGTCGGCTGGGCCGCTGTGGAAGCCTGGCCAAAGGTCTGGTAGGCGAGGCGGGAGACCTGGCGAATCGACTCGATCGCCCGATCGTCATCCCTGGGCCGCTGGACCAACACAGCGGCTAAGTAGCGTTTGCCTGAGGGGGTGTCGATTAATCCAATATCACCAACTAAGGTACCAATGCTGCCCGTCTTATGGGCGATCGAAGCCCCCTGACCCAAACCCTTAACCAGCATCGTGTCATTTTCCGTCCGACGCATGATTTCCAGGAGGCGATCGCGCGATCGAATCGAAATCAACTTACCCGACTGCACCTGCCCAAACAGCGAAGCCAAATCCTTGGCGCTGGTGGTGTTGGTGCCCTGGACATCGGGTAGCACGGCCCGTAGCTGGGTCGAAGCCATGCCCCAGGATTGGAACCGCGCCGACAGGGCTGGCATGCCGCCGAGGCGATCGATCAGCATGTTGGTGGCCGTATTGTCGCTGATTACGATCATCTTGGTGGCCGTTTCCAGCGCCGAAAACTTCGTTCCGGCGGGGCTTTCCTGCATGTCACCGGATTCGGTGGCCACCAGCTCCTTACGCATCACGAGCTGTTCGTCAAGTTGGATCTTGCCCGCATCCACATCCTGGAAAAAGGCCACCAGGATCGGAAACTTAATCGTGCTGGCTGAAGGAAACGCCTGGGAAGCATTCACATCCACAAAGGCGCGGCTGTCCAAGTCCACCAGCAAAACGCCCGGTGCCAATTGTTTCTGGGCAGTAAATAGCGCTTGAATCTGGCCCTTGAGCTGGGGAATCTCCTGGGTCAGACCCAACCCATCGGCGGCCACCTGGGCCTCGGCGGGCGGCTTTTCCGCTGTCGCGGTGCTAGGGGTGATCCGACTGGCCGGATCGAGCATCGACAACAATGTCCCGGCTAGCACCGCAATGCCCACCCCAAAAATCAATAGACGTAGACCATAGAGCATCCCCCGGCCCGATCGCGTCCTGGGACTGGGCAGATTGATCTGCGGCAGTTGGGCTCGCTCCTGACGGCGGCTGAGGCGGCGATGACCTCTGGTTGGTCGTAGACCATCGCGCCGGGCTTCCTGGGAACGGTCCTGGTTGGGCCGCAGGGGCACCACAGGATTGAGCCGATTTGAGGTCGGACGGGCCGGACGCATCGGCACCACTTGGGCCATCGGCGGCTTAGCGGCTTGGGCCATCGGCGGTTTGGCAGCGGCGCGATCGCGGCGGCTGGGCCGATCAGCAGATTTGCCAAACCCTAGAATAGAGAGAAAGGCCAGGGGATTTTTGCGCCGCTCAGGACGATTGGCCCCACGGCTGGACGCAAGCGAAACCGAACCAGGGGCTGACTGGCCTCGGCGCTGACGGGGAGCTCGCTTACTGGGTCTATCCATTGGTCTTTCCATAGAATTGCTTGCGTCAAATGCACCGTTCGGATCCAGTTGTCTGTTCATCGCCAACACACCGGATCCAGGGAGCGCTCCCCCGATCAACCATGCTTTCAAACAACCTCGACGCGATTCTACCCCAATCTCTCAGATCGGATCGCTTCAACCATTTGGCGGATGTTTTTACCGAGGAGATCTCACAGTATTATCCTAGCGCTTGACGTTTTATAGGACAAATGTTCTAATTATAGAAAATATGTATCGAATCGAGTGATCAGCATTAGACTAGAGCGCAATCAAAAATGCGATAATTCTGCCCAATAACTGAGAGCAGAGCCCTTCGCAAGCATCTACTTTGAACCCTCTCGCCACCCAAGACCACCGTGCACGTAAAACGGATTGAGTTAACCAATTTTAAATCCTTCGGCGGCACCACAGCGGTTCCCATCCTCAATGGTTTCACGGTGATATCCGGACCAAACGGATCGGGCAAATCCAATCTGCTGGATGCCATTTTGTTCTGTCTAGGTTTAGCGGGCTCCAAGGGCATGCGGGCAGAGCGCCTGCCGGATCTCGTCAACCAGGCCCAGGCGGGTCGATCGCGCACCGTGGAAGCCGCCGTCACCGTCACCTTTGATCTGTCAGCGGACCCGGACCTGTGGGAAATGGTCAGCCAGGCGGCGGAAGGCGCAGAAGTGGTGGGCAAACCCATGGAGCCCACGGTGGCCGACAATGGGGCCGCAGCGCCGATGCTGGAAGTGGTGGAGCTGGAAGCTCCGGATACTAATGGTCGGCTGCCGGACTATGTGGAAGGCCCCGTCAGAGAATGGTCCGTCACGCGAAAACTGCGGGTCACCCAGCAGGGCACCTACACCTCCAACTATTACATCAATGGCCAGCCCTGTACGCTGACGGACCTGCACGATCGCCTCAATCAGTTGCGCGTCTACCCCGAGGGCTACAACGTGGTGCTCCAGGGGGACGTTACCCGAATTATTTCGATGAACGCGCGGGAACGGCGGGAAATTATTGATGAACTGGCGGGGGTCGCCTCCTTCGATCGCAAGATCAACCAAGCCAAGGACAAACTCAACGCCGTCAAGGACCATGAGGATCGCTATCGGATCGTCGAGCGGGAACTGATTGACCAGCGCGATCGCCTTTCCCAGGACAGGCTTAAGGCCGAGAAGTATAAAAAACTCCGGGCCGAGATGCAGGCCAAGGAGCAGTGGGAAGTGATCTTCCGCTACCAAGAATCCGTCAAAAACCGCGACAAGCTGCAATCTCAGCTGACCAAGGGCGAAGCTGAACACGCCCAGCTCACCAGCCAAATCGCTACGCTGGAAACCCAGATCAAAGAAACGGGCCTTGGCCTCGACGAACTCAACGCCAAGGTGCGTGCCCTGGGCGAAGCCGAGCAGATCGCCCTCCAGTCCCAACTCGCCACCCGCGAGGCCGAACTGCGCCAGCTCCAGCGCCAGGAACAGGACTTCCAAACCCAACGCCGCGACCTCGAAACCAATATTGCCAACACCCAAAAAAGTATCGAGGAAAACGCCAAAACCCTGACCCAACTGACGGAGCAGCAGCAGCGGATCGAGACTAAGGATCTCGTTGAGAAACAACAGGCCCGGCAACAGGCGCAAACGACCCTAGAACAGGCCCGCCAAGCGGCAAGCGAATCCGCCGCCAGCGCCGAAGCCTGGATCCAGGAGCAGACCCAGCTGCGCCACCAGATCGACGAGATTCTTAAAACCCTCGAACCCCAGCGATCGGAGCAAGCCCAGCTCCGCGAACGCACCAGTCTGCTCGAACGCGCCCTAGCCGACCAATCCAGCACGGATAAAACCACGGCCCAGACCCTGGCGGAGAAGCGATCGGAGAAGGAAGCCCTAACCACCGCCCTAGAGGAATCAACCACCAAGGTCCAGGTGATCGCCCAGAAGATCTCCGGCATCGACTCGGAAATCCAGATCCAGAAGACACCCAGGCCAGACTCGTCAACGAACAGCGCGAGAAACAGCGCCGCCTCGACAAGCTCGAAGCCCAAACCCAGGCCACCCAGGAGGCCCAGGGCACCCATGCCACCCAGATGATCATGAAAATGGACATCAAGGGCGTCCATGGTTTGGTCGCCCAGCTCGGTCAGGTGGAGCCCCAGTACCAGACGGCTCTGGAGGTCGCGGCGGGCGGACGCATGGGCCAGCTCGTTGTGGATGACGACAGTATTGCGGCGGCGGCGATCGAAATCCTCAAGCAGAAGAAAGCAGGCCGCGCCACCTTCCTACCCCTCAACAAGATCCGTGCGCCCCATATCCCCGACGACAATACCCTCAAGGGCCTGAAGGGCTGCGTAGACTTCGCGATCAACTTGATTAACTTCGACGACGACTATTGGGACGTCTTCGCCTACGTCCTCGGCGCCACCGTAATCTTCGAGCGCATCGACTTCGCCCGCCAATACATCGGCACCTACCGCATGGTCACCCTCGACGGCGAACTACTCGAACCCAGCGGCGCCATGACCGGGGGTAACATGGGCCGGGGTTCCCTGCACTTTGGTAAGGCTGCCCCCACGGAATCCGGGGAGCTGAAGGAACTGCGCGATCGCCTCGCCCAAATCGACACGGTCCTCTTCCGCTGCGAAGACGCCCTGGCCAAAGCGACCTTTGAGAACCAAAGCCAGACCAAGCAGCTCATTGAAGCCCGCCAGTCCCATCGGGAACTCCAGATGAAGCTAGAGCAGGTGACGAAGGAAATCCAACAGCTAGAGGCCCAGTCCTCCCGGTTAGGCGGCCAGCTCAGTCAGCAGTCCGAGGAGTTCGATCGCGCCAAATCCCGGCTCCAGCTCCTGGAAAGCAGCCTGCCCCAGATGGAAACCAACCTAGCGGCCCTGCGCAACCAGCTCAACGCCCTAGAAGAATCCCAAACCCACAGCGAATGGCAGGGGATTCAGGCCCAGCTCCGGGATTTGGAAACGCAAGTTAGCGATCGCGATCGCGCCCTCCGCGCCGTCGAGCAGCAAATCCTCGACCTGACCAATCAGCGTCAGCGACTTGAGGAACGGGCGATCGAAGCCCACAATCGCCTGACGGACCTGCGTGCCCAGCAAACCCAACTGCTCCAGCAGCAGACCAGCACGGGCGAACAGCAGGCGGAACTGAACCAAGGCATTGCCACGATCAAAGCCTCCCTAGTCGAGCTGGACAAAACCCTGGGCGAAGAGCGGGCGAAACGGGATGCGCTCGATCGCCAGCTACGCGAACAGCAAAGTCAGCGCCAGCAGTTCGACTGGCAGCGCCAAAAGCTCGTGGAGACCCAGGCCACCCGCCGCCAGGAACTGTCCGAGGTGCTGGAAAAACTCACGGCCCAGGAAGCGGAACTCCCCGATCCAATGCCGGAAATCCCCGAGGAAGCGGTCCGAGACGTCGCCCAATTGCAGCACGAAATCCGCTCCCTGCAAAAACGCCTCCAGGCCATGGAACCCGTCAACATGATGGCCCTAGAGGAATACGAAAAGGTCCAGGAGCGCCTAGTCGAACTCAGCGACAAGCTCAAAACCCTCGACGAAGAACGCAACGAGCTGCTGCTACGGATCGAAAACTTCGCCACACTCCGGGTGCGAGCCTTCCGGGAAGCCTACGATGTGGTGGATGAGAACTTCCAGCAGATCTTCGCCACCCTGTCCGACGGCGACGGTCGTCTTCAGCTAGAGGACCAGCAGGATCCGTTTAATGGCGGCCTCAACCTGATCGCCCACCCCAAGGGCAAGCAGGTCCTCCGGCTCGCCTCCATGTCGGGGGGCGAAAAATCCCTGACGGCCCTCAGCTTTATCTTCGCCCTCCAGCGCTATCGCCCTTCGCCCTTCTACGCCTTTGACGAGGTGGACATGTTCCTCGATGGTGCCAATGTGGAACGCCTGTCGCGGATGATTAAGCACCAAGCCACCCAAGCCCAGTTCATTGTGGTGAGTCTGCGTCGTCCGATGATTGAATCGCCCAGCGGACGATCGGCGTCACCCAGGCCCGAGGCGCCTACACCCAGGTCCTGGGGATTCAGCTCGAAGGTCAGCAGGCCAATGAAGCTGCTGCTGCCGCCGCCTCAGGTTAATTATTGCCCCCTGGATTTAAGCTGGTTTTGAGTCGCTTGGAATTGTTCCTGCATGACATCTTGGATCCGATCGCCATCCGGCTTCTTCCCGCCCATCAAATCCCCGAAATACACCACCGCCGCCTCACCGAGGGACACCGTGTAGGCCGTGGCCCAGGAAGCTGCAATCACGGCCCCAAACCCCGGAATAAATTTAACCAATTCCCGCCCGATCGCCTGGGCAATGAACCCCCCGGCGATCGCACTGACCACCCCGCCCGCCTGGGAAGGCGTGAGCTGCTGACCGTAGAGCCGCCCGAGTAACCCCACCATCGACACCTGCACCGCCGTTAGGACAGGCATGGTGGCCAAGGGCAAAGGAACAGCGGCCAAGGCCCCAGCCATGATCGCAAAGGGCGCGATATAACGACGGGCGGTGGCGCGATAGAGATTGCCAATTTGCTCGGTGTCGCGATCGCCCAGCAACTGCTGCATCGCCTTTGCTTCGGCCTTAGGCAACAGGGCCGACAGGTCTTCCATCAACTTGTCTAACCCGTAAAACACCTCCCTATAGCCATCTTCCTCTAGGGTGAAATCTACCAGGATCGCCCGATCGAACAACCCTGCAAAATCTCGGCTGATCTGCTTAAAGGCCCGATCGACCTCGGCAATTTCCGGCGGATAGGCCGGATGGTCCATCTGCACGTCGGGGTAGGCCTCATGGAGACAGGTGACGGCCAGGAGGCAGGGAATTTCTGGGTGGCGCGATCGAATCGACTGGGCGATCGTTCTTAAGGTGTCCGTTGCAAAGTCATTGATCTTCACGGTCAAGATGATCACCTTGGCCTGGGATTTGTCCGTTTCGACGCTGCCCAGCAGTTCCTGAACCACCTCGGAGGTTTCGTTCTGGCCGTCGCCGAGGCCCACGGTGTCGGTGAAGATCAGCAGGGGCAGGTCTGCATCGGGGAAGCTGTAGCGCTCGGTGTGGCTGGTATGGGGCCGATAGCCCTGGCCAACGATCTCGGGCGAAACCCCGGTGATCGCCCGGACAATCGAACTTTTACCCGCCTGGGGCTTGCCCACCAGGATCGCTTCGGTGGTGGGGAGACTCGATCGCACCTGCTGCAAAATTTCCGCCAGACGCTTCTCATCTAAGGAAAACCAACCCACGACATCTTCGGTCGTCGGCAATCCGGGTTTGGAGAATTTTGGCAGGCTAGGTTTGAAGCTGGGGAGCTTCTGGCGGAGATTGGCCAGGTTTTGCTCTAGATTGATTTTGGCGCGATCGAAGTCCATAGGGCAGGGGCGTTGAGACTAGACTCAAGATTCACCGTGGATGCCCCTATGGTAGGCTAGCTTTCCTCGGCTCCGGTAGACCCGGATTGCCCACCCGGCGAAGATCGGTAAATCGCATCCAACTGCTCGCGGGCATCTTCCACGCTCATGGACTTCATCACGAGCAGCGGCTCATCGATCATCCGGCCATTGGCATCCAGCAATTCTGGGTGGGGCACAGGTCTTGGGCGACGATAGTCTGACACCGGGCGGGTCGAATCCAGCCCCAGGGTCAGGAGGTTCCGAATCAAATTCCCCACTGCCAGGCAAGCCAGGACAGTAAAGGCCAAAATGTAAAGAACGTGGAGTAACACCATGGCTGGATCCCTAAAAAACTGAACCACCGACGGCTGGCCCCAGAAGTCCAAGGGACTCCCAGATCGCAGCTCAACTGTCTAACACTTCACATTCTTCTAACGGTATCGATCTATTCTAGCGGATTCCGAAAATCCTTCCTAGGGATTAGCAGATCGCTTCTTCATACTCACCCCCCAACATTCCGCCACCAGCCTGTGCCAATTCATCAGCACCGCCATCTCCACGCCCGCCTGGCCGTCGGTGGCCGCCAGTAGGGCCTGGGCCACCTTGACTTCCTGGAGGGCATGATTCACGCGATCGCCCAAATCCTGCTGGGATTCCGGCGTCATAAAGGCAAGGGGGGTGGCCCTTAGGAGCTGACCCGATCGCTCAAACCAATAGATAAAATCGTCCAAAAGAGGCGCAAGTACGAGTTTTAACAGGTCTGGGTCCGAAGGCAGAGGATCGAGCATGGCGGTCTATGAAGAATTATTAAGCTCTCTTATCATAATCAGAATTTCAGCCAAAAAGAACCCCCCAGAGAGATTCTCTTTGGGGGTTAGGAATGGAATCGATGTAGCCTAGGGTTTAGGCCACCAAGAAGTTCAGCACACCCGTAGCCACAACCAACCCACCCCAAATGGCCGAGCCCAAATACAGCAAGCGCTTGGAGGTATCCCAATTCTGAGGAGAAGCGTAGGCGACGGGCACAGCCACAATCATCACGAAGGAAAACAACACCAAAGCAGCCAACACAGCGCTAAATATAAAACCCATGATCCTCTCCCAGTACAAACAGCAAGTTATTAGAATTTTAAGGCTTGGCCGACGCAAATAGCCACCCTCGGGAATTCACCCGTAATAATAGTAAACCTAGCAGAAAAATGGATTCGATTCTACGCTTTGCGCTTGAGGATTTGCCCAGATCTGACCTACGGTCAGTCGAAGATCAGCGCACCCCGACCCAATGGGTGATGGATCTAAGCGCCAAAAATCAAGCCCTTTCCCAGGCCACCGCGACGGCCCTGGCCATCGCCATCCACCGGGCCACCCGATCGCTCACTGACCCAGAAACCACGCTCGCCGATGCTGAGGCCCTCACCTGGCTGATGGGGCAAGACGTTGATCTGGGGGCTTTGCAGGTAGCCCTAGGGGAGATCGATCGCGTTTCCCCAGCCACAGTCGAAACCCAAACCCTCTCCTGGCAGCGACTGATTCCGGAGCAGCGTAGTTTGCTCACCATCGCGGCGGAGCAGGCCTCCCATCAGGGTTGGCAGCTATACCTCGTGGGCGGCGGCGTGCGGGATCTGCTCCTGGGGGATGAGACCACACCCCTCCGGCTGAAGGACTTGGATCTGGTCGTGGCAGCGGGCGATCGCGGCGCGGGTCTAATCCTGGCTGAGGCCCTGAAGGCCGCCTATCCGGAGGCCCAGTTGACGCTGCACTCCAAATTTCAGACGGCGGCAATGGTTTGGAACAATGGGGAACTGGCGGGGCTGGCGATCGATCTGGCCACCGCGCGGACGGAGTTTTATCTCTATCCAGGGGCGAATCCGGTGGTGACCGGGAGCGATATCGATCGCGATCTGTTTCGGCGGGACTTTACGGTCAATGCCATGGCCCTCTGTCTGACCGATGGGGAACCGGGTCGGCTGATCGATCGCTTCGGCGGTCGCCAGGATCTAGCAGCAAAACAGCTCAGAATATTACATCCCGGCAGTTTCCTCGAAGACCCGACGCGGATCTATCGCGGGGCTAGGTTTGCGGTCAGGCTGGGGTTTGAGTTTGACCCGGACCTCAGGGAGGGGTTGCGATCGGCCCTGAAGTCGGGGTTTTATGAGCGGGTGCGGGACCATGGGTTGCCTGTTCCAGCGCTTCAGGGGCGGTTGCGATCGGAGTTGAAATACCTGTTTGAAGGAGAAAATTGGCGGCGGGGGTTGGTGTTCCTTGATCGGTTAGGCGCCCTGGGCTGTATTCATCCACACCTGACACTCTCTAAATCTACGGTGGAAAATCTCCGACGACTGGATGCTTGGATCCAGCGGTTTGGTCCAAAACCGCCGACTTGGCAGTTGCAGATCGAGACATTGCTGATGGGGATGGGGAATAGCGATCGCACCGAAGCCGCCCAAAACCTCCAGATGCCGCCGGAGAGTTTGGCGCGGGTTGAGACGGTGGGGGCGATCGATCGTTTGCCAGAGGTGACTCTCCCCAGCGAATGGTGTCGGGTTTTGGTGGGGTTCGATCGATCTTGTTTAATCCTGGCGGGGGTTTGTCTGCCAAACCGACGCCAGGTCCTTCGGGCCTACCTAACGCGTTGGTCCCTAGCGAAACCTTGGCTGGATGGGGGCGATCTTCAGGGGTTGGGCTATCGGCCGGGGAAGGGATTGAAGACAATTTTGGCGGATCTGCGGGAGAAGACGATCGATGGGGTTTTGGGCGACCCAGCCGCCACCCTAACCTACCTGCAAACCCAGCATCCCCTCAAGGCTCCTTCCACAACTGGGGCTGCACAAATTGATGGACCTCGGTGATCGTCTGTGCCCAACCCGCTGCTAAGGAGGCCCAAATCAGTTCCCCCTTTTCGGCGGTCGCGGGGGTCGGATCGCCAATAATTCCACTGCGGCTGAGATCCCGCGTCACCCAGGGAAAGGGCAGATTGCGCTCCAGGGTCAAAATGCCCTCGGGTACGGGGGGATACTCCGCAACGGCCCGCTCCATATGGACTGTCTCCGGCAGAATCGCCAGCAGCAGGCTGGTCTCGGCATCCCCGGCATGGATCGCTAGAGCTGCCTCCTTTTCCGTCAGCAGGGACTTGGTAATATGGGGCACCCGCCAGGTGAAGAAGGGATACACCTCAAAGTCCTCATACTTCTGGTGCAGGTCCCGCGCCACGATCTCCATGATCTGGGGCTGCCCCCCGTGGGAATTCATCAAAATCCACTTGCGAAACCCCGATCGATACAAACTCTCCCCCACCTCCATCAGCATCTGGATCATCGTCTGGGCAGACAGGGTGATCGTGCCGGGGAAATGCCAATGCTCATTGGACTTGCCATAGTAGAGCGACGGCAGAGCATAGGCAGGAATGTGGTGGTCTAACTGTTCCAGCGCCCGCCCAGGACGGCCAGACCAATGGCACTGTCTACGGCCACAGGCAGATGCGGTCCATGCTGCTCGATGGCCCCCACGGGCTGAATGATCACGGTGCGATGGCGATCCGGCATCCCTTCAATATCCGTCCAGCTCAAATAGGGCAAAAACCTTGCCGCCGGAATAAACCCATGCATCACAACCCCTACCTCCCTTTTCTAGAACATCGAGCTAAAACATCGAGTTGTCAAACTCTAGCAGCACCGTGCTATATTGGAGGCTGACTCGGACCCATGCGGTTTCGACGCCCAAATCTTGTCAGGACCGGAAGGTAGCAGCAATACGGGATGCTCGGGACAGGCGTGGAATCCGGGTCTTCTGCGTTTTAAACGTAGGCCTATGGGGAGGCCTCACCCCATCACCACATTCCACTCGTAGAGCTTGTAATGCACGCAGTGGTTTTTCACCAGTGGATCCTGGGAGATAATCTTTTCGGCCTCTTCCATGCAGCTCGCTTCAAATAGCAGCATGCCGCCGCCGCGCTGCGCCCAGTAGCCTGTCTTTGCCCCATAGCCGCGCTCGATTAATTGCTGCACGAACGCCAGGTGCGCCGGGACATATTGGTCAAATGTCGCCTTATCGACAATCCCTTCTTCTATTTTGACAAACCAAGCCATGACAGTGGATTCCTCATGCGTGAATACTGAAAGCGTTTCACCCGGATGTGATCGGCATATCAATCTCTGCCCAACGACATATACCAATCAATCAAGGGGTGTTATTTCAGCTTAATGGGTAGATTCGCCGAACCGGAATAGCAATTCCACTTGAACTTTACTCCGGAAAGTGGCCCAACTAAATCCTCTCCAAGATAGATTGCTGCGATCAACTTTGAATCCAGAATTACAATGTATTAATTGACACAAGCTGTACGGAATTCCGCTGTTTTTTCGGATTAGATTCAGGAAAGTCAATTATTTCTAAGCGTGATCATAAAATAGGGGTGTTTTGGTATGGGCGTTGCTGCTATGACCCAGGTAGAACCGATGAAAGATCAAGCCCCAGAGGAATCTGCGGTGCGCCGATCGAAGAAAAAACCAGTGGCGATCGTCCCTGCCCTAGAAGCCGCCGTGGCCAACTTGTTCTGGATTAGCGAAACCGATGCCGCCTTTGACCTGATCCAATGGCCCGACAAAACCTCCGTAGACCAGCCCATCGATGCGCCCACGCTCCAACAATGGCTAGGCCTTCCGGAGGATACAGCGGTCGAAACCTGTGAACTTGAGTCTTTTTTTGCCATCGCCACAGAGTCCCAGGATTGGCATGGGGAGGAGGAGAAGGCGATCGTCAAGCGCTATCAGGCCCTGGTGAAGCTGCTGACGACGGGACTAAACCAATGCCAGGTCTTCCGATTCGGCACCATCAATATCGAAATCTACATCGTTGGCCAAACCCCCGACAAGCTCTGGCTAGGGTTGCATACCCAGGCTGTCGAGACCTAACAGATTCTGGGACCTAAGGTCCAGCAAAGATCGCGTTTTGCAGATCCTGGCGGCTCAGGGCGTAGGAGAACGATCGCGCTAAATCTTTGCCACTGTTGCCAGCATTGAGGTAGCGAACCATCATCTGATCGGACTCCAGGGCAATTTCGGCCTGCCAAGTCGATCGCTGCAAATTCCAACAGTGGGCCGCCCCGCCGCGCTCGCAGCCCTGGGCTTCCAACCAGGCTTCAATCTGGTGTAGGGGATGGTTATAGAGGGGCGTATTCAGGGAGGTAATGTCATGCGCAAGTCACCGATGGCCATGACTGAAGCCTAGCACAACCGCTAACCCAAAACATCCCACCAAGGTCACTGCCATCATGAACAGGGCGAACACTTCCCCCGACGACAGGGGTCGATCGCCCCACTCGTCCTCATGGCGATTAGGCGCCGTTTGGGGTTGGCTGAGATTGGGCAGGGGGCGCAGGGCCACGAATTGAGTGTAGCCAATCTGCTGGTCGTAGCGACGGCGCTGCTCAGGATTGGAGAGGGTGGCGTAGGCGCTATTGAGGGACTGAAACTGATCGGTGGCCACCGTACGAGGCAACAGACTTTTGTCGGGATGCAGCTGCTTGCTCAGTTCCCGGTAGGCCCGACGAATCTCCGACGGGGAAGCAGAAGGATGCAGGTCCAGTAATTGGTAATGGGTACGAGCCATAGGCCGATTCTCCAGGCGCGATCGCACAGGGGTTTTGTCCCATAGTAAAAAACTTTGGGCCGACCGGGAACATTTATCGGCGACCCAAAGTCATCACCTGTAAGACAGGCTTCTCTACAGTTTTGCGACCGTTACACCACCCGCACCGTAGGTCACATCCGCTGTCCCACCCGGAATCGGGGACAGGACCACGGCCTCAATGGGCACCACGCCCTTCTCGTCGCTCCCCAGCACCTTGGCGGCCCGATGGGACAGATCGACAATCCGATAGTCTTCTTCGTCAATGTAGGGTCCGCGATCGTTGATTCGGACCACCACCGACTGACCATTTTGCGGTTCGTCACCCGCAAAAATGTACCCAGGGGCAGGGTGCGGTGGGCCGCGGTGAGATCTTCTTGATCGAAAATCTCACCGTTGGCCGTCTGGCGCCCATGGAAGTAGGGACCATACCAGGATGCCGTGCCATCGAGGATATTACCCGTATCATCGAGGCCATACATCTGGGTCTGGACCTGGGCGATCGTCATGGGCGGACGGCCTAGCATCTGGCGCACATTGTTGAGCCACTGCACGGCTAGCTGATCGCGGTGGAGGTCATAGTTCCGGGCCAGCTCCGCTGTCACCGTGAACAGGACCGTCTTCCCTAGACGCACCACGGGCTGACCGTTCTCCCGAGCGATCGTCAGGGGCACCGTGGCCACATCCGATCGCAGGAGGCTTCATTCAGCCGATCCGTCATGCGTTGGGCTTGGTCTCGATCGGGCAAAGCCGCCATCAGACAGCCCCGCACCCAAACCTGGGAAACACTACTGCGGGGCTGGCTCCAGGGTTGATCCATTGGTACCGCACATTGCCAGCCAGAGGCTTGCAAATAATTATTTGCGAGATATTCTCTCTACGCTGGGTTTGCGAAAACCCATCCATTCCTTCCGGGTGGCCCCAAACTGTAGGGAAGAATGATTTAGCTGCAGATAGCGTCTGGAAGAAACCCTTGATTGGACCCAGAATTGGCAAGGACTGGGCATCCTGATCGAGTACAATTCCTTCGCTCCCATCCCCCAATCCGGGCCACATCGATACCAAACTCCTTAGGGATCGCAGATTCCGCTCAACCAAGTCCTGTTCCAGCAGGTCTTCGGCGAGCGGAGAAGCGAGGGTGAGTAGGATGCCATTGTTGGACTTTAGGAGTCCAGGGGTGGCATCGGATGGGGCTTGAGCATCATGGGGGAAAGCGCCTTGAGAATCATTAGCCAGGGAAGGCTGGGGATCGCTCAAGGCGACTAATATTCGGGGATCGCCTAGGGCGATCGTCTGGGGGGGACCCTCAGACAGCAGAGCCGTGGCTCCAAAAGCCGCAGCTCCGGAGTTTGCTTGGGCATTTTTTGCTTCCGACAGACTGCAGCCCCAGGGGATCAGCGCAGCAGTGGCGGAAGCGACCCAAGCCAGTTTCGAGATTGGCATATCGTCGCTAGAGTTCAGATTTTGTAAGATGCACTACAGAATTATCTGAATGCAATTATAAAGAAACCGCAAAGTGAGTATATCTATCTAAAGGTAGGTATTTCCACAGATCTTAATTCCTTCGACAAAAAAATTTATGGCGAAACTGAGCCTTAACTGATGGGGATCAGGCTTTAGAAACCGACATCAAAAATTCTGTTTCAAGGTGCTTTTTTCGGTTGGAGGGTCTGCCCCGAAAAATCCGAAACAGCTTGATAGGAAGAGATTGAGCTGTGAAATTTGACCTAAGGGGACAACGCAAAAGCACCTTGACTTCCCTAGAATGCCCCCACTGGTCAAAACCTCCCAAGAGAGGCAAATTATTATTTCTTCTAGTTTTGTGAACGGTTGTCCGGAGAATTGTGATCATTCCTTTCGTTTTCTCCGCCTAAAGAATGAAGTTAACTTTTTATATCGTTGACGTTTTGTACCCGAGGGATGCCTGGTCATCCCGATTATTGGATCCAGATAGTGACTCAGCCTGACTTTCTAGCCTTGCAACAGCAACTTCTGGGGCACCTGGAGCAGATCGCCCGTGAGCGCGATCCCTTTTGGCGACCCAGGGTCATTTCTATGTGCAGCAATATATCCAAACCCAGTGGTGCGACTGGGGCCGTCCGACGATTCACCCCTTTCAATTCCGGGGGCGTACCTTTTATAACTACCTCTTGGATGTGCCGGGGCAGCGGACGGGTCCACCGATTTATGGCGGCCACCTATGATGCCGTGCCAGGGACAAGGGGGGCCGATGACAATGCCTCGGGAATCGCTGTGCTGCTCGCCCTAGCCCAACATTTCGCCAACAACCCTGCCCCCGACCCAATCCGGTTTGCTGCCTTTGACTTGGAGGAAATGGGGTACGCGCAGTGCGGCAGTGCACAGTATGCAAGGGATCTGGGCAGCGAACCGATCCGGCTGATGCTGTCGTTGGAAATGCTGGGGTACCGCGATCGCACCCCCGGATCCCAGCAATATCCCCTGACGGGGCTCGATCGCCTCTACCCCAAGACGGGGGACTACTTGGCCCTGGTCGGCAACTTTAAGGCCCTCCCCGATCTACTGCGTATCAGCCACTTCATGGGCAAGCAAGTCCCCACCTGGTGGATTCCCTCAGGCTTCAAGGGGGAACTAATCCCCACCACGCGCCGCAGCGATCACGCCGCCTTTTGGGACCGGGGCGATCGGGCAATCATGGTCACGGACACCGCCGACCTGCGCAACCCCCATTACCACAGCGCCCAGGATCAAATTAATACGCTTGATCTAGACTTTCTCACCCAGGGCTGCCTAGGCCTGATTGGAGCCCTCAGCCATCTCTAGGGCTGATCCACTGGTGTCGGGGCCGGGATGTCGTAATACCAACTGACTTGGTCACGACCGCTGCGCTTGGCTTTGTAGAGGGCGCGATCGGCTTCGGCCACTAATTTTTCCGCGCCATTGATCACTTCGGGCAGGCAGCTAGCCGCCCCAATACTCAGGGTGATGTAGGGGGAAATTGGCGAATCCCCATGGGGAATCTTCAGATCGCGCACGGCCTGGAGAATTTCCCGCGACATCTGCAAGGCCCCAGCCAAATCCGTATTCGGCAAAATCACCACAAATTCCTCACCGCCGTAGCGCGCCACCACATCGGCGGGCCGCTTCAGGGCCGTACCAATGGCCAGGGCCACCTGCCGGAGGCAGACATCTCCGGCCAGATGCCCCTGGTAATCGTTATAGCGCTTGAAAAAATCCACATCGCACAGCAGCAAGGTCATCGCCGATCGCTCCCGCACCATGCGACTCCATTCCTGCTGAAGGTGCTGGTCAAAATAGCGACGGTTAGCCACCTGGGTCAGGTCGTCATAGTTGGCCAGATGGCCCAGCCGAAGGTTTGAGGCCTCTAGTCGCCGCCCATAATCCAACCAAAACAACAGCGCCGTTAGCCCAAAGAGTGCCATGGGCGAAAAGATCGGCAACCACCAGCCCAGATGAAAGGCACCCAAGACGATCGCCATCCAGAGCCCACTGCTCAAAAAGAGGGCGATCGCCACGCCCCAAAACTCGCTGCGCTGCCGCCGTCGCCACAGCAGACTGTAAAACAAACCCGTCAGCAACGGGAATAACCACAGGGCCTGGGGATCACTCAGACGGAGCAGGGGCCGATTTTGCAGCAGTTGGTTGGCGATTGTGGCGTGGAGATGGACGCCGCTGGTGCGATTGAGGTCAAAGGGGGAGGTGATGGCGTTCATACCGGGGGCAGTAACGCCGACGAAGATCATCTTGTGGGAAAGCTGCTGGGGCGTCACTTGGCCAGACAACACATCCACAAAACTATATTGTGGGATGCGACTGATCGGACCTGTCCAGTTCACCCAGACCATGGAACTCGGTTGGCCCAGGTTAGGGTCAGCATCAAAGAGTTGGTAGGCTTGGAGGGCCGCATAGCTCAAACCAGGTTTGCTCCGAACAATCGGCTGAATCTGACGCAGCTTGCCGTCGAGGTCGGGCTGATCGCTGATATGGCCGAGGGCTAGGGCATTTTCTCGCAATAGCGCCGTGGGCTGCCAAGGCTCTCCTTGGGGGGACCAGGCCTCCGCCAGCACCACCATGCGATGGCGACTCATAGCTTGGGCCAGGCCCGGATCCTCGGGCGTCGGCTCAGAAAATACCAGGTCAAAGGCGACGACGTTGGGCTGGGCCTGGTCGAGCCGTTGGAGGAGTTGGGTATAGCGATCGCGCTTCCAGGGGAAATGACCCAGGGCATCGAGACTTTTCTGGTCAATGGCCACCACCACCACGCGATCGTCCCAGGGAATAGACCCGCGCAGTCGCAGTAATGGGCCATAGGTCGCCTGCTCCAGCCCCTGCCAAAGACCCAAGGCCCACATTAGCGAGACCAATCCGCAGGCCACCATCGCTGGCCAATGGGCCAGGAGTTTTTTAGGTCGGAACCTAGGGAATATGCGGTTAAGGAATCGCCAGTTCATAGCGCTGTTGTTGTCCGAGGGGGGTGATGACCGTGGCGGTGAGGGGCGATCGATCGCTGGTAGGGGTAGGCAGGAGCAGATCAAAGCGGCCCTGGCTGTCTAAGGGATAGGCCACAGCATTGACGAATAGAAGATTGATCGGATCGATCTGGCCCGCCAACCGGACGGTGCCCGCCTGGGTCTGGGTCAGCCAGCGTAGCCTGAGCTGGGGCAGATTACTCAGGGTTTGGGCAGATTGCGGCCTACGACCCAGCCGCAATAGGGTCTGGTAGCCCGCCGGAATTTCTACGCTCTGCCCCTGCCCGGTCACCAACACCTTGCCCTCCTGGGTGCCGATCCCCGTATCGCCATTGGGCTGCACGGTTAGACCAAACTCCGTACCCCGTACCCCACTCACCCCGCCGGGGTCTGTATTTCTAAGGAGGAGTCGAGGTTTTCAAATTTCTTGACCTTGACCTTGGCCTGGCCCCGTTCCAAAAACAACTGCGTCTGATAGCCGCCCTTGGGGCTGACGGCGATATGCTGGATGCGAAGTAGCGTATTGGGGGCCAGCTCAATGGTCCCAGCCTGGGTATCCAAGGTCAGGACGGCCTTCGCACCCGCCTGGGTTTCAATGCTGTCGCCGATTTTCTGCAGGCGCTGACCCACTTGGGCGGGCTCGGACGTTCCACCCCCTAGGCGAACCAGCACGGTTCCGGTCACAGCACTCACATCGATGGCCCGCAAGACTTGTAACCGCAGCGACGTATCTGCTACGGCCATGGCCTGGGGGATGGCTGATATTGGATAAGCCTGGAAAACAGCGGGTTCGCCTATCAACCCCACTTCCAGTGCAAATAAGTTCATCACAGGTTCAACAGGGAATTCCAGTTTGCTGAAACAGCACAATTCAAACGACCCAAACACCCTGAACCTAAACCAACTTTGAGAAATAGATGCCCAAGAGATAGCCGCTACGGATAGTAAATAACCCTAGCGTCAATCCGCCGAGATTCTAACGCCTTCGATAGGGCTTCCGCCTCTACCCGACGATAGAAAAAGCCAGATTGAATATAGTTGCCCCAGCGCGATTCCACGAGAAAAGCATCGGGGACACAGACCTGGACCTCAGACAGCACCTGTTCAGCATGGCTCGGGACGACGACACCATAGTGCTGATCACGCTGACGACCAATCGCCTGCACCCAACCCGTCGGACTGGCCAGCCATACACTGTTAAAGCCGGGTCGATCGCCTTCCAGGCGGGGACAGGGTCGATCGCGGGCAAATACGGATCCACAGATCAACCCATTGATCAACCCACCGACCAAGCCACTGATTGCAGCCCTACGGCCCAAACCCCTCACACCAGCGCCAAACAAACCAGCCATAACTTGGTCAGACCTCATTCACATGTCATTCAAGGGCAATCGGATCAAAACAACAAATGCATAAAAGCCACATCCCCAGGCAGCACTGCCTTCTGAGGGCCATCATCACCAAGGATTTCCATGCCCATAATAGATCGCTCCCAGGGCCAAAAACCGCTTGGTGGCGTACGTCATCAGTTGACATCCAGCATCTCCATCGCCTTACCATCCCCTAGGCCAGTTTCACCTCCGTCTAGAGAGTGATCCCAATAGCTGGGTAATCTGATAGTGTCGATGCAGTATCCGAATACCTTGCGTAATATCATCTGATGGCTATTTTTGAGGGAACCTTTGCGGGGGCTGAGACCGCTAAGTTTGCGATCGTCGTGGGTCGCTTTAATGACATGGTGGTGACGAAGCTGCTGGCCGCTTGCCAAGACTGTTTGAAACGCCATGGCGTGGATGTGGACCCAGAGGGGAGCCAGGTGGACTATGCCTGGGTGCCGGGGAGTTTTGAGATTCCGTTGGTGGCAAGGCAGTTGGCGCTGTCCGGGCGCTATGATGCCGTGATCTGCCTGGGGGCGGTGATTCGGGGCCAGACGCCCCACTTTGACTATGTGTCCTCGGAGGTCTCCAAGGGGATCGCGGCGGCCTCCTTCCAAACGGGCGTGCCCGTGGTGTTTGGGGTATTGACCACCGATACGATGCAGCAGGCCATGGAGCGCGCCGGGATTAAGGCCAACCTGGGCTGGGAGTACGGCATGAGTGCCCTGGAAATGGCCAGCCTGATGCGCAGCATTCGATCGGTGCCCAACGCCCAGGGCCACAGTAACCTCAACAGTAACCTCAGCGGCAATTTTGTCCAGACCCTTCCCAGTGGTGTGGCTTAAATTCTCCGGTTGAGCGAAAAAAATCTGGTAAAAGGAGGAGACCAGTCAAGGGAGGGAGTAAATGGGTTTAGGCGATCGCCTCGAACGAAGGTCTAAGCAATCCTGGAACGCTGCCTTGAATCTTTTCCTCCGGGTGGATTGTCTTTTGTGCAATCGATCTAATGAGCAGGCGATCTGCCCTAGCTGTCAGAGCCTACTCCTGGGTGGGGCTAGGGCAAGGCCCTTAGACATACTAGAACCCCTGCCTGTATTCGCCTGGGGCTCCTATGAGGGGGGCTTGAAGCGGGCAATTTTAGGCATGAAGTATGACGGCCAGCGGGCCGTGGGAGAACTGCTGGGACAGTGGTTGGGGCGGAGCTGGCGGGCAGCTCGGTTGCCGCCACTGAGACTGGTGCCCATTCCCATGCATGAAGTCAAGCGGCAGGCGCGGGGCTATAACCAGGCCGCCGTGATTGCCCAGGGCTTTGCCCAGGAAACCAAGCAGATACTCGACAGCCGACTACTGGTGCGATCGCGATCGACGACGGCCCAGCACGGGTTGTCCCTGGTCGATCGGGAGGCAAATCTGCGATCGGCGTTTTCGATTGCCCCGTTCCAGGGGGTGAAGCCGATGGTGCTGCTGGTGGACGATATCTACACCACCGGAGCCACGGCCAGGGAGGCGCAGCGGAGCTTGGTGGCGGCGGGATTTGGGGTCTGGGGAATTGCGGTGGTGGCGCGTTAGCGCTTGATGGTGGAGTGGAGGGCGAGGGTGCGGAAGACAGGGGTCGGGTCGAGATTGGTGATCCGCTGGAATTCGCTTGGGGTGAGGAGATTGCGGACGCCCGATCGCCGCCACTGCTGCAGGCGAGACTTGACCTCTTGGAGAAATTCCAGGCCCCTGGGCATCGGCACGATCAGCCAGTTCAGGACGAGGACTTCAGCCAGGGCTAGCTCTAGCCAGGACAGGGGATAGTCATCGGCGAGGGTATCAAGCCGTTTTAAAAACTCACTGGGAGCATCCCCATCGAGTTGGTAGCTGCTGACGATATATTTCACCCGTTGATGATTAATCTTATCCGCCAGCGTCATGTTTGCCCCACTCATGTTCGACTTTGACCTTTCTATGGAATGCACTGCCAGGAACTCTGAAGGCGGAAACCTCTAGGTCCAGGGGCGGTTATCTCCCCTGGTGCGATCTAGTTGATCGATACTAAAAATTTGCCCCGATCTCCAGCTTATAACAGTCTAAAGGTTTGGGAACAGAATTTTTGGGACCAGCCTGGGGAAATTTCGGGGTCATGGGCGGCGAGACTGTTCGATGGGGCTCTGTTTTGCGGTTCGGTTTTGCGGTATGTTTGGCCTGATGTATTTTCCTAAGCCAATCTATGGATATCCAAGCGCTGATTCGTGACATCCCCGATTTCCCGAAAGCTGGGATTCTGTTCCGCGATATCACGACTTTGCTGAAGGATGCAAAGGGGTTCAAACATACTATAGATGCCCTCTGCGAGAAATGCGCGGACTTCAAGCCTGACTATATTGTGGGGATGGAGTCGCGGGGGTTTATCTTTGCCGCGCCGATGGCCTGTCAAATGGGGGCGGGGTTTGTGCCGGTGCGTAAGCCAGGGAAGTTGCCGTCGGAGGCTTACTCGGTGGAGTATGCCCTGGAGTATGGCACCGATCGCCTGGAGATGCACAAGGATGCGATCGAGCCGGGCAAGCGGGTGTTGATCGTCGATGATGTGATCGCGACGGGGGGTACGGCGGCGGCGACGGCGAAGTTGATTGAACTGGGCGGTGGGGAGTTGGTGGGGTTTGCCTTTCTGAGTGAGTTGACCTTTTTGGAGGGGCGGAAGAATCTGCCGCAGGTGCCGATCGTTTCGTTGATTGAATATTAGTCCAGTTCTCCCTATTCCCCGATCGCCATGACTACCGCAGCCAAAACCACGCCTCCCTTGCAAGTCTTCGCTCAAAACCTGGGGCGATCGCTCTCGGGTGATACGGCGATTTATATCTACAAGCGATTGGGGCAGGCGCTGCTGACACTGTTGATCGCGTCGGGGCTGTGCTTTTTTATCTGTCAGTTGGCGCCGGGGGATTTCCTCGATACGTTGAAGGAGAATCCAAAGATTTCGCCGGAGTTTATTGAAGCAAAACGGCGGCAGTTGGGGTTAGATAAATCTTGGCTGGAGCAATATGTCTTTTGGCTGTGGAATATTGTGTCGCGGGGGGACTTTGGCCCGAGCATGGTCTATAACCGTCCGGTGACGGAGATGCTATGGGAAAGAATTCCAGCAACGCTGCTGATCGCCATGAGTTCGCTGATCTTTACCTGGGCCGTGGGAATTCCCCTGGGAATTATGAGTGCGGTGAGTCGGAATATCTGGGTGGAGCGATCGCTCCGGGTAATCAGCTACATTGGTCAGGGTTTTCCGAGTTTTATTACGGGGTTGCTATTGCTGATTGTGGCGCAGAAGCTGTCGCCGCTGTTGCCTGTGGGGGATATGACGAGTATTTACCATAATGATCTTAATCCCTTGGGCAAGGTGCTGGATATCTTGTGGCATATGATTTTGCCGACGATCGCCCTGAGCATTACAGGTTTTGCGGGATTGCAGCGGATTATGCGGGGGGAATTGCTGGATGTGTTGCGCCAGGATTATATTCAGACGGCCAGGGCTAAGGGTTTACCGGAGTCACGGGTGATCTATGTCCATGCGTTGCGCAATGCGGTGAACCCGTTGATTACCCTGCTGGGGTTTGAGTTTGCGAGCTTGCTGAGCGGGGCATTTATTACGGAGTTTTTCTTTAATTGGCCGGGGTTGGGGCGTTTGATTTTGCAGGCGGTGCAGGCCCAGGATTTGTATTTGACGATGGCGAGTCTGATGATGGGGGCGGTGATGTTGATTCTGGGAAATTTGATCGCGGATTTGTTATTGAAGGCGGTCGATCCCAGAATCAATTTGTCGGAGATGAATTAGCGATCTTTAGGAGGCCTGTTTGCCAAAAATGTTGCGTAGGATTGCGCCGCCTTCAGGCTTGGGGAGTTTGGCGATTTCTGCGTAGAAGTCATTTAGGATGGCACAGGATTTTTTGGGGTCCTGTTTCATGGTCTGACTGTCGGCCAGTAGGGCGGTGCGATCGCCGTGAATTGCTGTGATGTTCGATCGGACGGTACTTAGACCCTGTTCTATCCGGGTAGCATCAATGGGAGCAGGCTTTTGACCCAGGGCACCGGATTCGACCAATCCACCCGTTGCAGCCATCAGCTCTTGGTTTGCCTGGGAGTCTAGATTAATGGTTGTGCCTGTTTCTATTTGGGCTTTGCAGGCCTGAGGATCTTGGAAAACTGCTTTTTGAAGGGATTTTGTCCAGTTGAGCAGGGCATCATCGGAGGCTTGGGCAGCATATTTGGGCAATGCTTTACTGAGGGCAGTAGCGATGATTTTTTTCTGATTTTCGCTGGGTTCGTCAGCTTTTAGGGAGACTGCGAGGTCTTTCTCGATTTGATCGTAGACGGTGGGATCAGCTTTTTTAAGGGCGCTGAATGCGGGAACTTCCAAGAGTTCTTTGAGTTGATTATTGATGTGATTGGTTTTGAAAAATTCGCGAATTTGGTGTTTTGCCACGGGGCTGAGAACGGCAACGATAAGGATGGTGACCATCATGGAGGCTGTTACGTTCTGTTGGAGGGGGTGCTTAGGTTTTTCTTGGGTGGCGGTGGGGGTGGCAGTGGGGGCTTGTTGAGAGGCCATGGCGATTGCTCCTGGTTGTGTTTGCTTGTGGAGCTTTGTCTATCGGGGCCTATGGAGCCTATGCAAGTTGGAGGGTCGATCGCCTCACCCCCACCCCCTTAGTAACAAACCATTACCAAATCATTACATTTTGAAATATAGTCACATATCTCTCATTGGTGGAGATCGATCGATCCCCCTTATGATTAAAAGTAACGGTAGTCGCAATGGCTACTATTCTCCGATTGACTGACCGTTATGCTAGATCTGCCTAAGGTTACGATGCAATAACCACCATTTCTATACACTAAGGAGGCCATCTCCCCATGACAGCAGCAACCCTTCAGCTTTCGCCGAAGACGATTTATCACAGGCTCCGCTGGCTCGATGAAATGGATATCCTGAGCGGTGCCCAATGCCGTGAAATGGCCAATCAGGTGATCGCCGATCCGACGATTCGGCTGTCCCTGCGCCAGGCGATCGCCAATCGGTTGAATTTGGCCGATCGCTTAATTGAGGTCCAAACGATTAAAGGTGACGATAGCTACTAATTTCTAGTTTCTTCATACATTAAGTTCCCTGGGTCAATTGGAGAATGGTTTTTAGGGGGGGCGATTATTCAGGATCGTTCCCCTATTTATCGATTATCTAAAGCTGATTCCGAAGCTTCAACTGCAAATACCGATCGACCAACTGATCCGACACCTGACTCGCTGGCGCATCGAGTACCAACACTCCCCGCCGCCGCAGCTTCTCAAAGGCCTGGGCTCGATCTTTTAGCATATCCAACGCCACACCACGGGCATAATTCCCTTCAATATCTGACGCAAACTCCTTCGCCCGACGATCGACCAAGGGATCGCGCAAGGTCACACAAAACGGCAAATAACGCGGCGCCAACCGCCCCATCGCCCCCAGCAGCTCCGCCGAAGCCGTCTGGTCCACCAAATCCGTAATCATCACCACCAACGCTCGCCGACTCTGTTGAGCAGTCAACGTACTGACAGCGCCCATATAGTCAGGTTCGATCAGTTCAGGCTGGATGGGTGTAAGGCGATCGATCAACTGATTCAGATGGGTTTGACCCCGCTGGGGCGGAATCCAGGTGTGGATGGCGCGATCGAACACCGCAAACCCCACTTTATCCCCTCTGTGAAGAGCAGTAAGCGCCAGGGCCAGCGCCGTATTCAAACCCCAGTCAAACCGAGCCAGGCCTTCCACTTGGGCCGTCATCAGCCGACCGCGATCGAGCATGATGATCAGGGTCTGCTCCTGTTCGGGTTCAAGCACACGCACCAAAGGACGACTGCGACGGGCGGTGGCTTTCCAATCGATCAACCGAGGGTCATCCCCCATGCTGTAGTCGCGCAGTTCCGTAAATTCAGTGCCGATGCCGATGCGGCGCTTCTGGCGGAGGGCTCCAGCCGATTGGAGAGCCATACGGATGGTCAGGGCGCGCAGTCCCAGGAGGTCAGGGTAAACGGCGACGGTCTCTTGGGCGGGGATTTTGCGATCGATCCAGGCCAGTCTCCAACGACTCCGCTGGCGCAGGTAGATATCGCCCCATTGGTACTGCCCTCGGTAGGTCGGGAAGGCGCTGTGGGTCAGATCGACGGTGCTGTCGGCTTCTAGTGTCGTCGTCAGGGTCGCTGGCGTGATGCGAAAATGTTCAGCGGGTGGGGTGTCACGAATCTGAACGAGACTAGGCGCTTTGCCCGTGAGGGTAAGGGTGATCGGGTTCTCGCGGCCGATCGACAATCGATGGGGGAGCTTGCGGGCGATCGTCGGCAGGTCCGGGCGGCTGAGCAATCCATCTAAAATCATCAATCCTAAAATCACCAAATCGGCCAGGAGCATCAATCCCACGGCGCCGGAAACATTCCCTGTCAGGAGCGCGAGGGCCGTGGCGATCGCTGCGGGGCCAAGGAGGAGAAGGTATGTCGGACTGGTGGGCAGCATGGGCAATTAGATCCGAGGTCTATTCAATTGTAGTCTTGTTTTTCAAACCTAAGGGAAGTTGGATTTTGAAGGTGGTGCCCTCGTTGGGGATGGAGGTGAAGCTGAGTTTGCCTTTGTGGCGATCGACGATCACTTGGTAGCTGATGGGGAGGCCCATGCCTGTGCCCTTGCCGATCGCTTTTGTGGTGAAGAAGGGGTCAAAAATCCGTTTTTGAACTTCCTTGGGAATGCCCGTGCCGTTGTCTGTAATTTTAATTAGAACTTCATTTTGTATCTGTTTTGTCGTCACCATAATCATTGGCACAAAGGTGTCTCGGGTATTGAGTACGCTGGCTTGACGGCTGGCGAGGGCATCGATCGAGTTGACTAATAGATTCATGAAGACCTGGTTTAATTCACCGCCGTAGCAGTCCACTAGGGGTAAATCACCGTAGACACATTCGATCGAAATCGCCTGACAAAGGGGGTCGGCCTGCAAACGGCTTTTTAGGAGGCGAATCGTACAATCTAACCCTTCATGGATATCGGTGGGTTTACAGCCGGATTCATCGAGGTGGGAGAAGAGTCTTAGGGAGGAGACAATGTCCTGAATGCGCTGGGTGCCAGCCTGCATTGATCCCATCAGCTTGGGGATATCTTGCAAAATAAATTGCACATCTATATATTGCTCAAGCTGTAATACTTCCTCGGGTAAAAAAGCCTGATATTCGCGATAGGTGGATAGCAATAAGGTTAATTCCCGGAGATATTGCTGAACATGGATCAGGTTGCCATGGATGAAATTAACGGGATTATTAATTTCATGGGCAATGCCCGATACGAGCTGTCCGAGGGAGGACATTTTCTCGCTTTGAATGAGCTGGAGCTGGGTTTGCTGCAATTCTTTGAGGGCCTCGGCGAGCTGTTGAGTTTTGAGCTTGGCCTGGAGGACGGAATCATGGGCGAGGTCTTCGATTTGTTTGCGATCGGTCATGTCCCGAATCACTCCGACCATCAGTTTTTCGCCTTGATCGGTGGTGAAGCAGATTTTCTTGGTGGAAAGATACTGGGGTTCCCCTAGGGCATCGACCCGATAGGCTTCGCTGATGTCTTCATCTTCTGTGGCAAATATATGTTCATCCATAAGCCATTCGAGCTCTGCCTGCTCCATGGGCATGAAGTCGTAGTCGGTTTTGCCGATGCGATCGAGGCGATCGATTCCCATGAGCTGACAGTAGGCTTGGTTGACCATGACCCAATTGTGGTCTTCATCTTTGACAAAAACTGGGTCGGGAATGCTATCGAGCAATTGGCGCAAGAATGCGGAGGAGGTCTGCTTGCCTAGGGTTTCACCCTGGAATCCAGCGGTGGGATTACGGAGGCGATCGAGTTGCTTCTGTAAATCATGGACCATGATCTGAAGTACTACCGGATCATCCGGCAGCATTTCTGAGGGGCTAGGTATGAATGCGCACTCTGTCATGGGAACTCGATCTAAAGATTGGGCGGTAAATGTATAGAGAGTGAGGCCCAAGGGGCGTGAATCACCTCAGTTGTTCGATCGTTAGATGCATAGATAACCCTTTATTCATGGTTCCACAACAAACCATAGAAGTATCAGTCCCATTCAACATTATGGGGTCGAATAGGCCTAGGCTTCTAGGTATTGTTCGGGTTGAATTCTCTACGAAATCTGGATGATTTGCCCAGATTCAGCGGAGATGCGGGTTGCTTCCGCCACTTTTAGGGTGTACAGACTCTCCTGTAAGGTGACGTAGAGGGGTTCACCTTCTAATAGGTGATCCAAGACGGCGGCAGTATCACGGGCGAAGAGTCCCCGACGGCTGGCGACTTCGATCGCTTGCTGGCCCTCGCCATCAATAAAGTATCCGGCGTCGCCGTCGAAGAGGAGGGCACCGCGATCGCCCTGGACCTCAAGTTTGCGTTCGGGAATCCAGACGGTTTCGCCTTTGCCGTAGATGATGTCGGCGATCGTCCCGTTTTTAAAGGCAATCTGGGCGGAGCAGAGGCAGCCACCGTAGTAGGGGTGGGGGTTTGTGTCACTGGGGGTGTAGTTGGCGCGGCAGCTGACGCTTTCGACCTGCCCAAAGGCGTGGGTGAAGCGATGGAGGCGCGATAGGGCACCGACGAGGGGGAAGCCGAATTGTTCGTGGTGGAAGGTCCATTTGGCGGGGGCGGGCCGCTGGGGAGTGACGGTGGCGTAGCGGGCGTAGGTGGGATTGCCGACGCGGGTGAGGTTGGCGAGGAGGGCCTGGTGGACGCCGCCGAGGAGTTCGATATGTTCGACGTGGAGGAGGCGGTTTTTGTTGTCGGCGAGGGACTGTAGGGATTGGGCGGTGGAGAGATCGAGGGCGAGGGGGTATTCGACGATCACATGCTTGTTGGCGAACAGGGCGGCGCGGGCGATGTCGGCATGCTGTTGGTTGAGGTTGGCGATCACGACGATTTGGATGTCGGGGTGGTTGACGATCGCGGACCAGGAAGGCAGGGCTTGGGTGTTGTGGGTTTGGGCGAAGGCGGCGGTTTTGTCAGGGGTGTTGCCAGCGATCGCCACAAGCTTGGCGCGGGGTTCGGCATTGATGGCTTCGGCGCGGACTTTGGCGGCGTAGCCGGTGCCGATCATGCCGATGCCGATGGGTGTGGTGAGGTTGGATTGCATGAGTCTTATGTT